>NZ_JBVHOQ010000067.1:0-32136 GCF_055568375.1 Streptomyces sp. NPDC026062
GGCGGACGAACTCCCACTCGGCATCCGACAGTTCATGGCGACGTATCACCCGACCATGATCCACCACACAAGATCATTTGACGACAGAACCTAGCACCCGCGCCCTTGCAGCACACCGGCGCAGGCCGCTGCAGCCGCCCTGCCCTTTCGGTCTCTCTTCTCTATCGCGGAGCCTTTGTTGCCCACGCCCACTGATGAACAAGTGCACGCCGCCGACGCCTTCCGCGCCGGTCACCACCTCGTCCTGCAAGCCGGCGCCGGCACGGGCAAGACCACCACCCTTGCCCTGCTCGCCGCCGCCACCCAGCGCCGCGGCCGCTACCTCGCCTTCAACAAAAGCATCGCCCTCGACGCCGCGGCGCGCTTCCCCCGTACCGTGCAATGCAAGACCGCCCATGCCACCGCCTACGCGGCCCTCGGCCACCGCTACACCCACCGCCTCAACAGCCCCCGCCAGAGCGCCTGGAAAACCGGCCGGGCACTCGGCATCACCCGCCCCGTCCGCATCGGCGAACACGAGATCACCGCCAGGTCGCTGTCCAACACCGTGCTGCGCACGGTCACCCGCTTCTGCTACTCCGCCGACCGCTCCCTCGACCGCCACCACGTCCCGCCGCTGCGCCGCCTGGGAACACCCGCCGAACAGGCACAGTTCACCGAAGCGGTCCTTCCGTTCGCCCACCGTGCCTGGGCGGACCTGCACAACCCCGACCACGGGGTGGTGCGCTTCGAGCACGACCACTACCTGAAAATGTGGGCCCTCACCGAACCATGGATCGACGCGGACTTCCTGCTTCTCGACGAGGCCCAGGACACCAACCCCGTCCTGGAACAAGTCTTCTCCGCCCAGCGCGACCACGCGCAGCTCGTCATGGTCGGCGACTCCGCCCAGGCCATCTACGGCTGGCGCGGTGCCCGCGACGTGATGACCGGCTTCGACGCCACGCACCTGACCCTCACACGCTCCTTCCGCTTCGGTCCCCTGATCGCGGAGCAGGCCAACCGGTGGCTGGAGCTCGCGGACGCTCCCATCCGTCTGACCGGCACCGACACCATCCCCACCACGGTCGGGGACCTCGACTGTCCGGACGCGGTGCTGTGCCGCACCAACATCGGCGCCATGACCGAAGTCATGCGCCTGCTCACCGACGGCCGGCGCGTCGCCCTGGCCCGCGGCGCACAGGCGCTGGCCGCGCTGGCACTCGCCGCCCGCGACCTCAAAGAGGGCCGCGCCACCGCCCATCCCGAGCTCGTTCTCTTCCGCTCCTGGAGCGAGCTGCAGGAGTACGCCGAACACGACCCCGCCGGACGTGACCTGCAGCCCTTCGTCAATCTCGTCGACACGCACGGGCCCGACGCCATCCTCGCCGCGATCAACCAGCTCACCGACGAGACAGACGCCGGCGTCACCGTCTCCACCGCGCACACCGCCAAAGGCCGCGAATGGCCCACCGTGCGCATCGCCGACGACTTCCCCCCGCCCAAAGACACCGACCAGCACGACGCCCATGGCCGCCCCATCCCCGAACCCGTCAACGACACCGACGCCCGCCTCGCCTACGTCGCCGTCACCCGCAGCCGCCACCACCTCGACCTCGGCGGCCTCTCATGGATCAACACCCACCTCCCCCCATTTCCTGCCGCCTGAAACAACACCTGCGTCACGGATCTGGCGGTGGAGTTCGAGGCGGTGGTCAGTCCCGGCCGGCATGTGACGCTGCCGCAGGGACAGAGATGGAAGTTCAGTCCGCCCCTGGTCGGCCGGACCGTCACGGTCTGGGCCAGCCAGCGCACCGTCCACGTCCTGCTCGACGGACAGCTCATCCGAACCCGCTCGATGACCTTCAGTGCTGATCATGCGGGGCGGGCGGGTCGGTGGGCCCGAGCCCCGAGGCGGCATCAGCGCGGACAAACCCCTGACGCCCACAACGGTGGTCGAGGTCGAGCGCAAGGCGTCCAAGGACAGCATGGTCTCGCTCGGGCAGACCCCCGTCGCCCTCGGCTCCGAACTGATCGGCAAGCGCGTCACCCTGCGCTTCGACGGCAGCATGATGTACGTCATCCACGCCGGACTTCTGGTCAAGACCCTGCCTGCCCCGATCCCGCACCAGCGACGTGCCGGACTCACAGGCGCCCGGGTTGCCACGACACCGCTGCCACCGCCCCTGTCCCAACCACGGCGGGCCATCCGACGCGTCGGAACCGACGGCACCTTCGTCGTCGCACGGCAGAAACTCCGTCCCGGCGTCGCACACGCCGGCAAGACCGTCACCGTGGCCACGGTCGGCGACTGCCAGCCCGGACCCCGCCGTCGTTGATCCTTTGCAGGTGCTGCCGGTGTGGTGGAGTTGTCCAGAAACCGACTGCCGTTGTGGCCAGTTGGGCCCGGCGGTGCACCTGCCGTGCTATGAGGTTGCGGGGGTTCCCTGCCCGGTGGGCCGGGCCGGTCGGGTCGATGCGAGGGGCGTGGATGGTACGGGAGCTGCAGGTCCTGCATCTGGACCACAACGAGCGGCGGCGCCTGCTGCCGGCGGCCCGGATGGGGCAGGTGCCGTTGGCGGAGCGAGGTGCGGTGTGGCAGCCGTCGCGGCATCCGTCCCAGCGCAGCATCGCCACATGGTGGTGGTCGGCGACGAGCGGCCGGCATGTGGGCTGCCGGTCCCTGGAACGGATGTCGGTGGCGATGCTGCTGGACTTCCACCCCGCCGTGGTGGATTTCAGCGCCTGGTCGGCGCAGTTGGTGTGGCGTGAGCGGGGCCGCGAGCGGCGCCTTGTACCGGACTTCGTCGTGCGCACCGCGTCCGGGGACACGCTGGTGGTGGCGTGTCCCCCGGCCGCGGGTCCGGCCCACCGATTCCGGCGGGAGGTGGAGGTGCTGCGTGAGGCGTGCGAGCAAGCGGGCTGGCTGTTGGCTGCGCCACGGCTGCCGTCGGGGGCCGCGCTGGCGAACCTGCGCTGGATCTCCAGACGGCGCCACCCGCGCTACGGCGACTCTCAGGTCGAACAGGCGCTGACGGAGGCGTTCGCCCAGCCCCGTCCGCTGGCCGAGGGGGTGGAGGACTGCGGCCTGCCGCGGGCGCTGGCCCTTCCGAGGCTGTACCACATGCTGTGGCATCGGCGGTTGGGCGTGCGGTGGCGCGAGCCGCTGGGGCCCGGGGCGCTGGTGGGGCCGCTGCACGCGATCAGTACGCGGGCGTCGGCGGAGGGCGCGTTGGAGGGCGGCGGCCCGCTGGCGGTGGAGCGGTCATGAGCGTCCGGGCGGCGCAGGAGCCGCGGGATCTGGTGGTGGTGCGGCACGCGCCGCGCGGGGCGCTGGTGCGCGGAGACCGGGTGCGCTGGCGCGGCCGCGGCTACCAGGTGGCGGGGCTGGACGGGATGAACGTGCTGCTGGCGGAGGGCACCGACGGCGGCCGCGTGTCGTCGGTGCTGTTGCCGGTGTTGGCAGCGGCGTCGGACTTCGCAGTGCTGGACGGGGCGGGCGTGGCGGTGGCGCGGGCGGAGCTGCCCGACTTCGCGCTGCTGGACGGCGTCCCGGAGTGGGCCGCGCAGGCAGCGCGGCGGTGGGAGCTGGCGGTGATCGAGGTGGACACCGGGTTGCCGCCCGGCGCGCCGCCGGGGGCGGTGCCCCGGCCCGCGTTCGACCCGGCGCGCACCACGCTGATCGACCGGTACCAGACCAAGGCCGCGGAGATGAGCGCGGTGCTGGGCGTGACGGTGTCTTGGCAGACGGTGCAGGCCAAGCGGCTGCGGTACCGCAAGCACCGCAGTGTGATGGCGCTGGTGGACGGGCGCAGCACCAAGGCAAGGCGGCTGCACGGGGCGACCGACCCGCTGGTGGTGGACCAGTTGATGGCGCTGGTGGAGCGTCAGCGGCGGCGGCTGGACACGCCCAGCAACGCGAGGAAGCTGTTCAAGCAGTTGCGGCGCCTGGTGCACGCCGCGTACGGGCCGCAGGTGAAGGTCCCGGCGGAGCAGACGCTGTACAAGCTGCTGGAGCGGTTGGGCGTCAAGGCACGCGACCTTGGGGCGCCGGGCGCGCGGACGGCCGGGCGGACGGGCGCGCCGCCGTTTTCGGTGACGACGGCGACGATGCCCGGTGAGCTGGTCCAGATCGACTCGACCGACCTGGACGTGTGGGTGCTGGGCGACGACGGCCGGCCGGCGCGCGCGGAGCTGACGATCGCGGTGGACGTGGCGACGCGTACGATCATCGCCGCGGTACTGCGGCCCAAGCAGCCGCGTCAGCGCCGCCGGGACCGCGGGCGCCCTCGGCAGGCCGCGCCGCCGCGCCCGAACGGGCGCGCCACCAAAGCCGTCGACGCCTGTGAGCTGCTGGCTCAGGCCATGGTGCCGGCCCCGATGCGTCCCGGGTTCGACGCGGCCGTGCACGCCAGCGTGTCCGCGCTGCCGTACTCGGAACTGGTGGAGATCGACCCGCGGTTCGCGCACGCCGCGGCCCGGCCGGTGATCGTGCCGGATCTGATCGTGATCGACCACGGCACGGTGTTCGCGGGGCGCACGTTCTTCGACGCGTGTGCCTACCTGGGCATCTCGATCCGCACGGCACGCAAGCGGACCGGGCAGGACAAGGCCGTGGTGGAGCGCACGTTCGGTGCGATCAAGTCGATGTTCAGCCAGTACGTGAACACTTACACCGGTAACGACCCGGTGCGGGTTCGGCGTACCGTGGACGGTGAACGGCTGTGGACGCTGCCGGAGTTGGACGACCTGCTGCAGCAGTGGATCGCGCTGGAGTGGCAGAACAAGCCGCATCCGGAGCTGGCGGACCCCTTCGAGGTGTACCTGCCGCACCGGACCCCGAACGAGATGTACGCCGCGTGCGTACGGGTTGACGGCTACCTGCCGCTCCCGCTGACGCGGGAGGACTATCTGCGGCTGCTGCCCACGGCCTGGGTGGGGGTCAGCGACCAGGGCATCCATTTCCAGGGGCGCACCTACGACCGGCCCGAGCGCGACCCGGAGGAGGGTCTGAACCCCTACCGGCGCACCCGGTCGGATCTGCGCGGGAAATGCGCGGGACGCTGGGAGATGCGGTACACCCCGAACGATCCGTCGCGGGTGTGGCTGCGGGACCACCGTTTCGCCAACCGGTGGGTGGAGGCGGTGTGGGTGCACCAGCACCGGGTGGGCCAGCCCTGGACGCAGTTCCTGTGGGACATCGCGGCCGCCCAGTACCTGGAGCGCGGCGGGTCGCTCAAGGACGAGTTCGCGCAGCAGGCGATCGCGGAGGCACTGGCGGAACTGCTGGAACGGGCCTCGCGCGGTCCGGAGCGCGGCGGGGTGCCGTTCGTTCCGGACGGGTACGCCCCCGCGCCGCCGTCCGGCCCCTCCGAGGTGTTCGACCCCTACGGGCGCCGCCGGGCCGCTGAGCAGTCAACCGCCACACCTGATCCGGACACGGCTGCGGCTTCCCGCGAGGATGCGGACGCGGCTGCGGAAACGGACGCGACCGCGCCGCCGTCCCGGGTCTCGGACCCAGGTGTCGACGGACTGGGCCTGGACCTGTTCGCGTGGGACGAGCTGGGCCCGCTCGCACCCGACGATCCCCCGGCAGGGGTGGACGGGGTGGACTGGGGATTCGCGGCCGTCGCGCCCGATCCCGCACTCCTGGCGTGGGAGCGCGGCCCGCAGACCTGGGCCGAGGAGCCCGCAACCGCAGGTGGGGAGAGCCTGTCGCAGCGGTACCGGCGGATCGAGGCCGAGCCGGACCCCTATGCGGAGCAGGACGAGTTCGACGTGGATCTGTAGCGGGGACAGATGGATGAGGGACCGTGCCGTTCTAGGCAGGGTGCAGGGTTGTTCACGGTGACGTTGGAAGGGGTGCGGTGACAGGCCGCAAGACGGAGTTGGAACGCCAGGAGGAGCGGCTGCTCCTCACGGCGAAGGTACCCGAGCAGTTGTTCCTGGCGCCGCCGGGCCCGCTGTGGCCGGACGACTGCCACGCCTGGCGGTTCCTGTCCAAGCAGCAGGTAAGACCGCCGGACTTGGCGGACTGCGCCCCGCAGGGCACCAAAGTCACCGATCTGGATCCGCGCCTGCGCTGGCACGGACACATGCGCACGGTGGCCTCCCCCGCGGTCAACACCGCGCTGCGCCTGGTGGCCGAGCAGTTGCGGGCCAACCGCGAGCGCCGGCTCGGCAAGCCCCCGATGGTACTGGAAGGCCCGCGCGGCACGGGGAAGAGCGCCGTGCTGCAGGCGATCGGCGTGCACTGGGAACGTCAATTCGAGCGACTGTACGCGTGGGACGAGAACCGGATCCCGGTGATCCTGCTGAGCGTCCCCGCACCGGTGCGCGGCACCGTCCGCAACTGGCCGGGGGCGTTCGCCCGCTTCCTGGGGCAGCGCCGCGACAGCGGGGACCCGACCGAGTCGGTCATCATCGCGATGCGCAACGCGCGCACGCTGCTGGTCCTGATCGACGGGGTGGAACAGCTGCGCACCGCGGCGGAGGCGGAGCAGACGTTCGCGTACCTGGATCACATCAACGCCAGCACCGGGGCGACGTTCATCTACTGCGGGCGTCAGGCGCAGGCCATCGTCGACCCGTTGCTTCGTGACGAGGAAGCGGTGCTGGAGAAGGGCGAGGCCCGGCGCGGCGCCCACACGGTGATGCGGACCGGCCGACTGGGCTTCGACGACGAGGGGGTCCGCAGATTCCGGCGCGTGGTGACGCTGTTCGACCGGGATCTGCGCCTGCACGAGCACCAAAGTGGCGACCTGGTCGCGTTGAGCGAGTACCTGCACACACGCAGCCGCGGCTATATGACGCATCTGTCGCAGCTGGTCTGCCAGGGGGCGCAGAAAGCGATCCGGGAGGGGACGGAGCGCCTCACCGTGGAACTGCTGGAGGAGTTGCCCTACGGGCGGACCGTGGAACTGTGAACCGCCGCGCCTGACGGCGACGTGTCGCAGCAGCCCGTGCCGGGCCGCTGGCGCCGTTTGCCTTCCCGCTGCCGGCCCGGCCCCGGCCTCAGCGGGTGTCAGGGCATCACGGTGGTGGGGGCTGTGGGTTGTCCCGCAGAACGGCGTGGAGGGCTTCGAGCTCTTCGGGTGTCAGGGCCCCAGGGTGTTCGCGGCATCGGCGCAGCCAGCTGCCGAGCGCGAACGGGGGCCGGTCCGGGGTGCTGTGGTCCCACCAGGAGGGCTCGAGGTGGTCGTCGGGCACATCTCGGTGGCCTTCGCGGGCGGCGAACGCGGACAGGTGGCCAAGGGCCCGGTAGAAGTCGTGGCGCTGGGCGTCGCCGGCGCTCTGGTAGTACAGGCCTCCGGGCAATGGCGGGACGGGCAGGGCCAGCAGGAGTTCTTGCTGGCCCTGGTGCAGGTCGAAGAAGCGGGTCTGTTGGGTGCGCAGCCACTGCATGCCCGGCTGGTGCCACTGACCGGCGGCGGGCGAGGGGCAGGTGGCCTGGCGGGCGTCGGCGAGGGCTTGGACGGCGAGGCGGTAGCGGCGTTGCCAGTCGCGGGGCCAGGCGGGGTTCCAGTGCGGGTCGATGGCGTCCAGGGCCTGCCGGTGCTGGTCGGGCAGCTGTCCGGTGCCGGCCAGGCGGCGCTGGCGGGCCAGCCAGGTGCCCAGCGGGTGACCGCCGAAGACCTCCCTGACCGGGACGGTCAGGTGACCTGTCTCGCCGGCCCAGGCACGGGCGTGGGCGAGCATGGACGCGAACGTGGGCGCCTGCCGGGTCCAGCAGAAGCCGAGCAGGTCCAGAACCTTGATGCGGTCGGGGGCCAGCCGACGCCCCGCCAGTCGGCGCAGGCGGAGTCGGTCCAGGGCCTCGCCCAGGGCGAAGCCGCCGGCGGTGACGTAGCCGGTCGGCGGGTCCAGCGCTCCGTGGCGGGCGTGGTAGTGGGCGGCGGCGGCCAGCACGGTGTCCCAGGAGCCGATCGCGGGCAGGGCGATGGTCAGGCCCAGGGCACGGGCGAGAGCGGCGGTGCGTTCGGGGTGGGCGTAGAAGGAGCTGCGGGACGCGGCGAGGCCGCGGCCGGCTCCCGTGGCGCGCGTAGGCAGGGCGACGCGGTCCATGAACGACTCGTCGTGGGAGCGCAGCGCCTGCAGGAGGGTGATCAGGTTCGCGAAGGCCGGGTCGCGCGTCCAGTCGTCGTCGCTGCCCGAGCGCAGGTAGACGGGGATGATCAGGGTGGTCTTCTTGCCCGCCCCGGGGGGCTGGCGAAGGCCCCTGCCGATCGCCTGGATGGCGTCGATGACGCTGTATCGCGGGTCGGCGAAGACAACGGTCTCCACGTCGGGGATGTCGACACCCTCGTTCAGGACCCGCACATTGGACAGGATTTTCACCAGCGCATCGGTGCGGGCGAAGTCGTCGAGCAGGTCCCGGCGCCATTCGGCGCTTTGCCGGCTGTGGATGGCCTGGGCCCACAGGTCCTTGATCCGCAGGGGTTCGTCGAGTTGGGCGGCGGTGTCGGGAAGGGTGGCGGCGAAGGCTTCGGCGGCGGCGACGCGGTTGTGGAAGACCAGGACGCGACGCAGACCGTGTTCGGCAATCGCGCGCAGGACGGCGACCTGGATGGCGCCGTTGCGCAGTCCGTCCAGGTGGGCGGTCGTGCCGGGCCGCGGGGTGGTGAGGATGCCGAACAGGTCGGCGTCCGCCACCACGGGCAGCAGGACTTGGTAGTCGGCCAGGATGCCCATCTCGATAGCGGCGGCCATGCCCAGCTCGTAGACGGTCGGACCGAAGATCTCCCGGCGGTCCATGGTGGCCAGCGGCGGGCGCTGCACGAACGGGATGTCCTCGTCCTCGGCGGGGGCACCCCACACGCGGGGCGTCGCGGTCATGTACAGGCGCAGCTTGGCGGGCAGGGCGGCGTCGTCGTGGACGGTGCCCCAGCCGTCGCCGAACGCCGTGCAGGTGCGGTGGGCCTCGTCCGCGATGACCAGGTCCCAGGCGGGCAGCTGGAACCCCTCGTGGGCGCGGCGGATGTGGTGCAGGGAGCTGTAGGTGGCGAACACGGTCACCGGCCCGCCGGTGCGCATGGCGCGGGCAATGGCCCGCGGGTGGCGCACCATCAGGGCCGCTCCCGGGTCCAGGCCGCTGGCCCGCTGGCTGAGGGAGCACACGCCCAGGGCCATGCCTGGTTGGCCGCTCTGGCGCCAGCGGCGGGCGGTCTGCACGAGCAGGGCCTTGGTGGGTACCAGCACCAGGACAGTGCCGTTGGGGGCCAGGTGTCGGGCGGCGCGCTGCGCGGTCAGGGTCTTCCCGCTGCCGCACGCGGACGCGACGGTCATCCGCCGCTCCCCGGCCGCCACGGCGGCGAGGATCCGGGCCAGTGCTTCGCGCTGGTGCGCGCGCAGTTCCACCCCCTGGCTCTCCTTCCCATCCGCTCCGGTCCCGGGCGAAGATCGCCGGATGTCGGCGGAAGTTACCTTTCGATAGAGGGAGTTCGGAGGCGGGGCGAGTATTTTCGGCCAACGGCACCTGGCCGGGGCGCGGCAGATCGGGCATCGGCAGAGGGGTGTCCGCGAGGCGGAACGGTGGCCGCAGGGCGGGAAGATAGGGCGGATCGTGGGGAACATGACCGGACGCAGCACGGTGAGGCAGGGACGGGCCGGGCGGCCGCGTCCTGCCGAGCGGCTGGGACTGTGGAAAGTCCCTTTGATCGCCGGGGAGTCGACCGGTTCCTTCGCCCGGCGCTTGGCGGCCCTCAACGGCATCCCTGACCGTGACTTCTGGCTCATGTTCGGCCGCTCTGTGCGCCCGGGGCGCGAGCCGAGCGAGCCGCGCTACGGCGACGGCTACCTGAACACCGCCGCGCTCGAGCGCCTGTCGGTGATGTGCGGGCGCAGCGTTGGGGAGTTGCAGTTCGCGCTGCCCAACACCCGCCCGCACCGGCTGCTGAAGGGGGCCGGGCCGCCGGCGTGGGACTGGCCGTGGGACACGCCCGGGTGCTTCCTGGTGCGCGGATGCGAGCTGTGTGCCCGGGTGCAGGGCACCACGGATCAGGTGTACCTGGCCGTGGATGCCTCGTGGCAGGTGTGTGCGCGGCACGGCCGCTGGCTGGACAACCGCCGTGAACCCGGTGCCGGTGCGATCCGACTGGCGGGGCTGCCGGAGGTCTTGCACGCGGAGAGGAAGCGCAGGGTGCTGGAGCGGCGGCTGGGTCCGGGCGGGCGCGCGATGTTCGCCGACGCTTACGCGATCACCTCGTGCTGGTGGAACGTCCCCGTCTTCAACCCAGCCGTCTGGCAGGCCCGCCGGCGCCTGCTGGGGGCGGCGGGGCGCGACGAACTGCGGGTCGCTCCCCTGCTGTTCTACCCGGAGGCGGTGGCTCTGGCCTACGAGCTCGCCTCCCGCGAGCGGCGGCGCCAGCGGCGGACCCTGTCGCCCGGGCAGGACTCGGTCTGGCTCGCGGGGCTGGCCACGCTGATGGATGCCTGGGGTGTGCCCGCCCCGGCGTTGGACGTGGTCGGGGCCTGGCTCGAGCGTCACACTCTGCTCCCGCGGCCCCGCTCGCGAGCCGCACGCGAGCAGGCGGGGCGTGAGCGGCCGGCCCGGGGCCGGTACCGGCGGCTGCCACTGCCCGCCCCGCACAAGGTGACGTCGCAGGACGCTGTTCTGGCCGAGCGCAGCTGCCTGCCGTGGAAGCTCGGCGAGCTGATCACCAACCGGCTGCAGCCCGCGCCACGGGGCTGGTACCTGGGCGGCCGCGCCTGAGCCGGGACTCAGCAGACCCCGTCCCGGTCGGCGGCGGTGACGATGTGGGCAGAGGGAAGAGGTGACGTCCGTCCCTTGTCCGTCACCTCGACGAAAATCCGTAGTAGCCGATCGGGTCGCGCAGGTGGTCGCGGGTCTGCTGGTACAGGCGTTCAGCCCATCGGCGTGCGGTGTCCTCGTCCGGCAGTCCGCCCAGGCCGAAGTGGACGGGCCCGAAGCTCCCCCAGGCCGCCTCGCCTGTGCCGATGGCGTCCTCGATCGCGTACTGCAGGGGGTGGGCGACCTCCGGCCTGACGAGGACGAGTTTGGTGGTGCTGGTGTCGACCCGGGCGCTCCAACCGTCGGCCAACCGCTCGATGCACACGAACGGGTTCTTGGAGATGCGGGCCTTCCGGTACAGGGCCGGAAGGGCGTGCGGGCGGCCGGTGAGGTCCGCGATGGCGTCCTGCGGTTCACCGTCGGTCGCGGCGGCTCCGCACCGGGCGCGCAACTGAGAGACGGCGGGGGTCGCCAGCGCCTGGTCATGGCCGGGCTGGGCCGCCCGGCGGGCCAGTTCTACGAGCGCGTTCAGGGCGCGGCGCTCGTCGGCGGGCAGCGCGGCTAAGCCGGCTCTCTGCTCCTGGAACCAAGTCCCCAAGGGGAAGGACCCGGCCGGACCGCGGTTGCTCCCCTTCCACGTGACCATGTGCTCCACGGGGATGTCCATGTGGCCGTGCTCGGCCAGGAAGCGGGCGGCGTACGCCAAACCGTCGCCGCGGCGGTCGGGAGTCTGACGGCCCGAGGCGCGCACGGGGCGCAGCGGTGCTTCGGTGCACGGCGAGGCTCCGATCTGCACCAGCAGATCCTGCTGCTCCGGGGTCAGCGCCTTGAAGAAGTCCCGCTCCTGCTTCTCGATCCAGTGCAGCGCCTGCCGGTCCTGCGGGGACAGGGGCCGGGATGCCAGATGCCAGAGCTGGCCCGGCCCCGGGTAGAGGGCTTTCGCGTGGGCGTACGCGCGCTGCCATGCCGGTGGCCACGCCGGGTTCCACCACCGGTCGATACGGTCCAGGGCGCTTTGCACGTCGGCGTCCAAGGTTCCGGCGCCGGCCCGGCTACGGCAGTTGGCCAGCCACCTGCCCAGGGCGTATCCGCCGACGACCGTGTCAGGGGCTGCCAGCAGGTGGCCGTGGATGCGCATGTACAGGCGGGCGTGGTCGAGCATGGCCCGCGTGGGGCTAGGCAACTGCCATGATATGCCCAGGTCTTCGAGGGCGGCCTGACAGTCGGCTGGCAGGGTTCCCAGCAAGTGGTGCAGGCGCTGGTTCGCGATCCACTGTCCCAGGCCGAAGCCCTGCTCGTCGGTGTAGTCCAGGGTGATGGTCAGATTCCCGTGCACGCGGTGGTGCTCGGTGGCGGCACGCAGCCCGTCCCGCCAGGTTCCGGCGGCGGGGATCAAAATCTTCAGGCCCAGGACGCGGGCCAGTTGCGCTGCGCGTTCGGGCTCCGCGTAGAGCAGTTCGCGGGTGATCACGGTGTTGGTGCGGGTCGGTTCGGGCAGCGTGACGCGGTCCATGAACGATTCGTCGTGGGAGCGCAGCGCCTCCAGGATCGCGATCAGGGCGGCGAAGTCGGAGTTCTCCAGGATGTCGGCGCCCTCCCCGGTGCGGGGCAGGTAGACGGGAACGATCAAGGTGGTGCGTTTGCCTGCGCCCGGCGGCTGGCGAAGGCCGCGGGAGACGCCTTGGACGGCGTCGATGGTGCTGTAGCGGGGAGCGGCGAAGACGACGCCGTCCAGGTCGGGAAGGTCGACGCCCTCGTTCAGGAGGCGGGCGTTGGACAGGACGGCGACGTCGTGGGCCGGGTCGTCGAAGGCAGCCAGCAGGGACTGGTTGAGGGTGTCGTCCTGCTCGCCGGTGACGGCATGGGACCACAGCTGCGTGCGACGCAGCGGTTCGTGGACCTTGGCGGCGGTGGTGGCCAGGGTGCGGGCGAAGCCGTCGGCGGCTTCGACGCGGTTGTGGAACGCGAGGATGCGCCGGAGCCTGTGTTCGGCGACGGCGCGCAGGAGGGCGACTTGGACGGCGGCGTTGCGCAGGCCATCCAGGTGGGCGCTGCCGGCGGGGTGGGGGTCGTTGAGGATGGCGAGCAGGTCGCGGTCGGTGTCGTCGACCGTGACGACCAGAACCTGGTAGTCGGCGACGATGCCACGCGCGATGGCGTCGGCCAGGCCCAGGCGGTAGACGATCGGGCCGAACACCTCCTGGTGCTCCATGGTGGCCAGCGGGACGCGACCGGTGTCCTGGGCGGTGCCGGTGCGGGCGGCCCAGATCCTGGGGGTCGCGGTCATGTACAGGCGGGTGGTGGCACGGATCAGAGTGTCGTCGTGGACGGCTCCCCAGCCGTCCGCGAAGCCGGCGCACGTGCGGTGCGCCTCGTCGGCTATCAGCAGGTCCCAGCGGATGGCGCCGAGCGCGCGGGCCTCGGTCAGGTGACGCAGGGAGGCATAGGTCACGATCACGGTCGCGGCGCCACGCCGCTGTTGGACGGCGGGCAGGATCGTGCCGGGGTCGCTGGTCATGCGTACGGTCTGCCAGGGAATGCCGCTGTCGTGCTGGGACAGGGAGCACAGGCCGAACAGCAGGCCGCGGTAGCCGGCTTCGCGCCATTTCACGGCGGTCTGCACGACCAGCGCCTTGGTGGGCACCAGCACCACGGTCGCGCCGGTCGGCGCGACCGATTCGGCGGCACGCTGGGCGATCAAAGTCTTGCCGCTGCCGCTCGCGGAGACCACCGTCATCCTCCGCAGGCCCGCGCGGGCACCGGCCTCGATCGCGTCCAGGGCCTCGCGCTGATGGGGGCGTAACAGCATCTCGCTCCTCGGCGTTCGCGGCGCACCACCCGGTTCGGCGGCCGCGGATACGGGTCGGCTCTGGTCGCCGCCCGCGGACCGGGCGGCGACCGAAGCTACCGAATGAAGCGGCCCGCGTGCACACCGCGGCCTGCCGGCCGCCCGCCGCACCTGGGTACCGGAGCCGACCCGTGCGGTCGGGTGCCCGGGCGGATCAGGTGCCCTCGTGGGCCTCAGCGACCGCTCCGACTGCGCCGCGGACCTGACGGTCATGCACCTGGAGGAGATCCTCGCCGACAAGCTCACGTGCCTCCTGCAACGGCAGTCGATCCGCGACCTGTTCGACCTCACCCACTCCACCCGTGTTCAACGATGAGATCCCGGTCGACCGGAACAGCGTGGTCTCCGCCTTCCTCAACAAAACCATCTCCTCCACCCGCACCGCCCGACCCCGACACCGCCGCCGACCACCCACCCCGAGCAGCAGCGCACCTACGTCCGGACGCGGGGGCAGCAGCCCCATGCCAACAGGGGATTCGACATACCAGAAAGATCGGAGCAATCACCTAAAAGGTACATCCTGGCATGGCGTCAGTCGACGCGCCCCCAAGGAAATCCTCTCTCCATCTCCAACATCCTCGGGCTAACCACAGCACCGCAGTTCAGAGAACCTAAGCGAGACCAGAGGTCGAGCAACTTAGCCATACCACCCCAGGTCAAACACCGAACCAAAGTGTCCTCCATGAACTCTAAGCAGTGCACTTCAAGGCCATGTTCATGTCGTAACTAGAGAGAGGACTGACAGGCGAACTTCTGCAGGTAGCTGGCGTTGATGTCGTCGCGGGCCGCGATGATGGCCTTGTTCTCGCTGAGGTGGTGCTCGGTGCGCTGCAGGATGCCGACCAGGGTCGTGGCGGTGTCTTCGACCGGGTCGAAGTCGCTTGTCCCCTGGTCCTTGATGGTGGGATAGCCGGCGAGGATCTGCGCCAGACGCGAGCCACGGCCAGAACGCAGCTCCGCTTCAGCGTCCCGCAACGGGCGCAGGTAGGTGGCTTTGAGCAGTTCTCGGGCAGTGCCGTCGAGGGTGGGACCCTGGCCGTCGGGGCCGGTGCGGGTGACGAGAGAGACCCTGCTTGAGTGCAGGGGGTCGATCAACTGGGCCCGCACGGTGACGTACAGGGAACTTCTGCCGTCCTCTTCGGTGGTCAGCAGTTCAAGGAAAACGGCCTGCTCTTGCGGCGTGAGGTCTTTGAACCCACAGGTGAGGGTGAAGCTGTCGGCACGGTGGCCGTTGCGGATGTGGAAGTCGTCGGCAGTGATCCGGTAGTAATCCCCCGCCGTGGTCTGCAGACACAGGCGGATGGCATCGATGACCGCAGTCTTCCCGCTGCCGTTCTCGCCGACCAGGACGTTGGTGGCGGGGCCGAAGCCCATCCGAAGGCGGGTGTCTGTATCACCACCCTGCTTGGGAGCGGGACCGAAGATCCGGAAGTTTTCGGCAGACAGGCATGCCAGATACACGAAGCGGCCCCCCGATGGTTCCTGCGTTCCCACGTCCGGCATGACGCAGGCGCTCCAAGCCGCCTTCATCTCCCAAACCCTGGCCAGGCAGACGGCTTTGACGCATCAAAAGCACCTTTCCTTCACTCTATGTCCACAGTTTCAGAACTGTGTCACTTGCCGCACACGCCTCAGCCAGACAGAAACCCGCGCGCGATGTGCGCGGCCGCCAATCACCCACCCACCCGAACCACGTCCCTGTTCGATCAAAGCGACCACGTGGCCGGACTGCTTCTGAGCGACGCCTCCTGTCCATTCCTGGCGGGTCTACTGCCGCACTTGCCGACAGGGCGAAGGTCGCACTGCCAGCCGTCAACCTGACGGCGGCCAGTAGAAATTCCCCACGTACGGCCAGCTCGATTCCCCAATCCGCAGTCACACTCAGTAGCCTCGGTGCTGGCTCGCGGATCTGGCGCATGAGGGGGTTAATGACGTGGTTCGTACCTGGCTGTCGATCCGGGTGGAGTTGGTCTCCGGTCACGGTGCGGACCTGTGGCCGCGTCCCGGCCGGGTGTTCGCCGCTGCTCGGTCGCACTCCTTCGCGCAGCTCGCCTCGGCCATCGATCTCGGCTTCGCACGCTGGGACTTGGCTCACCTGCACCTGTTCACGTTGTCCGACGCCACCCACGTCAGCCCGCTGGACTGGTGGGACGGCGAGGCCCCGGACGGCACCGTGGACGGCCATGTGACCAAGCTGAGCAGGCTGCAAGCCGGCGAACAGTTCGCCTATGTCTTCGACATGGGCGATGACTGGGCGCACCTGTGCACGGTGGCGGAGAAGCGCATTGATCCCCTCGAGGAACTCGGCGAGGTGCCCGACCGCCCGGTTCCCTACTGGGGCTGGGGCAGCCTCCCGGACCAGTACGCGCGCCGTTGGGACGGGGACGATGGGGAGTCCCCGATGCCGAAGCGGCCGCCCCGCGGCCTCAGCGACCTGCCTCCGATCCTGCCAAGGTGGGGCGAACACCGCCGGGGGTGACCTCACGCTGCGTACACGAAGTGGCCGCCAGTGGGGAATTGAAGTAGCCGTGGTGGGGAGACGAAGTGGCCGCGAGTGGGGAAATCCAACTGGCCGCTGACATCAACCCATCGGCGGTCTCAGCAGGTTGACGGCGCTCGTCGTTGTAGGGCGCAGGGCCGGGTGATCGTTCGATTCTGTGCCCGATCCGCAGGGTGTTCGGGATCTTTCGAGGGGACCGGCTGCCGATCTCCCCCTGGGTACGCCAGAGTCCAGTGCAGGTCTCCCCAGTTCGGGCAGGCGTACCAGGAGCTGAGCAGACCCGTCACGGTCAGTTGATCAAGGGTGTTGGGCAGGCGCGCGGGATGGGTTCCGCAGGCGCGTGCCATCTGGCCGGGTTCGGCCAGGCCGGTGCCGGTATCCGGGTCGGCGTTCGCTGTGAGGTAGAGGCTTGCCAGTTGCAGCTGCGGGCCGACCGTTGCCCCGGCTGTCGAGGCCGTGGTGGCGCGTAGTGCCCAGTCTGCGGCCTGCGTTCGGTCGGGGCCGGCAGGGGCCTGGCTGAGCAGTGCTGCGTCGAGCAGTTCGGCGACGAACTCGTTGGCGGCTCTTCCTGCGCCGATCCGTAGCCATCGTGCGTGTTCCAGGTCGCGCCACGGGTCTGGGTTGTCGAGGCGGAGGCTGCGCAGCATGCCTTTGGGCAGCCGCACGCGCATGGTGGTGTTCATGCGTAGCGCGCACTGCAGTGCGAGCAGGCGGGCTGCGGCCGGGGTGCTTTCGGGGAGGGCGGCGGCGAGGTAGCTGAGCATTTCGCGGACTCGGATCCGGGCGCCTGGGCCCTTGGGCTGTCGTCTGCGGCGCCGGGTGGTTGTGGGATGTGGTGCGCGGGCGAGGGCTGTGTCGGGGACGACGGCGGCGTGTGCTGTTGCTGCGGCGCAGGTACTGCAGGCGTCGGCGAGTCGCCAGACTCGTCCGCCGCGTTCGCGGGCGAGGAGGAGGTGGATGGGGCCGGCGCAGCCGCGGTGGCGGGGGTGCCAGCGGCAGCCGCGTTCGTGGCATTGGCAGGTGCGCAGGTGGGGTGGGAGGAGGTCGCCGCGTGCGTGTCGTGCGAGGTGGGCGAGGGCGGCTGAGCGGGCGGAGGCTGCGGTGACCGGTCCACTGCCGTGGGGGCATTGCTGGCATACGCGGACGAGCCCGCTGGGGTGCGAGCGCAGTTCCACGGTCCAGGCGCGTGGTGTCGCTGGGCATGTTGTGCGCAGCCTCATGGGCGCGTGTTCCTCCTGTTGCGTGCGCGCCGGTCCCGTCGGGGCTGGGGCGGCGGCCCACCGTAGTGCAGAGGTCTGCCCTTTCGCTGGCGTCGCCACCTGCGAAATTAGGGCAGAGGTCTGCACTGACAGGGCAGGGGTCTGCACCGTCGGATGGACGGGTGACGATCTTGCCGCCCGATCCGGACCTCGACGCGCTGCGGTTGGAACTCGCGCGTCTGCGGGCCGCGCGCGGGTGGAGCTACGACGAGCTCGCCGCCCACAGCGGCCTGGCCAGACGCACCGTCATCGAGATCGAGCAGGGCCGCACCATCGGCACGCTGAAGACCTGGCACGCCCTCGCCCACGCCCTGGGCACCCCGTTCGACGAACTCTTCGCGACGCTGTGCCGCGGGCATGACCTGCCGGGGCCGAGCGGGGACTGACCCCCGTCCGGGCGGCCGCCCCGGATCACCCAAACCGGCGAGACCGCCTCGAACGAGCGACCGTCCGTTCGCACTCCAGTGGCACCATGTGCGGCTGAGCGGGCGATCCGGCCCTACCGCTGCCGCGGATGCGGCGTGTTGGCTGGCAGGTTCACGCGCATGCGCTCCACACCTCCCGCCTCCCGCCACTGGGACCGCAGCCCTGTCCTCGCCCACCGCGCGCGCCGTTCCCTTCAGGTCACCCCCGACGGCGCCAGCCGGCTGCTGCGCTGTGGACAGAGCGGCCGGTGCCGCGACTGCGGCAACCGGATCGAGTGGTACCACCGCAGCGACCGCCGGCCGGTCCGTCTCCATCCGCAGGAACTGCCGGCCACCCGGGTGCCCGCCGCCTGCCGCTGGCACGTCAGCTCCGGAATCGCCCACCCGGCCGGGGACGGCAGCAGCTGGTGCCGTCTGCCGCACGCCGTCCTCTGTCCCGCCCGCGACACGGCACCGGCTTTCCCTGAACTGGCCGGGCTGCGCCGGTCGCTGGCCGTGCACACACGCCGCATGATCGACGCCGGGGTCTTCACTCCTCCCCCGGCCTTGACGGACAGCTCGGCGCCCCGGCCGCCCGTCTGCCGCCCGGCCCGGCCCATCGTGCAGCTGTTGTATGTCCGCTACCTCGCCTCCCGGCCGGTGGATGAAATCCAGTGTGTCGCCCAGACCCGGCGCCGCCACCGCTGCACCAGCCCGCTGCTTGCCTCCCACGCCCCGGCCGGCACCTGGCGACTGGTCCCCGCCACCGCGGCGGGCGGCCAACTGGCCCTGCCCGCCGAGGTCATGGCCCTCTACGACCTCACCGGCGTCCCCTACGCCGAGCAACTGCGCTGGCGCGCCCAGCGCTGCCCGCAGCACGCCGCCACGCCCACGGCCGCCGACCTGGCGGTGGCCGGCTGGGAGCCCTTCGACCCGCTGCACCACCACGAACACATCCATACCCGCCTGCCCACCCCCGTCCGACGCCCCAGCACTGCAGGCAGTGCAAGGCAGGCGGCCCGGCCGTGATGCCGCACCACGCCATCGAGATCGCCCTGACCAGGCCTGTCACTCCCGGCGAACTCCGGCATGCACACTGCGGCGTGTCCCTGGCCGCGAGTGCGGACCGCACCCGGCTGATGACGGTCTACAGCGCACGCAGTCCCGCCAGTGCCCTGCATGCGCTGCGGCGCCGGCTGGGCACGCGCCTGCCGATCGACGTCCTGACAGCGCACTACCCCGACCGACACGGCCAGGTCCTGCTCAACGTCGCCCTGGACCACACCGCCGACAGGGCCCTGCGCCAGGCTGCGGCAGTCCTGGGGCAACGCCCCCAGGACCTGCTGCGGCAGCGGGTGACCGCGGCCCTTGCCCGGGAGAAGCAGGAACGCGCCCGGCGCCTGGAGGTTCGGCTCGAGAGGCTGCTCGCCGAGCACACCCCCCAAGACGTCCTGGCCTGTGTGGCCGGCCTCCTGCACCGCCACCAGCACCGACCCACTCGCACAGCGCCATAACTCCTTCTCCTACGCCGCTCACGACGCGGCGGCTGCAGGCCCCCTGATCCTCTTCAATCTTCCGCGGAGCCCTTGTTGCATACGCCCACCGACGAACAGGCCAACGCCGTCGACGCCTTCCGGGCCGGCCACCATCTCGTCCTGCAGGCCGGCGCCGGGACGGGAAAGACCAGCACGCTCAGCCTGCTTGCCGCCAGCACCCTCAGCCGCGGCCGCTACCTCGCCTTCAACAAGGACATCGCGCGCGATGCCACCACCCGCTTCCCCCGCACGGTGGTGTGCAAGACCGCCCACGCCACGGCCTACGCCGCCGTCGGCCACCGCTATGCGAGCCGGCTCAACAGCCCCCGCCAGCCGGCCTGGAAGACCGGCCGGGCACTCGGCATCACCCGCCCGGTCCGCATCGGCGATCACGAAATCAGCCCCCGGACGCTCTCCCACACCGTGCTGCGCACCGTGACCCGCTACTGCTACTCCGCCGACCGCACCCTGACCCGCCACCACGTACCGCACCTGCGCGGCCTGTCCACCTCCGGCGAGCACGCCCAACTCGCCCACGAGGTCCTGCCGTTCGCCCTCAAGGCCTGGGCCGACCTGCACAACCCTGACCGCGGTGCGGTCCGCTTCGAACACGACCACTACCTGAAAATGTGGGCCCTGACCGAGCCGAGAATCGAAGCCGACTTCCTCTTCCTCGACGAAGCCCAGGACACCAACCCGGTCCTTGAGGAGGTCTTCAACGCCCAGCGCCACCACGCCCAGCTCGTCATGGTCGGCGACTCCGCCCAGGCCATCTACGGCTGGCGCGGCGCCCAGGACGTGATGACCGGCTTCGACGCCACGGCTCTCACCCTGACCCGCTCCTTCCGCTTCGGCCCGCTGATCGCCGAAGAGGCCAACCGGTGGCTCACTCTGGCCGACGCCCCCATCCGCCTGACCGGCACGGAGACCATCCCCACCGAAGTCGGCGATCTCGACTGCCCCGATGCGGTGCTGTGCCGCACCAACATCGGCGCCATGGCCGAAGTCATGCGACTGCTGTCGGCCGGCCACCGTGTCGCCCTCACCCGGGGAAAGCAGCAGTTGGCCGCACTGGCTCTCGCCGCCCGCGACCTCAAAGGCGGCCGCCGCACCTCACACCCCGAACTCGTCCTCTTCAACTCCTGGGGCGAACTACAGGACTACGCCGCACACGACCCCGCTGGCCGCGACGTCCACCCCTTCGCCGACCTCATCGACACCCACGGCCCCGACGCCATCCTCGCCGCCGTCGACCAGCTCACCGACGAACAGCAGGCCGACGTGACCGTCTCCACGGCCCACACCGCCAAAGGCCGCGAATGGCCCACCGTCAAAATCGCCGACGACTTCCCCCCGCCCAAGGACACCGACCAACACGACGCCCAAGGCCGCCCCGTTCCGGAACCCGTCAACGACACCGACGCCCGCCTCGCCTACGTCGCCGTCACCCGTGCCCGCCACCAACTCGACCTCGGCGGCCTATCGTGGATCAACACCCACCCCACCGCGCTCAGCGTGGCGTGACCGGCGACGACATCACTCGGCGGGGTCCGAGGGCTGCTCCATTCCGCCCGCCCGGATGCGAGGCCGTTGCCGTGGTCGCAGGGCCGCTACGGTGACAGGGTGACTGTCGCGAACGACTCCCCGGGCGGCGACGCCGGCCAGACCGGCTTCGCTGTCTCTGCTGAACTGTCCACGGCGTTGACTGCTCAAGGGCCCCACGGTGAGCGGGCGTTGAACCTCCTGCGGGATGCGGCGGCGGTCCTGTCCGATCCCGGCCGGTGGCACGCACCGTACGAGGTCTCGCAGTCCTGCTGCCGGGGAGCGATCGACAGCATCCTCAACCTGGCGCCGAGGGACATCGAGGGCATCGAGACAGCGAGGGGCGCGGTCACGGATACCGCCAAGTCCACCGTCGAGGCATGGCGCGCCCACGACCAGGTCTCGGAAGGGCTGTTGGACGAGCTCGCTGCCGCGGTAGATGCGCTGCGGGCAGAGGAGGCCAATCCGGGTGGGCGGCGCATCCGCCAGATCGGGCACCTGGTGCAGGAACTGACGCGCCAGGAGATGGGCCTGGCCGAGGTGGAGGCCGTGCGCAACTCCTGGACCCGTTTCTATCGGGACACTTCTGGTGTCCTGCACGGTTCGGGTGCCACACCGGAGGAGTCCCGCGAGCGGTTCGAGGGGGTGGTGGCCTCCTTCGAGCATCTGAGACCGGCAGTCAGCATCCCTCCGGTCGGTACTCAGGGGCAGCGGTGGCCCGGGGCGGGATGGGCCATCCATATCGCGACGTCGGCGACGCGTAGCGCGCTGACCGTCTGGGGCAGGCCCGCGCTCTGCCGCAGGTCGAGGAGCCGGTGGTGCAGGGCCCCGTCCCTCTCTCGCAGGGCGGTGCGCAGCTCCGTCCAGAAGGACGGCGGACGGCCGAGCGCACAGCGCACGACCCGGTCGTAGACCGGCAGCAGCCGGGGTCGCTTGCGGGCCAGGAGTTTCCCCGCGATCACCCATCCAATCTTGCGCTGGTTCTCCAGCAACGACCAGGCCAGGTACGCCGGCGAGCCGTCCGCGACGACCGACGCATCGGCCTCGGCGAGATCGGTGCCGGTGGGGATGCCGCGCAGCAGTTCGGACAGTTGGACGCCCAGCGGTCCTTCCAGGAGGTCAAGGGCGACGGGGGCGGGGACGGTGACCGACAGGGTCTGCACGGCTATCAGGTCCTCCGCGGTGAACCTGTCCTCGACCTGGTGACGGTCGCCGCCGCCCGCGAGATGTTCGAACCGGCCTCCCGTGAACACACCGGCACCCGGGGGCAGGCCGATTGCGAAGTAGCGGCGCAGGTCGTCCGCTGCCCGCTCCGCATACAGAAAGGCGTGCAGGCGCCGCCCCACCACCGACGGTGTCCCAGCGGAGGAAGACTCCGCGAGCTGCTCGTTCAATTCAGATACCTGTGCCTCACCGGGGTCCGTGCTGAGCGTTCCAGGAGCGGCACAGGGCGGTGAATTCCTGCTGGCGCTCGGCCAGGAGGTTGAGGGGGCGCTGGAGGTGGCAGTCGAAGAAGTGGACGCCGTGCTGGAAGGGTTCGAAGCCGATCGTGGACCACACGCGTGCGAGCTTGGCCGCTGCCTGGCGGTGCTGTTCCTCGGTCATCTCGCGTCCATCGGCCGAGCCCGGCTCGCACAGCACGGCGGTGCAGCCTGGTGAGAGCCGGCGGATGGCCGCGCCCGCCAGGACAGGGCCCAGGCCAAAGCCGCGCCACGCTGGCTCAAGGATGACCCGGTCCATGACGAGCAGGTCGCCACCGGGGTGGGCGAGCGCTTCCTCGAAGTCTCGGGCGAACTCACCGCGGGCGACGTCCAGCACGCGCTCGCCGATGCGCGAAACGTCCCCGGTGTAGGAGTCCATGGCGTGGAAGGGGTTGTCGGGGCCGAACATGCGCACCCGCAGGAACGACATGCGGCCGACCAGCACATCCTCGATCGCGTCCAGGGTCTCCTGGCCGGTATCGCCGCGGGCTGCCGTGTCGTCGGCCAGGATGTTCGCGTCGATCCGCGCGGTCACCGTCCAGCGTTCCAGCGCGTCATCAAACTCGTACGCCTGGAGCGGGTGTTCGTGCTGGTAGGCGAGGCTGATCAGAGAGGGATCCGCAGGCAACGGGGGCCGGTCAACAGCGAAAGCGGTCGTCACCAGCCCACCGTAGTCTGCTCCGCTGCCCCCGCGAGGCCCGATGCCCGGAGAGCCGGAGAGATGCGGGCGGACGGTGGCCGATGGGTGTACCGGGGCTGCTTCGCCTCCTCCATCAAGTCTCGGTGGGAGTGTCAGAGGCGTCTCCTAGAATTCTCGCGATGGGGCCGGACCGGGGCCACCAGCACCGAAGAGCAGCAGCCTCCCTGGTCTGCGCGGGGGTGGTTACGGCCCAACCGGGCGACCAGGCAATGTCGAGGGCCAAGAGCGCAGCCCGCCAGCCGGCCCTATCACCGGCCCGCACAGCCTTCACACCCGGTCAGCGTCTCCCTCTCCCGGATCTTCGCCGTCGTCGTGCGGCGCAGCTCCGCCTTTCGTGTACTGAAGAAGGGCCTCTCGCCTCGTCCTCAGGCGGCTCTGGCGCCGACGGACGCGGCCAGTTCCCGTACTCCCGCTGCCTGGGCGTGCCGTGTGCGCAGGTCGGTGACGATGGTGCGGATGGCAGGGCGGTCACGGACTTCACCCGGGGATGCCCGCAAGGCGCTGAGCAGTTCGGCGGCCGTCTGCTCGGGTTTGCCCCACTGCCACCAGGCCCGGGCGAGGTCGGTGTGCATGCGGGCCTTGCGCTCCGGGGTGGTGAACTGCCCCTCGTGCAGGCCGCGCCCGGCTTCGAGAGCGGCACCGGCGTCGCCGAGCGCCCAGTGCACGCCGACGGCGTACAGGTCGACGGCGGCGGGGGTGAGGGGGAAGAGACGGCCCTGGGGCGGGTGGTGCGGGAGGTCGCGGGCGGCGCGGGTGGCGTCACGGATCATGGTGAGTGCCTGGTCCCGGTCGCCGGCGCGGGCGGCGGTGTAGGAGGTGGTGCACAGCATCTGGGCGTAGGCCGAGGCCTGGGCCGGTGTTTGGAGTCCGGTCTTTTCCACGCGGGTGACGGCGTCGAGGATGTGGCGTTGGGCGGCGGCCGGCTGGTTCTGGTGGCGGAGGACGATGCTCAGTTCCCTGGCCGCTGCGGCGGCGGCGAGGGGTGAGCCGGAGAGTTCGGCGTAGATGGTGGCGCGGTCGGCGCTGAGCCTGGACTGGTCGTATCTGCCGATTTTCGTCAGGACTTGGGCGGTGAGGCTGTAGCACGCGGAGAGGCGGGCGAAGTCGAGGTCCTGGCGGCTTCGGGCGGCTTCGCGGGTGTCGGCCAGCAGGCCGGGCAGGGCCTTGAGGAGGTGGCTGTGCTGCCCGGCGTCGAAGTAGCCGCGGGCGGTGGTGATGCGTCTGTCCAGCGGGACGGTCGAGCCGGTGGGGGCCGGGGTGCTGGCGAGTGCGTCCTGGACGCCGGTCAGCAGGGCGGCGGGGGCCGTGAGACCGGCGGCAGCAAGCAGGGTACGGCGACGCATGGGGTCCTCCTCGTCACGGCGTGGCCCGTCCGCGACGACTGTAGCGGCTGGTGGCCCGGCTAACCCGAGTGACGCCGCGAGGACACCCGTCGGGACGCCCGCCTCGTGGGCGGCGCGCCGAAGGAGCGTCAGGTCGGCGTAGCCGTGGTGTGTTTCCAGGCGGGAGACGGTGGAGGTGGAGCAGCCGATGCGGGTGGCGAGGTCGGTCTGCCGCCAGCCCCGGTGCTGGCGGGCGATCCGGATGAGGGCGCCGGGGTCCTGGCGGGCGACGGCGGTGGTGACCCTGCTGGAGGTCCAGAGGGAATCGGTGCGCACAGGGGCCTCCCACTCGCCAGGAGCCGACAGGTCTGCCTGTCCACGGTAGAGGCCGTAGGGGTGGGGTGCCTATGGCGTGTGCAGGGTCTGCAAACGGTGTGCACCGGGGGCATGTTGATCACGGCGTGGGGTGGGTGGTCGCTTTGCTGGGGGTGTGGCCCCGGCGTGAGGCGGGGCCTCTCACACACGGGAGGACAGTATGGCGACAGCCGCCGAACCCAGGGTCCGTGACCCTCGGGACTACGTGGACCCCGAGGTCTGGGCCCGGGAGGTCCAGCTCCTTATGCGCGACTACCCCTTCGACGAGGTGATGGCGACGCGGCTCTTCCAGGCCGCTGTCTCCTACCTGATCACGGCCATCGACAAGTGGGGCCAGGGCCTGGAGATGTGCTGCGGCCGCACCGTCGACATCGCGGTGCACACCTTCATCCTGGACACCCGCAACTACCGCGAGTTCTGCCACCGGCACTTCGACGGCAGGTTCCTGGAGCACATCCCGGAGATCGACTTCAAGTACGACGGAAGCGTCGAGCGGACGGCGCAGATCATCGCCGACAACGGCTTCGAGGTCGACTGGAAGCTGTGGGAGGCGGACTACGGCAAGTGCGGCCCCTGCCGGCCCGGGGAGAACTGCCACTGAACCGCAACGGCCAGCCGGGGCCCGGGGACGCTCGCAGTGTCCCCGGGCCCCGGCACGTGCACCCCTGGGGGTGAGTCGGGGGCGTTCGCCGGTGGGCAGCGGAGCGGCGCGGGTACGGTGGCCAGCTCGAAGGCCGCCCCGCCCCCAGAGGAACGTCATGCCACCCGAGCCCCGCACCCCGGCCCAGTACTGGGACACCTACAAGCCCTACCGGGGAACGGGCGAGCAGCCCGCACCAGAGGCGGACCGGTTCGAGTGGACCCAGTACCCCGGCCACGGCCCCGGAGCCGAGATGCTGGGGCACCCGCGCCGTGCCCTGGACCTGGGGCCCGCAGAGGGCAGGGAGGCGGTGTTCCTGGCCCGCCAGGGCGTCGCGACGACCGGTGTGGACCTTTCCGCCGCCCAGGTCGACCGTGCTAGCCGGTGGTGGAAGGACACCCCCGGCCTGGAGTTCGTCCACGCCGAGGCCGGCGACTACCTGACCTCCAACACGACGCCCTTCGACGCGGTCTACTCCGTGTGGGGCGCGGTGTGGTTCACCGACCCCGAGCTCCTCTTCCCGCTCGTCGCCAGGAACCTCACACCCGGCGGGATCTTCGCCTTCAGCCAGGCCGAGCCCTCCCCCGGCGCCTACGGGCCGCAGCCGATGCACGGCAAGTGGCTCGAAGGGAGGGAGAGCGAACTGACCGTGCTGCGTTGGCAGTACACCCCCCAGGCGTGGGCGGACCTCCTCAAGCGCCAGGGCTTCACCAACGTCGACGCCCGCATCCTGCCCCCACCGGGCGGGGAAGGTCTGGGCACGCTCCTCGTACGCGCCCACGGCCCGGCCTGACCCGCCGATCAGCGGAAGACACGCATATCCACCCATAATGTGAACCTCGCGACACCAGTCAGGTAATGGTGCTATCGCCACGCATCGTCTGGTCTGCATTGCCAGGTGAGTCGGCGGGGGGCAAGGGGAGGGGTGGACGTGGCGAACGGGTTGCGGTGGATATCGACCGCATACGACTTGGGTTACACCTTCACGCTGTGCGAAGGTATCCGGCCGCAGGATCTACTGGTGCGGATGGACGCAGAGCCGCATGTCCTCCACGAGCTGTCCGATGACGTGGTGGCCGAGCTCCAGATGCGCCCGGAGGATGGTCATTTGAATGACCTCGACTTTCTCGACTGGGAGGACGAGAGCCTGGTATCACGGCTGACCGAGGGTGGGTTCCTCTCACATCCGGAAGCCATCGTTCGCGCTGGCGCGGTTCCTGGCTGGGCCTATGCCGTCGAGAACATCACCAGCCGTGCCCCTGCCCACCTGGCGGCGCTATCGCAAGGAACTCGCGCATACACCGTGTTCCGCAGTGTGAACGGCGTACACGAGGTCGGCTATGCCGTCGACGGCCAGGTACTGGCCTACTACAAGCCGGTCGTGCGCCATATGGCAGAACCCGACGAGCGTAGGGTGCCAGGCTTCGAATACTCCGGCGAGGAACCTCCCGACGTTGCCTTTCTGCGCTTCCTCGAGATCGAGCACGGCATCCATGTCTCGTGGGAGGACTTCCGGGCTCCGCTTCCCACCGCCGCCTTCGCGTAGGTCGATGGTCTGGCCGTCAAAGCCGCTTGCTTGCACCGGCAACGTCACCTGCCCGGGAGACCTGTCGCCGCCGACAGAGCACAGACCTTTTCCTGCGCAGGGTCTTCGCTCCTCCACGCGTCTTCCGCCCAGGCGACTTCTGGGTGGTGTCAGTGGTGTTCGGCATAGTGCCCCGCATGATGATCAATGAAATCGACGTCGAAAAGGTTCTTCACTTGCGCAGCGTCGATGCTCTTGGCCCGCGTGGCGCCTATCACGACTTCATCGCTGATCTCCGCAAGGACAAGCGGGTAAAGGACTTGCGGGACTTCCTAGAGGGGCGGCCGTCCCCCGACGGCTCAGCATCCGCGCTGGCCGCCGAGGTAGAGCAGATCATCACTGCATACCAGCAGGAGGCCTTCCGGCGAATGCACCGACCGGCGATGCTGCGGACCGTCGCCAGCATGGCCCTCGGCGCCGTCGGCAACAGACTGCTACCCGGACTGGGGGGTGTACTCGGTGCCATGGTGAACGCTGACCGGACTATCTCGGACTTCAAATACCGCAAGGACAGCAGTTGGGCCATGTTCGTCGTTGACGCCCGATCGCGTCAAACCACCGAGCCTCCCGCGGGGCCTGGTGCCGAGTAGCGCACTACCAGGCGCGCCAACGAGGTCCCGTGCCGCAGAACCCCAACCGGCTGGCCGCATTCTGGAGCTACGTTCTCGGCTACGTCGAGCTCGATCGGGAGGACGACGACACGCAGGCCGCTACCGAAGCCGCCCTGCTGCACTTCTCCAGCCCGCGCGACGACGCGACGATCGCGGCGTTCCTGCGCACTCGGGTCTACCGGCCGGAGTCGCTGGTGTGGCTGGAGGGCTACCAGGCCCTGCTGCGGTGGCGGGCGGAGAACGAGATCACCGGCGTCTACGCCGTGCCCTATGAAGTGGAGGTCGAGGTCGGCGTCACGAAGGACTTCCCCCTGGGGCGGTGGGTGCACCAGCAGCGCAAGGCCCTGCGGGCGGGTGAGCTGGAGGAGCGGCGCAAGGTCCTCCTGGACGCTCCGGAGGCCGGGATGGTCTGGGAGCCGGGCGGGGAAGCGTGGGAGAACAAGCTCGCCGCGCTGCGTTCGTACCGGCGGGCGACCGGGCACCTCGCGCCCCGTCAGGACGCCGTGTGGGGCGAGGGCGAGGCGATGGTGCCCGTCGGGCAGCATCTCGCCAACCTCCGGCGGAAGGGCGGTCTGGGGAAGGACGCGGAGCGAGCCCGCCAGCGCGCGGCGCAGCTCACCGCGATCGACCCGGACTGGGACTGCCCGTGGCCGCTGGACTGGCAGAGGCACTACCGCGTGCTCGCCGACCTGGTCGACGCCGACGGTGCCCTGCCCTACATCGCGCCGGGCGTCATCTTCGAGGGCTATGACGTGGGCAAGTGGCGCTGGCGGCACCAAGAGCCGGGCACCTGGGCGCAGCTCCTGCCCGAGCAGCAGGAGCTGCTGGCCGCGCTGGGCGTCAACGCCCCTGTGGCCCCGTCTCACGCCCCGGCGGCCAAGCGCACGACGAAGGGGCCCGAGCAAGGCAGAGCAGGCGTTCCAGCGGGGCCTGGCGGCGCTCACGCAGTGGGTGGAGCGGGAGGGGAAGCGGGCGGTGCCGCGCGGGCACAGCGAGACGATCACGGTCGACGGCGAGCCGGAGCCGGTGATCGTGAAGCTGGGTGTCTGGAATTCGAATATTCGATCGAGACGGGACAAGCTCACCGCCCCCCAGCTCGGCGCCCTCGCGAGGCTGGGCGTCGACTGGGCGGGACCGGCGTCGGTCGTCCAGGCCGCGCCGGCGCAGCCCGACGTGCAGGCAGCTCCGGCGCGGCGGGAGCACCACGATGAGTGCGACAAGACTCTCTACGCGGGCGGTACATGTACCTGCGACCTCATCGAGCAGTACGGGCCGCCCTCCGAACGCGACGACTACTGACCACTCCGCCCCGCCCCGGACCTCATGAGGTCCGGGGCCTCTTGCGAGTAGGTCATGTGGGGCCCAGTCGGGCGTCCAAGACGATGGGGGGCAGTTGCTTGCCATCGGGAGTTTCCAGGTCGATGCCGTCCAGCACTGCTCCTGTGGCATCCCAGACGCGTTGGCACACAGCACGGCGAGCAACATCGATCACGGTGAAGCGGGCAATGTAGGTGCGTTGAACAAGCCGCGCCAGGTCGGCCCCCTCCAGCTCTACGTGCAGGAGGCCTTCCTCATCAGGCATGGAGTGGCTGGTCTTGTAAGGAAAGGTCTTGAAGTGGCTGAACGAGTACGCGCAGTGCTGCTCCACCACCCGCCATGTCGCCGGGACACAGACGAGTTCGGCGCGTGAGACTCCAGCAGCCTTCAGCAGCCGCTCGCGTTGCAGTGGGCGATCCAGACGCTCCTGCAGTGCCATGCACATCCCCTTGTCAATCGTGGCTGGAACACCGGTCGTTGCCGATTGTCTCGGGCGCAGCAGATCGACGTAGCGGAATGCGCCAACCCCGGCCGGTGCCAAAGGGGCACAGCGAAGAGATCGCGGTCGACGGTGAGTCCGAACACGACGACTCCCGCGCCCAACCGGGTCCCGGACCTCAAGTCTTGGTCCGGGGCCCGGCAGGTGGATGGTGGTGCTACGCGACTGCCGCGGCGAATTTCACCGACGGGATGCCGCAGCCTTCGGGGAGCTCGGCGAGGGGACGACGAGGAAGGCCAGAGACGATCCACAGCCGCATGATGTCGTGGGTGACCAGCTGGCCGGAGCCCGTTCCGTCCTCGTTGAGGACGTCGACCTTCAGCAGCATCCGTTCCCCGGACTCCCCCACCGTCCAGAGGTCCAGGAAGCACGGACGCCGGCACGTACGGAGGTTGCGGCGCTGGTTCTTCCACCGGAAGCTCACGATGCCGTTGGCGAAGGCAGTCAGTGAGAGGGCATCGGTGGCGTAGGCGGAGCGGCCGTCCCAGATCCACACCATGTGGCCGTGGTCCAGCTCGCGGCCCATGATCTTCGTCGGGGACATGCTCGCGTGCTGGATCTCCACCACGCATCCGTCGGCCGCGATCACATCGGCGATGTGGTCTCCGCGCCGCTGTTCACGTTGGGTCGCCGGCACCATGGACTTCCAGTAGTCGTGCCACTGGGTCGAGGAGTAGGAAACGCCGTTCATACCGCTCCTGCCAGAGCCACCAGGTCGGCATCGCTCATGCCGAGTTCCGCGGCGCCGATACCCAGGGCAGCCAGCGCGTCCAGTCCGATCTCGGGGTTCTCCTTGATGCGCTCCTGCGCCCGCCGCAGGGCGCGGAGCTGAGTTTCCAGCTCCGTGTACTGGCCGTCGAGGAGCTTGCGGAACGCCCGGCTGTCCTTCTCCTGCTCGCGCAGGTGCTTCTGGTTGCCCTTGATAGCGAGGAGCTGCTTGGTCACCTCCACGATGCGGGCGTGAACCAGGTCGGCGGGCAGGAACGAGCGCTGGCCGGGGATGGTGATCCCCATGTCGGTCCCAGTGCCGCACCCGCCGGGAGCGGGCCCGGAGGATGCTCCGCCGCTTCCGAGACCAGGGATCGGCGGTGTCGTGCCGCCGGGTGCCTTCGTCCCGCCCTCCTTCCCCGGTCCTGCGGGCAGCGGCGTTTCGGTGCCGCTGTGCGCGAATCGAAGCAGCAGGTCGTTGTCCAGCGCACCAAGGACGGGGCCGAGGACGACCTTAAAGTACTCAATCGCCGGCAGCTCGCCCGCCTGGACCCCTTCGATCATGAGGTCCATGAACTCGCCGGTCCGCCGGTTCTTGTCACCATGCTGGGCGAACAGCGGGCCGTAGTTGTCCGTGATCCACTGCCGGGTCGCAGCGGACAGGGAGGTATAGCGCGAGGCGGTCACCGCACACCCGCCTGTCCGCAGCTACGGGCCGAGTGCAGCCGCTGCGCCCAGTGCCCAACGCCCTCGCACGCCTTCTCCAGCTCGTTGAGCATGGCCTCGTCGGCGATGTTGATGATCTGCTCGGGGTGCATCTCGACCAAGCCGTAGAGCAGGTTCACCCGGCGCCGGAACTGCAGGACCAGCCGGTCGTCGGTCTCCTCGGGGATCGAGGTGCTCTCCCTGCTGCCGGTCACCTGGGTGACCTGGGCGAGGCTGTCGCGAATCTTCAGCTCCGCCATCGGATCGGCCGCGAACGCCTCCACAAGGAACGCAACCCGAACGCGGCCTGCGAGCTCGCGCAGCTCCTGGCCCGACACGGGCGGGGCGCAGATGCGATCGGCGTGATGCGCGCCCAGGCCGACGCCCACCCCAGCGACGACTGGATTCTCCACGCCCTGTCCGAGCTGTGCCTCGGCCAAGGTCGCCCCGCCGACGGCCTGGCGCACCTCGATGCCCTCGACGCCCGGCGCGGGAGTGAAAGCGATTGGGAGTTTTACTGGATGCGGTTGCCGCTGATCGCCGCCTGCGGGGGCGTCGACAAGGCGGTTGAACAGGCCCGAGCTCACCCCGAAGGCAACACCTGGTACGCGGCGGAACACCTTGCACACCTCTTCGCCGGTGCCGGGCGCATTGAAGAAGCCGTCGCCGTTCTCCGACAGCACGACCACAGGAACAACCACGACCTCGCTGGCTACCTCGTCGACCTCGGCCGCGTTGAGGAGGCCCTGGCCACTCTCCTCCACAAGACCCCGCCACCGGTCGTGCCAACGACACACCTGTGGTCCGAAGAGCCACCGTTCTGAAGCCCTGCCCAAGTACGGGCAACGACGGCCCGTCATTCGCCGGCCGAGGAGGCGTCCATGCGGTTGACGGCAGCCAGCGGCTGGGCATCGCCCGGCGTCCCCGGGGCCTGCTCGCTCCGGCTGCCCTCACCCAGTTCCGCAGCGTTTCCGGGTTGACTCCCAGATCAGCGGCGACCGACCTGATCGTGGCTCCTGGCCGCGACTCGTACAGCGCGACCGCGTCCGCCTCGGACTCCGGCGGATAGTTCTTCACGACCACGAGATGTCCGTTCTCAGATCCTCAGGATGCAGTGTCTCGTGTGTTCAGGATTCGGGGTCAAGGCCCAAGGCCGGGTAGTTAACGTTTTCGCAGGTCACGCAAGCCAGTTGAAGGATCCCGAACGGAGAACAACGGAGCTCGTTGGTACAGGAAGTCGTCCAAGACAGCTTGTACTTGAGGAGCTCCGTTGCCGTTTCATCATGTCCTGTCGGCCCCGGTGATGACCATCACCCGTACGGTCACAGTGGCCGCGGGCCGGTTCGCGCCCGGGCATCTGGGAGAGCTGACGGCCG
>NZ_JBVHOQ010000068.1:0-29938 GCF_055568375.1 Streptomyces sp. NPDC026062
GGCAGATCTTCCGAAGATCCCGCATCAGCCCCAACCGCATGAGCGTCATCACGAAAGCCGTCCTCACCCTGGAGAGGCAACGCTGAAAATGCTCAGTGGCCCCCGGCAGGTGGTTCTCGATGGCTACGCGTTGTCTGCGACGAGGTCGTCTTTGTCGGGAAGCAGATCGGCGATCTTGTCCCAGAGGTCTCGGGAACTGGTGCGGACGACCTGGAGCGTCGTGTCGGGGCCGATCTGGCCTTCCTGGACAGGCTCCTGGGGCTGCATCCGCTCCCAGTGGCCGTGGCGGCCGCAGTCCCACACCGCGATACTCCGTACCGCTGCCGCTCCAGGCCTGCCGCCCCAGATGGTGGTGACGCGCCAGGCGGAGTTGAGGGACATGGCCAGCTCGGCAAGGGCGGACAGCTCGGGTTCGGCCAGGTCACTTGCACCGGAAAGGGCGGCGACGACGGAGGTTCTGGTGGCCTCCCTGTCGTCCGGAGCCTGTTCCAGGGCCACGAACGCCGCGTCCAGCGCACCCATCGTCGTCTTGATCTCGGGGACGCCGAGCAACTCGGACTCCCCGATGTCGACACTCTGCAGCTTGACCTTGCGGGCGAGCTCCCACACCAGGGTGCTGGGTTGAATGGGAACGTACTCGGACTCCTCGGTCCCGGGCCAGCCGTCGTGGGAGAACACGCTGTCCTGTCCCACCACGACACCGTGGTTCAACGGCCCGTGCTGACCGGTCACCTCGGCCTGGATGAGGACCATGGGATGGGCGAGCGCGGTCAGGAGTTCGCGAAGTAATGGCGAGAGCTCGCCTTCCGTGCCGACGAGCCCGATCTGCTGTAGTTCGCCCAGGGAGTGGAAGAGCTCGGCCGGCGGCGTCTCCATGTCCAAGAGGTGTGCCAGTACCGCAATGTGACGGTCAGCCAGTCGAAAGCGGCCTCGGGAGCTGTCAAAGGAAGGCAAGTCGCTCATCCTTTCTATCGGTTATCGGGCGTTTCGCTGGTGGTGGAGTTGGCCAGCGCGGTGAGGAAGGACATGCGGCTGTGCGTGGCAATGGAGAGCCGTTCACCCTGCCGTGTACGGATTTCGACGCTGTCCATTCCCATGGGGACACCCCATCCGCCACCGACGAGGCGGGGTGCGCCACGATCGGCTGCCCGGAGCCCCGGAACGGGGGCGTCGACGTTGGCCAGAGAAGCGGCGTATCGCTGAGCGTGGCTCATCGGCTGCTGCTGGATCTCATGAAGAACGGAGGCAGGGTCCAGATCCGTCAGAGCCATCCGCTCCCGGCCGACGCGGAGGGCGTTCTGCGCCGGATCAATCTGGATCCGGTTGTAAATGGCCTTCGAGATCGGTACGGAGAGGCAGGGCACGAGAATGAGGAGGAAGACAGCGGACACGACGAGCCACGGCCCGGTGTCCTGCGGGATTGCGTCGATTCCCATGTAGGAGACGCCGGCGAGATAGATGCCGATACAGATGACGGACCAGGTTTTGGGGAGCTTTTCGTTATACATTTGGGTTGCTCGGCATTCGTTGATTTGGATGTTCTAGGCTGAGGTTGATACGCAAAAAGGCGGAGGGGATGAATTATGATGCCTTGGCATGTGCAGCTGGAAAGAGGTGGTTCGGTTTCCGGTAAATCAGGTGGAAGCGCGAACTTTTGATGCGAGGGTGGGATTTTGGGCCTCAGGTGAGTTCATTTCCACGTGCTCTCCGGATCATGTTCCTCATGTCACGGGACCCTCGTCCTGGTGACGTCCGAAGAACACGTTCTTCGGGATTGCGAAGAGGGCGCCTGTGAAGCTCAAGACGGATCTATCCACCCCTTCCAGCACTAATGCGATGGCTAGATCTGTGGCGTCCACGTCACCTTTAGCCTTCCCGACGCGAAATCTGCCAATGTGCGGAACAAACCGACCGCGGTCCAATGTGACAGTGGAACCCTCCCGGCGCAGCTGAGCCTCTCTGGATTCCCCTGCAGAGGTGTAGAGGTAATGGCGTTCGCGATTTTTCAGCTCCAGCCAGCGTGATCCCTTCCGGATCCCTTTGACCTTCAGATCCATGTCGACGATGCTGCCGCCGACCCTCAACCAGCCACCATCCAGAGAGGGCAGCACTCCGACACCTCCGCTGAATAGAGTGTCAGGGAATTGCGCGCCCTCAAGGACCACCTGCCGGTTCGACGCCTCTCCTGGTTTTCCGATTTTGGAGGATACGCTGAATCTCCCAAAATGGCTTGCCGTGCCGCGATATCCACTGCTCCACTCTTCAGTCAGTGGCTCCATTTCAAAGTTGAAGTCACTCATGATGACTCTTCCTTTCGTGTCTTAAGTAGTTCCTTGGCTTAGTATTCGTAATGTTAGAACCAGTTCATTGGATTCGCCTTCATTGCGAGACCCTTTGCTTTGCCAATAATGTCTGAATCGATCCTCGAAGCCTTGTCGCCCGCCCAGTTCCAGGCCTTGGCGGCGCCGTCCTCGATGTCGTCCCAGTGTTCGACGACTTTGGCACCGGACCAGACTGTTCCAGTGACGGCGACGGCTCCGATGGTGAAAGGGTTGGGGGATACCGTCGCAGCAGTCAAAGAGGCGTTGAAGAGGACTTCGGTGACATCTGCAACGTACTTGGCACCGGACTCTCTGCTTCCGAAGTGACTCGCCGGGTTACCTTGAGCCCAGACGTTGGCACCGCTATAGATAGTGGAGAATAATCCGCCCGCCACGCCGACGCCGCGGAGGAGACCTGCGGATTTCCCCGCTACCCATAGCCCTTTGCCGAGGGAGGTGATGTGTCCATTCCCGAACAGGCGCGCGTCGGCGGCCGCGTTCCCGGTTACCTTCAACAGGCTGGCGTTGGCTGCTCGACCGGGGATCTGTCCTGCGTGGGTGAAACCGCCGTACATTTTGGCGAGCCGGTCAGACCCTGCCAGGAAGCTGATCGCCTTGTTTCCCGTGATGTTGAAAATAATTGGCGATTCCATCACGCCACTGCGCCGAACCCAGTCCAGGCCCGATCCGATCCGTCCGCCGATGTAGGTGCTGGCCAGTGGAAACCGGCTGACATCCTGGTAGGCGGAACTTCCCGAGGCCAGTGCGCCAAGCTTGCCAGGCAGCCAAGATCCGGGTGCGGCGAGTGAACGGATGGGTGGCTCCCATCGATGGAGATCTCGCCCCCATCTGCCAATTCTGGTCGGAGCCCAGAAATAGCGTCTGGACATAGAGATCATTCTTCTGGCTGTCCACGTCTTGGCCCCTTGTGCCCACCCGCCCTGGGCGATCGAGTTCCCGACCAGGATCCTGGAAAGATTTCCCCCGTGGAATGACGCCGTCCCGGTGTGCGCGATGAACCCCGTCGCGTCCCCGTATGTTCCGAGGTACTTCTCAATATCTCTTTCGTACGGCTTGAGCGCGGGGACAGAGGCGAACGCGTGGGCCCGCAGCCGGTCGACCCACTCGTCCAGGGATTCCCTGGACCTGCGGCGGAGAGCGTTTGCATCCGAATTACCGCTGCTGGCCAGGGCGTTGGCCAGCAGCAATACATCCGGCGCCTTGTAGATCAGGCCGGCCTTCAGAAGGTCCTTGGCGCCGAAGCCCGCCCACTTGGCACCGGCTTCCGGGTCGCCCTTGTCCAGTCGAGCGACGGCCGCTCGCTTGCGGAGGTCCGGTGCCGTGTCGGTCACCCAGGACCGCAACGGTTTGAGACTCGTCACCGTGTTGCCCACACCGAGCTGCGAAGCTCTGGTGAGTGCCTCGCAGAGCTTCGCCTGGAGACCCCCCTTGCCGTCCAACAGCTTGGCGAGTTGATCCAGATCGTCCGGATTCACATTCCGCACCCTGCTGCGTTCCTTCGGTCTTGGAGATCAGCGCTGCTTTGCCCGGCGGTCAGGCGGCACGGGCACGGTCCGGCACATGCGAGTTCGGTCAGCGGTTGATGGCTTGGATTTCCTGGACGGTGATGTTCTGGGTGGTGCCGAAGGTGCCGACGGGGAGGGTGCCACCTGCGCCGCCGGATCCGTTCCAGGCGACGTTCCAGGTGAGGGTGGCCTGGAGCTGGTACGAGCCGTTTCCGGAGGAACGCAGGTAGGTGACCCCGCACGGCGGGGTCTTGTCGGCGTCACCCTTGGCGTAGGGCGTGCCGATGTGACCGTTCCGGAAGGTGCATTCGCCGCTGCCGGGGTGCAGCGCCGCGTCCTTCGTGCCGGGCTCGATGTGGAGGGAGACCGGTGTGGCGGTGACGGTTGACCGGAGGCTGACCCCAGCGGCGTTGAGGGAGGCGGTGACTGAGACGGGCTTGAAGGTTTTGTTGTCGAGCCAGGACCAGGTGGGGAGGTTGACTTTGGTGTTGCTGGCCGGAGCCAGGTTGACCGTGGTTTCAGGGACATCGACCTGGTTGTAGGCGAGTTGGGCGAGGAGGCCGGGGCTGATGCTGTTCCTGACCTGGGGGGTGTCGCCGTTCTTGACCCAGAAGGGCAGCTCGTTGCAGGTCCACGCGTCGGGCTCGTCCCAGCGGGACTCGTCCTGGACGGAGACCCAGAAGGCACCTTCGTCGGCCTTGTCCAGGTTGTAGTCCTTGTACTTGCCGTCCTCGTACATGTCTCTGTACTGGCCCACAGCTGTATCGGCGTAGTTAGGCATGCCGGGGGTGTTCACGGTCGACGTGAACATGGCCTCTACATGCTGCTTGAATTCCAACGCTGACCGTGGTTCGTACCAGCAGGCGGGGGGCGACCAGTTCCCGGTGGGGGCGAAGCCCTCGGAAGACTTGCCGGATGTGCCTTTTGTGGACCCGGAGTAACTGATCAGCGAGGTGAGGGTGTTCCCGTTTCGCTTGCCGGATGCATTGGTGCTTCCCTGAGAGCCGTCACCGCGGGACTTCTCCCCAACAGCAGTTTCGGGAACGCAAGCGAGCACGACCGCTATTGTGCCAACCAATAGGGATTTCACCTGAGAGTTCACGGCGTGCATGCCTCGTGTCCCCTTTTTGACAGGAGATTGGTGGTCTGCCAAATTTTCTTGCGGCTCTTTTCGGTCCTGGTGCTGTAGTAGATATATGCATTATTCGTGGCGGGGGACCTTTCGACCTTTCCCGTCTTGCGGTCTTTGTTGTATGCCTTACTCTCGTCCGCGCAGTAGGAAACGGCCGCGGACGTCTTGCTGAGCATTTTGATCCTAGGATTGAAGTAGCGAGTCGTTCCAGTGATGGACAGGCCGTCTTCCTTGTACCCCGTAATCCACTCAGCTGCGCCAATCAGCCCATCTCCTTGGTAGTAGAACTGAACGGGTGGGGTGTTGGCGTCGCCCTTCCCGATGGCAGCATCGGTCGCGTTGATTCGCTGACTGACGTCCGTCAGGATCGCGTCCTTCGTCGGATCGCCTGTCTCCCAGCTTTCGAAGACGTTCTGCACGTCCGCAGGGAGGATTACCTGCGGCCGGGACACCCTGCCCGCAGGGCTGACTGTCGGTGTTTCAGGCTTCGTCTCACTCATGTCGACACCCGCGATCTTGCCGTTGGCATCGGGTGCTTCTTCGCTGCACCCGGTCAGAAACAGGGCTGCTGCTGCGGTCAGTGCGGTGGCAATGGGCAACGTGTGGCGGGGCACTGGTGACTCCCGTGGGTCAACTGATGTCAGAAGCAGCATGACGCTATCCATAGAACCCGTGGTTTCGCCATCGTGACCTCGCCGGTCCTTGCTGCATGCGCACATCTGCCCTATAGGTGCCCTAGAGGGAGGTGAGTTGTACGACGAACTCTGTCCCGGTGGATGTGGCGTCGCGGACCTGTCTGATGACTCTCCCCAAATGGCTCGTTCGAGAGAAATTCGATCAAGGGGAGGGGTTGTGCGCAGCGGTGCGGGCAGGCGTCGGTGGCGGACGATTATGTTCATTTTTGGTGAGGAGCGCGGTTCGCTCGTGCGCGAGACGCAATCGTGGGGCTGGGCACGCTGCGGGTTGAGTGAAAGGTGAACCTCCTTGAGGGCCTCGCGATTGGCGCCGGAGTTCCTTAGTGGCGCATATGTGCGACTGCTACGGTGCAAGTGATTTTGGTGTTTCATGAGTCCCAGCCAACTCGCCCGTCATTCATGACGCGTTGCTGAATGGCTGAATCCATCTGTGGTGGTAAGCGGGGAGCGGTTGCGTGAAGGTGCAGGACCGTATGGGGGCGGGAAAGCAGCGGAGTTCCGGGGCGGCTCAGCATGCAGGTGAGCGGCTTCCGGTGCCTGCGCGTGAACGCAAGCCTGCGCTTGCCGCGCTCGCCGTACTGCTGATTCTTGTCGGCGCACTCGGTGCGACCGTGCTCGTGCTGCGGGCCGGTGACCGGATCGAGGTCGTGCGGATCTCCCAGGATGTGCCGGCGGGGAAGGCCGTGGCCAACGACTCCGTGGCGTCCGTGATGGTCGCGGACGACCCGGGCATCCACTACGTCCCCTGGGCTCAGAAGGATGGCCTGAAGAAACTTCGGGCCAAGAACACCCTGGTGGCGGGCACCATCGCCATCGGGGAGATGTTCTCGGCGGACGAGGGGCTGCCGGACGGGAAGGCCTTCGTGGGGCTCGCCCTCAAGGAGGGGCAGTACCCGGCGGGCATCAAGGTGGGCGACGAGGTATCCGCGTACCGCGTCGGCGGTGACGCCGATGCCGATGCCGACAAGGGTGCGGCCAATGCCAACGCGGTGATCGTCCCGGCCGCCAAGGTCAGCGACATCGTCAGGGGCGAGGGCCCGATGGCCGGCAGTGGAAGCCTGCCCGTCACCCTTCTGGTCAGCAGCTCCGACATCCAGGGACTGACCCAGGCCGCCGCGACCGGGCAGGTCGCCCTGGTGCTGGTTCCCTCGGCCACCGGCTGATTCACGAGCGCACGGGAAGCACGGGAAGCACGGGAAGCACGGGAAGCCCGGGAAGCCCGGGAAGCCCGGGAAGTGCGGGAAGTGCGGGAAGCACGGGAAGTACAGGAAGTACAGGAAGCAGAAGATATGGCGCTTATCGTGCTTGCGGCGGACAAGGGGTCGCCGGGTGTCACCACCGCGGCCGTCGCGCTCTCCGCCGTCTGGCCGCGCCGCGTGCTGCTGGCCGAGGCGGATCCCGCCGGCGGTGACCTCGTCTACCGCAGTGAGGCCGCCCACGGCGGCCCGCTGAACCCCAACGCCGGCATGCTCTCGATTGCCGCGACCGCGCGCCGCGGGCTCGCACCCGACCAACTCTGGGACCACTCCCAGACGCTGTCGGGCGGCCTCGACGTGCTCGTCGGCATCGGCTCGTCCGAGCAGGCTGCCGGGCTGGCCGGCCAGTGGTCCCTGCTCGGGCGTTCCTTCTCCGCGCTGGCGGAGTCCCCGCAGGCCCCCGCCGACGTCATCGCCGACTGCGGCCGGATCAGTGGGGGGACCCCTGCCCTCGACCTGTTCGCACACGCCAGCCTGGTGCTTCTCGTCGCGCGTACGCAGCCGGAGAGCATCGCCCGCGTCAGGGACCGGGCTCTTGCGCTCTCCGCCCGGCTGCACAGTTCTTCGCGTGGAGGAGCCCAGCTCGCGACGCCGCTCATCGGCGTCCTGCTGGTCGCCGATCCCGGTGACTCGGCGAAGGCTGCCAACCAGGTCAACAGCATGCTGATCGGCGCGCAGTCCGTCGCCCGCGTGATGGGCACCCTGGCCCACGACCCGGTGGGGGCGGCACAGTTGGCAGGACGCAAGCGTGGCCGGCTCGACAAGTCGCTGCTGATCCGGTCCGCCCGGCAGATTGCCCGGGACGTGTACCAGCAGTACGGCGCCGCCTGGACGCTCCCGGTTCAAGGGGCAGCACCCGGACTGACGCCGGAGCAGATGCCCGGACAGATGCCCGGACCCCCTCAGGGGCCCGTTCCTGGTGTGCGCCCATGACCGCCATCGACCATCTGCTGGTCAAGAGGTTCCGTCAGGAGGCCGGAGACCGGATCGCCGAGCAGCGCCGGAGCGACCAGACGTCCGGCGTTCCCCAGATGTCCGGCGAGGACGAGCGCCAGTACGCGCGTGCCGTCATCGCCCAGTTGCTGGAGGAGTACGCGCGGGCCGAGATCAACGCCGGCCGTTCTCCGTTCGACGCCGAAACCGAGGAACAGTCCGCGGCGGCCGTGCACGCCGCGCTCTTCGGGGTCGGCCGGTTGCAGCCGCTGCTCGACGACCCCCAGGTCGAGAACATCGACATCAACGGCTACGACCAGGTCTTCGTCGGGTACGCGGACGGCAGGGAGGTGCGCGGGGAACCGGTGGCCGAGACCGACGAGGAGCTCATCGAGCTGGTCCAGATCCTCGGCGCGTACTCGGGCCTGTCCTCGCGGCCCTTCGACTCCGCCAACCCTCAGCTCGACCTGCGGCTGCCCGACGGCTCCAGGCTGTCGGCCGTGATGGATGTGACCCGTCGGCCCGCGCTGTCCATCCGGCGGGCCCGGATGGGCAAGGTCTTCATGTCCGACATAGTGGGGAACAGCACGGTCACACCGGAGTTGGGGCACTTCCTGGCCTGTGCGGTCCGGGCCCGCAAGAACATCATGATCGCGGGCGCGACGAACGCGGGGAAGACCACCCTGCTGCGCGCGCTCGCCAACGAGATCCCGCCGCAGGAGCGGCTCGTCACCGTCGAGCGCGCGCTGGAGCTGGGCCTCGACCAGTTTCCCGACCTGCACCCCAACGTCGTGGCCTTCGAGGAGCGGCTGCCCAACTCCGAGGGCCGGGGCGCCATCATGATGTCCGAACTGGTGCGCCGTTCGCTGCGTATGAACCCGTCCCGGGTGATCGTCGGTGAGGTGCTGGGCGACGAGATCGTCACCATGCTCAACGCGATGTCGCAGGGCAACGACGGTTCGCTCTCCACGATCCACTCCAACAGTTCCAGCGAGGTCTTCACCCGTATCTCCACCTACGCCTTGCAGGCCACCGAGCGGCTGCCCGTCGAGGCGAGCCAGATGCTGGTGGCCGGAGCCATCAACTTCGTGGTCTTCGTCGAGCGCCGCAACGACTTCCGGCGGGGCGGCACCCTGCGCCGTCTGGTCACCTCCGTACGCGAAGTGAACGGCGTCGACGGCCGCGTGCTGTCCAGCGAGGTGTTCGCCGAGACCTCCGACGGCAGGGTCGTGCCGCACGCGCCCCTCGCCTGCGTCGAGGAGTTGGCTGTGCACGGCTACCGCCCCAGCGGCTCCTGGGGGTGAGCGGAGAAACATGAACGGCATCTCCTCCCTGAACGACTCCTCCCTGAACGACTCCTCCCCGGGCGGCGTTTCTTCCCTGAACGGCTTCTCCCCGGGCGGCGTCTCCTCCCTGAACGGCGTCTTCTCGCTGTCCGTGCTGTCCGCCCTGGTGTGCGGCGTCGTCGTCGGAGGCGGCATCGCCCTCCTCGTCCTCGCCATCCGGGGCACACCCGCGAAGGCAGCCCATGAGAAGGCCGGATCGAGTTAACGCCTGGCGGATCTGGCCCGGTTCACCGGGCGCCGGGGCTCCCTCTCCATCGGGGTCGGGATCGTCACCCTGCTGCTGACCCGCTGGGCCGTGGCAGGCATCGCGGCCGGTGCACTCGTCTTCCTCTGGGACCGCCTCTTCGGTGGCGCCGCGGCGGAACGGGCCGGGATGTGCCGGGTCGAGGCCCTGGCGGCCTGGACCGAGTCACTGCGCGACACCATCGCCGGCGCCGTAGGCCTCGAACAGGCCATCCCCGCCTCGGCACGCGCCGCCGCGCCCGCGCTCCGTACCCACCTGGACGCGCTCGTGGACCGGCTGAGGGCGCGTACGCCACTGCCCGACGCACTTCAGCTCCTCGCCGACGAGATCGACGACGCCTCGGCGGACATCATCGTCGCGGCCCTGATCCTCAACGCCCGGCTGCGTGGGCCGGGGCTGCGCCAGGTGCTCGGCGCCCTGGCCAAGTCGGCCCGCGAAGAGGTCGACATGCGGCAGCGGGTGATGGCACAGCGGTCCAGCACCCGGCGGAGTGTGCAGATCGTCGTCGGTGTCAGCGTCGCCTTCGTGCTCGGACTCGCGTTGTTCAACCGGGACTTCGTCGCTCCGTACGGCACGCCACTCGGCCAGCTCGTCCTCCTGTGCGTATGCGGTCTGTTCGCGCTGGGCTTCTGGTGGCTGCGCAAGCTCTCCACCATCGAGACCCCGGAGCGCTTCCTCGTACGGGACGACATGGCGAGGCGTTTCGTGCGCCCCCAGAGGTCGCACCAGCCGAACCCGTCGCCCCGGACGCCGCAGTCGGACCTGCCGCAGTCACCTCGGACGACGCCCCGCCGCCCGGTCCGGTCGGCGGAGACCGGGCACGAGGAGGTCTTCCCGCGATGAACCTCACCCTGCCCGTGGTGCTCGGGGCCGTACTCGGCCTCGGTGTCCATGTGTTCGTACGGGCGCTGATGCCGTCCAAGCGGGGCGCGGCCGCGACCGTGGCCCGTATCGACGCCCTGCGCGCGCGTGGCACGGCGTACGAGACGGGCCTGAGCGGGGGCGGGGACGTGCCTGCCGGGCGGCTGGATTCGCTGCGTGCCCGGGTCGGTGCGCGCGTCGCCGACTTCTATGGGCGACAGGGCTGGGAGCAGCGCTCGCTGCGGGCCGACCTCTCGGTCCTCGAACGCGGCTGGGAGCAGTTCCTCGCCACCAAGATCCTGCTGAGTGCCGCCGGTCTCTTCTTCGGCCCGCTCGTCTTCGTGATCGTCCTGACGCTCGGATTCGGCAGCGGCCCGGTCGTCCCGCTCTGGCTGGCCTTGGCCTTCGCGGGCGGGTTCTTCTTTCTGCCGGACCTCGAAGTACGCCGGGACGCGGCCGAGAAGCGCCGCGACCTGCGGCGCGTCATCGGCGCCTACCTCGACCTGGTCGCCATGAACCTGGCCGGCGGCCGTGGCCTTCCCGAGGCGCTCATGACCGCGGCCGAGGTGAGCGACGGGTCGGCGCTGCGGCGGATCCGCAACACCCTGGCGGATGCCCGGATCACCGGGACCAGCCAGTGGCAGGCCCTCGGGCGGCTGGGCGAAGAGCTGGGCATCGACGAGCTGAAGGACCTCTCGGCGTCCCTGGCGCTCGTCGCTGACGACGGGGCGAAGGTACGTGAGTCCCTGGCCTCCCGGGCCGAGACGATGCGGCACCGGGAGATGGCCCGGATCGAGGGCAGCGCGGGCGAGAAGTCCCAGTCGATGCTCGTCGCCCAGTTGCTGCTCTGTTCCGGCTTCCTCGTCTTCCTCATCTTTCCGGCCGCCGTGCGCGTGTTCCAGGTCGGCTGATCTCCGTCACCCGCCTGATCCGACTGCCCCTTCTCCGAGAGGATCCGCAACCATGAACAGTCCCTGCACCGGTCCCCGTACCGGTCCCCGTGCCAGTCATCCAGCCATCGATTTTCTGCTGGCCTTCTTGCGGGGGAGGGTGGAGCGTGCCCGCTCGGACGAGGCCGACCGCGGTGCCTCCGCCGTCGAGTGGGTGATCATCTCGGCGGTGGTCGTCGCGATCGTCGGGGTGGTCGCCGCGATTCTCAGCCTCGCGCTGAAGGACGGCGCCACCAAGGTCGGCGCCTGCATCGCCGGCGCCGACGCCGACTCGACCTGCTGACCCGAGGAATGCCGACGGCCGAGCCACCCCGTTCCGATGGGGCGAGCCGCCTCGCGCACCGGCTGCGTACCGCCGTGCGCCGCCGGGTGGACGCGGCGTCCGCGCGCGGCGACTCCGGCGCGACCGCGATCGAGTTCGTCCTCCTGACCCCCGTCCTGTTCTTCATGATCTTCGCGACGGTGCAGTTCGCGCTGTACTTCTTCGCCGATCATGTGGCGCAGGCCGCCGCTCGGGCGGGCGCGCGCGAGGCACGGGCCCGGGCGGACGAGGATCCGGGCGGCTGGCGGTCCAAGGGGCGGCAGGTGGCCGGAAGTTACCTCGGACAACTGGGCCCGCAGCTGGTTCTCGCACCCGATGTGCGGGCGTACCAGCCCGACGCGGACACCGTGGGTGTGGAGATCACGGCGAGGGTGCCGAGCGTCTTTCCGGGGCTCGATCTGAAGATTCACGCGCAGTCTCAGGGGCCGGTCGAGCGATTCGTACCGGATGGGGAGTGATCCGTGTGACCTGCATGACCTGTGTGAGCAGCGTGCTGGACCGTGCGCGCAAACGGGTACGGGTACGGGACCGGGCCGCCGGCGGACCTGGGCTGCCGGGGGGCTCCGATGGTGACAGCGGGCTGTCCACGGTCGAGGCGGTCATCCTCGCGCCCATCATGATCCTCTTCGTTCTGGTCCTCGTCGGCTTCGGGCAGCTCGTCGACGGCCGGGGAGCGGTCGACGGAGCCGCACGGGACGCCGCCCGCGCCGGTTCGATCCAGAAGGACAGCGATCTCGCGATGTCCGAGGCACGGAAGGCGGCGGAGGCCGATCTCACCGATGTGTGCGCGGGGCCGGTGACGGTGGGCAGGACCAGCGACGGCTTCGAGCCCGGCGGGTTCTTCAGCGTCGAGGTCAGCTGCGAGGTACGAGGCCCGGGGATGCTCGGCCTCAACATCCCGACCACTCTCACCGGCCGGTCCACCTCGCCGCTCGATCCCTTCAGGAGGGCCGCATGACGGCGTTGCGGGAGCCACCGCTTCCATGGGGGGAGGCACGGCGCGAACGTCTGGACGACAAGGGCTCGGGCGCCGGCGCCGTCATCATCTTCGCGTTGCTCTTCATGGCCCTGGCAGCCTTCGTGATCGACGGCGGGCTGGCGATCTCCCAGCGCGAACGGGCCGCGGACATCGCCGAACAGGCCGCCCGTTACGCGGCGCAGGACATCGACCGGGATGCCCTGTACGAGGGATCCAGTGGTTCGGCACCCATCAACTTCGGTAACTGCGGCGCCCGGGTACGCGCCTTCGCCCGGGAAGAGGGCTTGCCGGGGCGCGACGTCGCGGCCTCGGGCTGTGTCGCGGCGAACGCCCAACGGGTAGAGGCCGAGATCCGGCTCACCTACCGGCCCGTGCTGAGCGGAATCCTCTTCGCGGGCCCACTGACCGCGCACGGCAGATCGGCCGCCGAGTCCGTCGCGGGGTAGCCCCGGGAACAGCCGGTCTCGGCTCAGCCCCCGGGTCGGCCCGGCGCAGGGCGGCCTCGGGGTCAATCCGGCGCCGGGTGGCCGCGGGTCGGCCCGGCGCCGGGCTGCCCCGGGTCGGTCCGGCGCCGGGTGGCCGCGGGGCCGGACTGCGATGGATCACCGCCTTGCCCGACCGTCCTTCTCCAGAGGAAGCCTGTGATGGCACACACCACCTCCCGCACGCGTGGCAAGCAGGGACCGCCCAGGCGGACCTTCGGCGACTTCGTCAAGGCCTTCCTCGCGTTTCTTGCGCTGGCCGCCCTTGTCGTCGGCGTGCCCGGGGCGCTGGCGTACTTCGTGGGCCGGCCGCTGCCGGACGAGATGCCCACGCTGGACACGCTTCAACAGCAGATCTCCGTCAACACGTTCATCGGCGTGCTGACGGTGGTGGTCTGGCTGGCCTGGGCGCAGTTCACCGCCTGCGTCCTGGTCGAGGTGAAGGCCGTCGTCTCCGGGGTGGGCATGCCGGTGCGGGTTCCGGCGGCCGGGGCGAGCCAGGCGCTCGCGCGGCAGCTGGTGGCGGCCCTGTTGCTGGTGACGGCGGGAGTGGCGAGCCTCGCCCCTGGGTTTTCGCAGATGGGCTGGGGCATGGACGAGCCGAGCCGGGCGACGCCGGCCTCGTCCGCGCAGCAGTCCCCCGGCCGGCATCATGCGCAGGAGACGAGGCAGGAGACGGCGCAGGAGACGAAGCAGGGGGCGGCTGCCCGGAGGTCGGCGCAGGAGACGGCTGCCCGGAAGCCGGCGCAGGGGACGGCGCTGGACAGAGCGGCCGGGCTCGGCGAACATGCCGAGACCGCGAAGCGAACAGCCGGGACCGCCAAGGAGCAGGGGACCAAGTTCTACCGGATCCGGCCTCCTGAGGGACGGCACCACGACTCGCTCTGGGAGGTCGCCGAGCGGCACCTGGGGGACGGGCGCCGGTACGGCGAGATCTACCGGCTGAACAAGGACCGGGTGCAGCCCGACGGTTCGAGGCTTTCGCAGGCGAGTCTCATCCGGCCGGGCTGGATCATGGAGATGCCCGCGGACGCCCACGGCGGTGAGGTCGTGGAGATGCCGGACGAGGCGCCCCAGCTCTCCAAGGCGGTCCGGCGGCAGATCAAGGAGTACGACGATCCCGGAGGCAAGGCGGAGGGCGGCGGCGCGCAGCAGGGCGGCGACCGGCACGGGAACGGCAGCCGGGGAGGCGACACCGACACCGCGCGGACCGTCCTGCCCACGCAGCGGCAGGCCACCCCGGACACGGGTGCCGTCGCCACCGTCGACGAGGCCGCGCCCCCGGTAACGGACACCTCCTCTTCCTCCTCTTCTCCCTCGTCTCCCTCCTCCTCCGCCTTCGGACTCTCCGAGGCTCTGATGGCCGCCTCGCTGCTTGCCGCGGGGCTGCTCGCGGCCCTGGGCAACCGGCGTCGTATCGTGCTGTGGCAGTCGGCGACGGGCACCGTCGCAGGCCGGGGTGGCGGGGAGCCGTCCGTGCCCGGCGGGGCCGCCGCCGACGCCCAGGACGCGCTGCTGGTCGGGGCCGACCCCGAGGCCGTGCGGTTCCTGGACCGTTCCCTGCGCGGTCTGTCCGCGTCGCTCGCCGCGGAGTCCCGCCCGCTGCCGGTCGTGCACGCGGCCTGGCTGTCCGAGGGCGAACTGCACCTTCAGCTCGGCCGCCCGGAGGGCAGCCCGCCCGCCCCGTGGCAGGAGGGCAAGGACCCCGGCGTCTGGTACGTGGAGCGGTCCGACACCGGAGAGCACGAGTACGGCGACACCGCCGCGCCCTACCCCGGCCTGGTCAGCCTGGGCACCCACGAGGGCTCCAGGCTGCTGCTGAACCTGGAGTCCTTGCCCGGTCTCGTCTCGCTGACCGGTGCCCCGGAGGACCGTGCCGCCGTGCTGGCCTCGGTCGCCGCGGAACTGGCCACCAGCGGCTGGTCGGACCGGATGACCGTCACGCTGGTGGGCTTCGGGGAGGAACTCCGCGCCCTCGCCCCCACCCGGCTGCGCCATCTCGAAGGGGTGGAGGAACTGCTGGAGGTCATGGAGGCCGAGACCCGGCAGCGCCGCAGTGCACTGGGCGCGGCCGGCCACGACTCCGTCCTCACCGGTCGCACCGGACACGTCCGGAACCACCCTTGGGCGCCCCATCTCGTCCTGCTCACCGCCGAACGGACCGAGGCGCAGGCCGCGCTGCTCACCGAACTCGCCTCCGGCGCGGGCCGGCTGGGCATCGGCTATCTCGTCGGTACGGGATCGGCCCGGGTGCCCGGGGCGGTCTGGCAGCTCGACGTCACCCCCGAAGGCCGGATGCTCGCCCCGCTGTTGGGCCTCGACCTCATGGCGCAGATGCTGCCCCGTGTCCAGCACGACGCGGTCGTCCAGCTCTTCAAGCACGCCGAGCCCGGCCACGAGCCGAGCACCGACCCGTCCTCCTCCTCCTCCTCTTCTTCTTCTTCCTCCTCCTCTTTCCTCGTCGACATCACCGAGCGCGGCCGGCCCGCGGTCTACGCCCGGCTCGTCGGGGCGTACGAGCTCATCGGTCTCGACACCCCGGACAGCGAACGCGGCGCGCTCATGCACGAGGCGCTGGCGCTGCTCCTGCTGCACCGCGAGGGCGTTCACCCTCAGGTGCTCGCCGCCTCGCTGTGGCCGCGCGGGGTGACAGCCGACGTCAGGGACGCGCTCGTCGAGCGGATGCGGGAGTGGCTCGGAACCGATCCGGACGGCACTCCACGGCTGCGGCCGGACGCCTCGGGCCGTCTCACGCTCGCCGCCTCCGTCGTCTCCGACCTGGACGTGTTGCGTTCGCTTCACCACGAGGCGACGCGGGGCAGGGGCGCCGCGAACGCGTCCGTGCGCGAGCGGCTGCTCGGTGACGCCCTGGACCTCGTACGCGGCCCGCTGCTGGCGGACCGGCCCGAGGGGAGGTACGGCTGGCTGGCCCACGAGATCATCGACGCCCAGCTGCCGCTGCTCGTCGGGGACGTGGCCCTCGCCCTGTCGGAGCACCACCTCGGACAGGGACGGCCCGAGCCGGCCGTTGCCGCGCTCACCGTCGCCCTGTCTCTGCCCCTTCCCCTGTCTCTGCCTGTGTCCCTGTCCCCGTCGCCGGGTGACGAGCGGCTGTGGAACGAGCTGCTGCGTGCGACCCATGCCACGGGCGACATGACGCGTCTGGCGGAGCTGGCCGTGTTCCTCGTCGCGCGCGCGGACCGGCCGGGCGCCGGTGGCCGGGGGCTCCCGCCCCGTACCGAAGCGCTGCTGGACGAGCTGCTGCCGGCCTGGCGCAAGGCCGACGCGGCAGCCGGCTGATCCAGGTCCCGTGTGCGCCCTCGGCCGTTCCCGCCGCCCCGGCGACGGCGGGGCAGCGGGACGGCGGGACGGCGGGACGGCGGGACAGAGAGGAACAGCGGGGCGGCGGTACGGATGTACGGACGTATGGCGGTACGGCGGTACGGCTCAAGCGATACGGCTCCGGGGCGCCACTCCGCCGCGAGGGTGCGGCGGGAGACGCGCGAGAACGCTGGCGTACGCTGATCCGGTCCGTAGATCCGTTGAAAAACCGCCGAAAGGTGACAGCCCGGTGACCGAGAAGGCCGACCTCCAGCCCATCCTCGACCGAGCCGCCGAAGGCGGCCGGATCACTCCGGCGGAGGCCCTCGACCTCTACCGGTCGGCGCCCCTGCACGCGCTGGGCGCGGCCGCGGACGCCGTGCGCCGCCGCCGCTACGCGGGTACGGAGCACATCGCGACGTACATCATCGAGCGCAACATCAACTACACGAACGTCTGCGTCACGGCCTGCAAGTTCTGCGCCTTCTACGCGGCTCCCAAGGACACCGCCAAGGGCTGGTCCCGCGACCTCGACGACATCCTGCGCCGCTGCGCGGAGACGGTCGAGCTCGGCGGTACCCAGATCATGTTCCAGGGCGGGCACCACCCGGACTACGGCGTGGAGTACTACGAGGAGCACTTCTCCGCGATCAAGAAGGCGTTCCCGCAGCTGGTCATCCACTCGCTGGGTGCCTCCGAGATCGAGCACATGGCCCGGATCTCCAAGGTCTCCGCCGAGGAGGCCATCCAGCGGATCCACGCCGCCGGTCTCGACTCCTTCGCCGGGGCCGGCGCCGAGCTGCTGCCGGCCAGGCCGCGCACCGCGATCGCCCCGCTCAAGGAGTCCGGCGAGCGCTGGCTGGAGATCATGGAGATCGCCCACGGCCTGGGTGTCGAGTCGACCTCCACCATGCTCATGGGAACCGGCGAGACGAACGCCGAGCGCATCGAGCATCTGAACATGATCCGCGATGTGCAGGACCGCACCGGTGGCTTCCGGGCCTTCATCCCGTACACGTACCAGCCGGAGAACAACAAGCTGAAGGGGCAGACGCAGGCCACGCTCTTCGAGTACCTGCGGATGATCGCCATCGCCCGGCTCTTCCTGGACAACGTCGCCCACATCCAGGGCTCCTGGCTCACCACGGGCAAGGAGGTCGGCCAGCTGTCGCTGCACTACGGCGCGGACGACCTCGGCTCGATCATGCTGGAGGAGAACGTCGTCTCCTCCGCCGGTGCCAAGCACCGCTCCAACCGCCTGGAGATCATCGACCTGATCCGTAAGGCGGACCGGGTGCCGGCCCAGCGCGCCACCACGTACGAGCACCTGGTCGTCCACGACGACCCGGCGAACGACCCGGTCGACGAGCGCGTCGTCTCGCACATCTCGTCCACGGCGATCGAGGGCGGCACCGCCCACCCGGAGCTCAAGCTCCTCAACGCCAACTGAGGTCCGAAGCCTTGCTGACGATCCACGCCGCCGCCCTGCTCCTGCCGGGCGGCGGCCGTGTTCCCGTGCCCGGCGGGGCGGTCGCCGTGCAGGACGCGGTGATCGCGTCCTTCGGCACGTACGAGGAGCTGGCCGCCCTCCACCCCACCGCCCGGGTCCGGCGCTGGCCTGGCGTCCTGACCCCGGGACTCGTACAGCCGGACGCGGTCGGGCTGCTGGAGGGCGCGTACTTCCCCGATCCACGCGAGGCGGACACCCTGGGCACGGCGCCGCTGACCGGCACGGCGCTCGACGCGCTCGGGCCGGACGACACCTGGCGGGCCGGCAGCGTACGCCGTGGGCTGCACCGGATGCTGCGTCACGGGACGACGGCGGCGACGGCCGCCCCCACCGCACCGCCCGCCCTGATCACGGCCATGCGCCGGTCCGGGCTGCTGGTCATCCACGCTCCGGCGCACCCCGGTGGCGCACCGAGCCTCGACCCGCTGGCCGGGGCCGGGGCGGTGGCCGAGGCCATGGGGGCGCCACTCACGGCCGGGGGGCGGGCCGATCTCGCCGCCTTCGACGTGCCGGACGAGGACGCGCTGCTCGCGGCGGGCGGGATGTGCTGCGTGGCGACGGTGGCGGCGGGGCGACTGGTGTACCGGGGCCGGTAGACGGCTCCCGCCGGGGTGCCGGGGTGCCGGGGTGTTGGGGTGTTGGAGCTCCGGGGCGTTGGAGCTCCGGGGCGTTGGAGCTCCGGGGCGTTGGGGTACCGGCTCCGGAACACCGGGGTACCGGAACACCCGGGCGTCATGGTGTGGAGGGGCCGCCGAGGTACGTGCCCTTCGTGTCGTAGGGCCAGGCGTTGGAGACGCATCCCTTGAGGCCGTATATCTGCTGCATCATCGCGGGGGCGGGGCGTCCTCTGCCCGGGCAGGTCTCGTGTCCGTGGCCGAGCCAGTGCCCCACCTCGTGGTTGATGATCAGCGCACGGTAGTCGGCGAGCGGCCCGTGGAACTCCGGCGAACCCTGCTCCCAGCGCTTCAGGTTGACCATCACGTCGGTCCCCACCCGGCAGTTGACCTCGCCATGGGTGTCGAGACCGCCCTTCCCGCAGATGCGGTCGGTGGTCGCCGGGGTGGCGATCCGGACGACCAGCCCCGCCGGGCCCTCGGCGACCTGGCGGAACGAATTCTTCCCCTGGTGCGCCCAGCCGCGCGGCGCCGCCAGGATGCGGGCGACCTCGGCGGCGGCCTCGTCCGCGTCCAGACCGGAGCCCTTCTCCACCTCGACCCGGTAGGCGTCGCCCGTGCCGGACTTCGAGACGCCCGCACGGGCGACCGTGAAGGTCGCGGAGGCGGAGGACGTACTCGGGCCGTGCCCGTTGTTCCACCGGATGCCCACGACGGCTGCCACGACCAGCACTACCGGTACGACGGCCTTGGTGAACAGCCGGCTCCGGCCACGTTCCCGCTGCCCGCTCCGGCGCACAATCCTTCCGGACATCCGCGCCCCTCCCCAGTCCTCGGTGGTTTCACTCCCCGCTGTAAGGACCGGCGTCGGCGCCGATTGGTTCAGTCCACACGCATATCGATTGCCGGCACGGGTCCGACGGAACGTCACGGTACGGAGGGGCCGCCGAGGTAGGTGCCCTTCGTGTCGTAGGGCCAGGCGTTGGAGACGCATCCCTTGAGGCCGTATATCTGCTGCATCATCGCGGGGGCGGGGCGTCCCTTTCCGGGGCAGGTCTCGTGGCCGTGGCCGAGCCAGTGCCCGACCTCGTGGTTGACGATCAGCGCACGGTAGTCGGCGAGCGGCCCGTGGAACTCGGGCGAACCGGTCTGCCATCGCTTGAGGTTCACCATCACCACCTCGCCCAGCCGGCAGTTGACCTCGCCGTGGGTGTTCATGTCGCCCGTCGCGCAGATGCGGTCGGTGGTTGCCGCGGTGGCGATACGGATCACCATCCCTGCGGGACCCGAGGCCACCTGATGGAACGAGTGTGCTCCGGCGTGCGCCCAGCCGCGCGGCGCGGCCAGGACGTCGGCGATCAGGGCAGCCGCCGCGTCCGGGTCGACGCCCGAACCGTCCTCGACCTCGACCCGGTAGGCGTTCCCGCCACCGGAGGAGGCTCCGGCGCGGGCGACCGTGAACGTGCCCGGACCGGAGGCCGGGACACGGGGAGGCCTGGTGGCGGAGGGGGAGAGGGAAGGGGGAGGGGGAGGGGAAGGGGACACGGCGGTCGCCCTGGGCTCGGGCTTGGTGGCGGAGGAGGGGGAGGTGCGGGCGGGACTCCGGGCCGGGCGGGCGTCCGGGGACTCCGGAACGGCCGCTGCGGACGCCGGGCCGTCCCCGCCCGCCCACCGGGGCGCGACGACCACGGCGGCGACGATCAGCGCCGCCGGGACGAGTACCGCGGCCAGCACCCGTATCCGGCCGCGACGCCGGCGCTCCCGACGCATGCTCCGCCGGTCGCCCCCATCTCCCCGGTCTCTCTCGTACCCCCCATCTCCCCCATCTCCTCCATCTCCTCCATCTCCCCCGTCTTCCCGGTCTCTCCCGTCTTCCCGGTCTCGGTCCTGGCGCGGTGCGCGGTGCCTGACCGTCTCAGCCGCCACGAACCGTGTGCTCCTTCTCTTCCATGGGCCGGCCGTCCGCGTACTTCACCAGCTCCAGGAACCTGGAGTCACGTGCGACGGCGATCAGCTGCGACACCGAGACCGGCGACGACACCATCGAGGAGTCGTCACCGCCGACCGAGAACCGGACGGTGCTGTGGCCGTAAGCGAAGGTGAGATCGACGCTGGTGACGGTCTGCGAGCCGGTCCCGTTCCCCTCGGCGGAGATGGCACGGGCCTGGATCCCGTCCGGCAGCGTCACCTTCCTGCACCGCATGCCCTTCGCGGGGTTGTTGCGGCACGGCAGGGTCGCGCCGTCGGGGACTCCCGCGTCGGGCCGGGGGCGTACCGAGAAGATGACCGGGAAGATGTTTCCGTCGGTTTCGCCCTGATACCGGTGCACTGCCAGATCGACCGGGCGGACGACGCCGAGCTGCTTGTGGAGCAACGTGCCGAGCAGCCCCGCGACCTTCAGCTGGAACGTCTCCTGCCGCTTCCGTTCGGCCGGCGGCAGGTCGGCCATGGGCGTCTCACCCTCGGTCGGCTCGATGTGCACGGGCCTGGGGACGGGCCGGGCGGTGCCGGCCGGGGAGGGAGCGGCGGTCGTGGGCTGCGAGGCGACCGACCCGGTCCGCGCCGCTTGCGCACCCCCTCCCGGCCCCCACATCGGCAGTGCCATGCCGAACACCCCCAGGGCCACCACACCCGTCACTCCCGCCCCTATGGCCGCACGGGCGCGAGTGCGGCGCCGACGTCCCTGGGCCAGGGCGACGGGCACCAGATCGGGCAGCGGCGGCGCGTCCTCGGCCGCCCGGTCGAGGGCCGCCCTGATCATCCGGTCCTCGGCCTCCGGGATCGGACCGGGTCCGGGGGAGCGGTCAGTAAACATGTCCACGACGGTCTCCTCAGCTTCGGGTGGTGTAGAGATGTGCGTCGCCCAGACGGGTACGCAGCGTGGCGAGCGAGCGTGAGCACTGGCTCTTCACGGTGGACGGGCTGCATCGCAGCAGCTCGGCGACCGTCTTCACGCTCAGGTCCTCCCAGTACCGCAGGACGACCATCGCCCGTGCGCGGGCGGGCAGTTCGGCAAGTGCGGCAAGCAGCGTGACGGTCAGCTCGGGGCCGGAAGCGGGTGCGTGCGACGCGATCGGCGTATGGGCGCGGAGGTCGCGCAGCCGGCGTCGGCGTTCGGCGATGTAGGTGCGGGTCAGTACCGTGCGGGCGTAGGCGTCCGGGTGGTCGGCCGCGCTCGCGCGGCCCCAGTGCTGGAACAGCTTCGCCAGTGTCGTCTGGGTCAGATCCCGGGCGGCGTCGGCGTCCCCGCACAGCAGATACGCGGTGCGGTACAGCCTGCGCTGACCTGCGCGGGCGAACTCCTCGAAACCCGCGGCGTCCGTGTTGCGTCCGGCGGTCATCCGGCCTCCTCTCTGCGGTCTGTTCTTCGGTCTGTTCTTTGGTCTGTCGGTGGTCTGTCGGTGGTCACTACGCCTGGTACTGAGTGCCGACGGGCCGGAAAGGTTGAAGCCGGATCAGAACTCGTGACCGAATCCTGGTCACCGTGCGGTTCCTCGCCGAGGAGCAGCCGCGGTCGGTGATCGTCTCCGTGGCGTCGCCCGACAGCGCCCCCGCTCCGCCCCTCTCCGCCCCGCTCCGGCGCCGCCCCGCTTCAGCCCGCCCCGCCCCGACCCGCTCCGGCCGGGCTGCTTGAATGGGTGGGTGATCCGAGCCTCCCTGGACAAGCAGCCGCACGAAGTCGCCTCGATGTTCGACGACGTGGCGGCGAACTACGACCTCACCAACGACGTGCTCTCGCTCGGCCAGGCGCGGCTGTGGCGCAAGGAGGTCGCGAAGGCCGTGCACGCCCGGCCCGCGGAGAAGGTCCTCGACCTGGCGGCCGGGACCGCGACGTCCTCGCTGCCGTTCGCCGCGACCGGTGCGTACGTCGTGCCGTGCGACTTCTCCATCGGCATGCTCCAGGAGGGCAAGAAGCGCAACTCCTGGCTGCCGTTCACGGCGGGCGACGCCACGAAGCTGCCGTTCCGCGACGAGACGTTCGACGCGGTGACCATCTCCTTCGGGCTGCGCAACGTCCAGGACACGGACGCGGCGCTGCGCGAGCTGTACCGGGTGACCAAGCCGGGCGGCCGGGTGGTCATCTGTGAGTTCTCCCAGCCGGTCTGGGCACCGTTCCGGACCGTCTACACCGAGTACCTGATGCGGGCGCTGCCGCCGGTCGCGCGTGCGGTGTCGTCCAACCCCGACGCATACGTCTATCTCGCCGAGTCGATCCGGGACTGGCCCGGCCAGGCGGGTCTCGCGGCCAAGCTCCAGAAGGCCGGCTGGTCGAAGGTCGCCTGGCGCAACCTCACGGGCGGCGTGGTCGCCCTGCACCGGGGCGTACGGGCCTGACGGCCGGGCGCACACCCCGGGCACACACCCCGTGCGGGAACCCGGTGCAGGAACCCGGTGCGGGAAACCGGCCGGGAAACCCGTGCGGGGAATCGGTGCGGGAAACCGGTGAAATCCGTTGCTGGGGATCGGAGTTGACGGGAACCGGGTAGCGAGGAAGATGTGTCCGTTGATACGGCACGCGTCTTTCCCGCTCCCGTGTGTCACCGTTCCGGCCGTCCCCGTCTCCACCCTGCGGAGTCCTCATGCCGTCGTACTGCCCCTTCTGCGGAACCGAGGCGCCGGACGAGGCGCGTTTCTGCATGAAGTGCGGGCGCGAACGCCCGCAGACACCCGCGCCGCCCCCTCACGCGCCCGAGGCGCCCCCGCGGGGGCCCGCCGCACCGGCGACCCCGCCCGCGGCGACCCCGCCCCCGGCACCCCCGCAATCCGCCCCGATGGCACCTCCGCCGCCCGTTGCACCGCCTCCTCCCGGGGCCCCGTCCGCTCCGGCTGCGGGGCCGCCCCCGGCGCCCGGGTACGCCCCGATGCCCGTGGTCCCGGCGGGACCGTCACCGCTCGGCGCCTTCTTCGGCCGCGTGTTCCGGGGCGACTGGGCGGGCTCGGTGAAGGCGGCCGCCTGGCCGAGCGGACTGATACTGGCCCTCGCGGTGGCGCTCTCCATCCCGACGTACGGCCAGGGCGACGACGTCGTCGTCGGCTGGAGCGACCGGCTGCGGATCGCGCTCGCCATGCTGCTCCAGGCGTTCGGCGGCGGCTTCGAAGTCCGGCCGACCGGCCCCGGCGGCCGGAACGGCTCCGACTACGGCTCCGATTACGGTCCTGACTACGGTTCCGACTACGACTACGGCTACGGTTCCGGCGGCTCGGACTTCGGCGGCCTGGACCCGGGCACCCAGGGCAGTTACACGCTCGGCCTCGTCCCCCTCACCGTCACCGTGCTCTGGATCGGTGCGCTGATCCTCGGTACCCGTGCGGTCCGCAGGCAGGGCGGCGGTCTGGAGGCGGCGGTACGGATCAGCCTCGTGGCCACCGCGGCCGTCCTGCTCCTCGGACTCTTCGCGCAGCCCGAGGTCGCGGACGTATCGGTCTCGTCCTCCCCGGTCCTCGCCGCCCTCGGTGCGCTCGTCATGGGGCTGCTGGTCACCGGCGGCGTTCTGCAACGCGACGTGGCGGCCCAGTGGCTGGCGGAACGGCCGGGGGCACAGATCCTGGTGCGGGCCGCCGGTTCCGCAGTCCGGGCGCTCGGCGCCGTACTGCTGCTCTGTTCCCTGATCGGCTTCGTCACGTACGCCACCGCCGGTGACGTCGACGGCCAGTCCTTGCTGATCGCTCTGCCGTTGCTGCCCAACATCGGGGTGCACGTGCTCGGCCTGAGCTGGGGCGCCCACATCGAGTACGACATTCAGGGGTGGCTGGACCTCTCCGGCTCCGATCTGCGGAACAACAGCTTCGGGCTGTCCGGTCTGGCGGACGAGTTCGGCGGCTGGGCGCTGACCGGGGCGCTGGCCACGGGTGTCGTCTGCGCGCTGGTGGTCGGGTTGTCGGCCGCGCGCCGCTCGGCGGGCCGGGGCGAACAGGCCACCGCGGGCGCACTTTTCCTGCTGGTGCTCCTGGTGCTGGCGGGGCTGAGCGGGGTCTCCAGCGACATCTCCGACCCGGATGACCGGGGCACCGCCGAACTCGCGCTGAACGTGCCGGAGGTGCTGCTGTTCGGCCTGCTGTGGGTGGGCGGTGCCGTGCTCGTCGCGCCGTATCTGCTGCGGCTGACGGGCGGAGCGGGGGCGGCCCCTGCGGCGTACCCGGCGGCTCCGGGCCCGTACCAGCCCGCTTACGGTCCCACGCAGGCCTCGGCCCCGGCCCCAGATCCAGCCTCGGCCCCGGCCCCAGGTCCCGCCTCGGCCCCGGGCGATGCCTCGGCCCCAGGAGGTGCCCCGTCCTCCGCCCCGGCCCCCGAACCGTCCGGCCGCAGGCGGTCCGTCGTCATCTGGTGCGCGACGCTGACGGCCGCGCTTCTCGTCGGTGCCGGGGTGACCGCAGGCGTGCTGGCGCTGAAGGACCGAGGCAGTGACGACAACAAGCCCGACCCGGTCCGCAGCAGCGAGCCGTCCACCGAACAGTTCGCCCCCGACACCTCCACCGGTCAGGTCAACGCCCCCGACACCTCCACCGGTCAGGTCAACGCCCCCGACACCTCCACCGGCCAGGCCGACGCCCCCGGCCGGTCCTCGTCGGCGAGGTCCGTCCGGACGGCGGGCGAGGCCCGCTGACCCAGGCCCACCCAGGCCACCCGGAGCCGGCTCAGGCCACCCACGAGCCAACCCAGGCCACCCGGACCCGCCCAGTCCCAACCCCACAGCGACTCGGAGCCACCCAGGATCAGGACGTCACCCTCACAGTTCGAGCCGGAAGCACCGCACCTCCTGGCCCGCCCGCGGCGTCGTGAAGCTCTCCGCCTCCTCCATGCCGAGGCGCCGGGCCACGGCGATCGACCGCTCGTTGAGCACGTCGATCGTCGCCACCACCCGCTCCACCCCGGCCGCGCGCAGCCGCTCCAGCGTGAGGCGCGCGGCCGAGGTCACGTAACCGTGTCCCCAGGCGGACCGGGTCAGCCGCCAGCCGATCTCGATCTCGCCCACCGGCCCGTACGCGCTCTGCGGCCACGGCTGCGCCCCCGTGAAACCGATCACCTCGCCGTTCCCGTTCAGCACGGTCCACAGGCAGTAGCCGAGTTCCGCGTCGTGGCGGCGCTGGCGGGCGGTCCACTCCTCGTACATCGACAGTTCGGACGGACGGCCGCCGAAGAACCGCATCACCTCCGGGTCGTCGAAGGCGCGGTGCCAGGCCACCGCGTCCTCGTCGGTCGGGACACGCAGCTGTACGACGGGAAGCGCGGGGGGCGCGAGCGACATCGGGGAGCCCTTCGGAGGTTGATCAGCAGGCCCCCATAGACTGCCCTGGCCATGTGCCGCGCGGCACGCGAATTCGAGTCTTCGGGAGATCCGACCGTGACCGAGCCCCTGTCCGAACACAGCGCGGATGTGATCGTCGTCGGGGCAGGCCCAGCCGGCTCCACGACCGCCTACTACCTCGCCAAGGCCGGACTCGACGTCCTGCTGCTGGAGAAGACCGCTTTCCCGCGCGAGAAGGTCTGCGGCGACGGCCTCACCCCGCGCGCCACCAAGCAGCTCGTCTCCATGGGCATCGACATCTCCGAGGAGGCGGGCTGGCTGCGCAACAAGGGCCTGCGCATCATCGGCGGTGGCGTCCGGCTCCAGCTGGACTGGCCGGATCTCGCCTCGTACCCGGACTACGGACTGGTCCGTAAGCGGGACGACTTCGACGAGCAGCTGGCCCGCCAGGCGCAGAAGGGCGGCGCGCGGCTCTACGAGCGCTGCAACGTCGGCGCCCCGATCAAGGACGAGCGCACCGGCCGGATCACCGGCGTGCACGCGAAGCTCGGCGAGGAGAAGACCCCGGTCACCTTCCACGCCCCCCTCGTCGTCGCCGCCGACGGGAACTCCACCCGGCTCTCGGTCGCGATGGGCCTGCACCGCCGTGAGGACCGCCCGATGGGTGTCGCGGTCCGTACGTACTTCACCTCGCCCCGCCACGACGACGACTACCTGGAGTCCTGGCTGGAACTCTGGGACCGGCGCGGCACCGAGGACCGGCTGCTGCCCGGATACGGCTGGATCTTCGGCATGGGCGACGGGACCTCCAACGTCGGCCTCGGCATCCTCAACTCCTCCGCCGCCTTCAAGGAGCTCGACTGGCGCGAGGTCCTGAAGGCGTGGTGCGCCTCCATGCCCGAGGACTGGGGCTACACCCCCGACAACATGACGATGCCGATCCGGGGCGCCGCCCTCCCGATGGCGTTCAACCGCCAGCCGCACTACACCAAGGGCCTGCTGCTCGTCGGTGACGCGGGCGGCATGGTCAACCCGTTCAACGGCGAGGGCATCGCGTACGCCATGGAGTCGGGGCAGATCGCCGCGGACGTCATCGTCCAGGCCCACGCCCGCGCGACCCCGGCCCAGCGCGAACTGGCCCTGAACAACTACCCGAAGGTGCTCAAGGAGACCTACGGCGGTTACTACACGATGGGCCGCGCCTTCGTGAAGCTGATCGGCAACCCGAAGATCATGAAGATCGCCACCCAGCGCGGCCTCACGCACCCGCTGCTGATGAAGTTCACCCTGAAGATGCTCGCCAACCTCACCGACCCGACGGGCGGCGACGCGATGGACCGCATCATCAACGGTCTGACGAAGGTGGCGCCGCGGGCGTGAGCGCAGGGCAGGGCCATGGGCGGGGTGGGGACAAGCGCTCGGCCGGGCTCGAACGCCCGGTCACGCCGGCTTGGTCACGCGGCCCAGTCGCGCCCTCGGCCGGCCGCTCGACCCCACGACCGTGCTCATCGAGCTGATCCTCCTTGGGCCTGTCGTGAAATGCCGGGATCTGCGATAACGCGGAGCGTCAATTCTCTGAGCCGGCGGCCAGTGGTGGCGATGTCGTATCGGCACGCGTTTTTGACTGCCGCCTTGGCCAGGGCCTTGCGTCTTTGGAAGTTCTGGCCCATTTCGTCCAGGGCCACGGCCAGGGAGCGCGGGTCGCCAGGAGTGTAGGCAATGCCAGTTCTCGGAAATCCACTGTTTCCGAGGATCTCACTCACACCAGGCAGATCGGAGTAGGCGACCGGAAGTCCGTGGGCCTGGGCCTCAATGAGGACGAGCCCGAAGGCCTCTGTGCCCCTGGTCGTGAAGACGAAAGCGTCGAAGTTTGGCAGGCGGCTCCACAGTTCGGCACGAGGCATGAACGGCTCGAACTGGACCCGGTCCCGTAACCCCAACTGGGCAGCCCGCTGTTCCAGATGCTCCCGCAGGGTTCCTTGGCCAATCACAGTCAAAGAATGCGGTTGATCGGTAAATGAGAGTGCTTCGACAGCGGTGATCGTAGATTTGTTGTCGTCCAGGCGGCCTGCGTGGACCAGAGACAGAGGCCCGGTGCCGGTGGGCGGTTGATCGCGTACGCGGGTATCCCTCAAAGGGATACCCCACGGGATGACGGTGAGGCGATCAGTGAATCGGCGTCCGGTGAGACGGTCGATGCGGTCGGCGAGGGCGGGGGTCGGGGTGACGATCGCGGCGCTTGCGGCGGCAACTTCATTGAGGCCCTCGCGTTCCCCTGTGCTGCGCTCGGCCGCCATTACGTCGGGGCCGTGGGAGATGGTGATGATCGGAACATTTTCCGCAGTTCGGGCGAAGGCCAGACTGAGAGCGAACCCGAGGTGCTGAGCGTGAATGGCATGCGGCTGGATCTCTTTGACAAGTGCCCCGACCTCATGCGTCAACTCGTCAACGTATGAGGCGAAGCCCGGTCCATGAGGGTGTTTAGTCGTGGAGAGGGTGATCAGCTGATCAAACGCGGCCTTCCAAGCATGATCTACCGGTGCCCTGCCCAGGAAGGTCGTGTGGACTTCAGGCATCGCGCTGTAGATATCGTTGGCGAGGATCATGCTCCCGGACGTAGGTGCGGAGGTTCGATTGATTCCCGTCAGAATGTTCAGACGCTTGATGGTCACGCGGAAACCCTATCCATGATGACTGAGAGGTTGAATTGGAGATCGGCAGCCCTGGGTCGGTGCGACGCTTGAATCATCGGTGGCGTTCTGGATCCCGCGCTGACGAGGTGGCGCCCACCATGACGCCAGGTGCGGCGTGAAGGCAGCTGCGATCTCCTGGGTCGGATGCAAAAAGCCCTTATCATCCATTTCTGCCGCCCATGCCCTGACTGATGCTCTGGGGTAGACGGGATTTATCCCTATCTCTCCCTTGGGGAGGACTCCGTTGAAGGGTGTGGGGATTCCTTCGTTGTTCCAGTAGTCCCATGCCTCAAGAGCCTTGGATTTTTCGAAGCAGTGGTATAGCTGGTGGTAGCGGGGCATGTGCCGGATCTCGCGGAAAATCATTTGCCCGACCAGTCCTGGTGCGGCCTTTCGGAGCGTGCTGAGATCGACTCCCTGGAAGGTTACCGATGTCGCGTCCTGGGACGAGTGCAGCGCAGTCAGTGCAAATAGATGGGAGAGTCGTCGCCGGACGTACTCGGCGACTCCCCGTCCGAGAGCCGGTTCCATGCCGTCGATGAGCTGGACGAGCCGGTGATGACGTGGATTGAAGCGGGCCAGGTCGAACAATCGGGTCATGCCTTCCACGGCGGTGAAGGCGAGTCGTTTGTAAAGCCAATTGTTCAGCTCTCCGGCCTGGGCATATGCCTTGGTTTCCGAAGTGGTGGAGTGGAGCATCAGGTATTCGGACAGAACCTCGAAGTAGAGGTAGCCGAGGAACGGCACGGCGTGCACCGCATCGGACAACTGGTCGATGAACTCAGGTGCCGGAGTGGCATGGCCGGCGGCGTTGTGCAGGGCGATGTCGAGGAACGGGGCGGCGGCGCGCAGCCCGGCCAGCACGGTGCGATTGAGCTGGTCGTTCTCGGCAGGGGTGAGGAAGGACTGGTAGCGCAGGTGAGTACGCAGGTGGATGGCACCGAGATGCAGGTAGTCCACGCCCTTGGGCCGGATCGGTGCATCAGGGACGACCTCGAAAATCATGGGCGTGGTGGAGGGTTTCGTACGCATCAGGTAGGCGCCGAGGTTGTGGGGACGCAGCCCCTCGCGCTGACTGGCGAGAGGCGAGCAGTAGAGGGCCCCGACCAGGCAACCGGTGGAGATGTGTAACTGCTGGCTGGTGCGGATGGCATCGATGTCCCGGGTGACGTGCAGCAGGTGCATTGGCTTGCCGCTGACGAGCGCTTCGGTCATGGCATTGTTCTGGATTAGCCAGCCGTTGGGGGTTGAGCGCTCCAGATAGTGGCGCCAGTCGCTCTCGCTCTCGGCCAGCGAGGCAGGAATCTGACGCTGCGCGAGCATGGTGTAGTCCGTGTGAGCGTGTTCCCATTCGGCGCGCAAGAGAACTCCTGGGATGGAGGATTGGTGCGGGTCGGGGCAGTACGAGAAGCTATTGATCCGAAACGCTTTGGGTTCAGGCTCGTTGACGGTGTGTGAGTGATCTGGTGGGGGATGCGCGGACCTGGTCGCCGGACGCGCAGGAGG
>NZ_JBVHOQ010000069.1:0-17669 GCF_055568375.1 Streptomyces sp. NPDC026062
ATCCCCCGGCCGGAGTTCCTGGACAAGTCCGACGACGTGCTGGGCGCGGGCGGCAAGATCGCTGCGATGAAGCGGGATGTGGCGGCGGTCCGGTATCCGAAGAAGATCCGGGAGCTCGCGAAGATGGAGGCACAGGCGGTCGAACTTTCGGCGTACGGGACCCACAACCTCCATGGCCTGTTGCAGACGGAGGAGTACGCGCGTTCCCTGTTCGGTATGCGTCGCCCCGCCTTCTCGCTGGATGAGGTGGAAAGGCTGGTAGCTGCTCGTGTGGCCCGGCAGGCCATCTTTGAGCGCTCGCCCGGGCCAGAGCTCAGCTTCGTCCAGGAGGAGGTGACGCTGCGGCGTCACCTCGGGGGCAGAATGGTGTTGCGTCGACAGCTTGAACACCTTCTGGAAATCGGGCAGTTGCGCAATGTCGAGATTCAAGTGATGCCGACTGGCCGCGACGATCACGCCGGAATGGGCGGGGAGATGCAGGTGTTGAAGTTCGCAGACGGTTCGGCGGTGGGACGCTCCGAGGGCGACTTCGGTAGCCGTCCGGTCTCAGACCCAAAGCATCTCCGGATCATTGAACTGCGGTGTGGCATCATCCGGGCTCAGGCTCTCACGCCGCGGGAGTCGCTGGCCTTCATCGAGCACGTGCTGGGAGAGACATGATCAGCGAAACCTCTGCCGGAGACGCTTCCAGGCTGGAGTGGCGCAAGAGCAGCTACAGCGATAGCAGCAACAGCAACGAATGCGTCGAGGTCGCCACAGCCTTCGGCGCGATGCACGTCCGCGACTCGAAGAATCTGTTCGGGCCGCAGCTCACCTTCGGCGAGGATGCCTGGGTGGGCTTCGTGGCCCACAGCTTCGCCGACTGATCGCACCTTTGGGCCGAGGCCGCATGCCTCGGGAGTCGTCGCTGGCTTTCATCGAGCAACTGCTGGGAGAGATGATTCGCGAGACCTCTGCCGGGGACGCTTCCGAGCTGGAGTGGTTCAAGAGCAGTTACAGCAGCAGCAGTGAAGGGGACTCCTGCGTCGAGGTCGCTACACTCCCCGGCGCAACGCACGTCCGCGACTCGAAGAACCTGCCCGGCCCACAGCTCACCTTCGGCGACGACGCGTGGGCGGGCTTCGTCCCGTACGCCGCCCGGCGGCACTGACCCCCCTATATACGCACCGGCGCCAGCGACGCGTCCCCGATCCCCCGCAGTACCTCCGCCCCGATCTCCGCCAGCCGGGCGGCGTCCGGCGGTGTCGCGCCGAGCCCGATCGCGTACCCCGTGCGACCGCCGACGCTCAGCGGGCGCGGCCAGATGCGGCAGTCGGCGGCGCCCGCCTCGGCGAGCGCGGCGGACAGGGCGAGGAGCCTGCCGCGCAGCCGTCCCTCGTCGGGGCCGCCCGGGGGTACGGAGGCCAGCGCCCAGGACGGGTGCAGGCCGGCGAGGCGCGGCGGCGCGCACAGCAGCGGACGCGGGTCTGTGCCGTCCTCCGAGGCCTCCAGGATTTCCCAGGCGCGGTACAGCTCGGCCGTGAGGAGATCGCGGCCGGCGACGGAGACCTGAGTGGTACAGGAACGCACGGGGGCGGTCGGGGTCAGCACGGTGACGGGGGACGCGGTCGCCGCCGCCCGGCCCGCCGCCTCGTCCCCGTCCCGCGCCGCCCGGCCGACTGCCTCGTCCCCGTCCCGCGCCGCCCCGCCCACCGTCGCGTCCCAGTCCCACATCGCCCACGTCGCGAAGAACTGCCGGAGCAGCGCGCGCGGCGGCAGGGCGCCCGACTCATGCGCGGTACGGGCCGCGAGCACGGCCCAGGCCAGGCCCGGCAGCCCGCCGCAGGGCGCGGAGTCCAGGCCCCTCGCGCCCGCCCACGCCTTGACGTCCCGGGCGAGAGCGACGAACGCCTCCCGGTACGGTTCCGCCGCCACGAGCACCGCATCGGCGTCGCTCACCGCGCTCAGCGCGACCGCCGCCGCATCGCCCAGCTCGGAGCGGCGGGCGACCGCCTCGGCCGGGGTGAGGGCCCCGGTCGCCACGGTGACCAGGTCCACCCGGAGGCCGTCGAGGTGCCAGCGCAGGCCGGGCACCCGGGCGCCGGACACCTCGCGCAGGCCCTGAGCCTCCGGGAAGGCGGCGGTCAGCCGCGCGCGCACCCCCGCCGGATCCGGGGCGCCGGGCAGCGCCGCGATCAGGTCCAGGTCCGCCCCGGCCGACGCGCAGCCCATGCGCCGGGAGCCGACGACGTGGACGCGGGCGCCGGGGAGGGCGGCGGCGACCCGGTCCGTCACGTCTTCGACCGACCGGTCCGTCACGTCTTCGACCGCTGTGGGCAGTGGCGGGCCCAGCTCCACCCGTACCCCGTAGTGATCGGAGACGTACAGCCCCTCGGGGTCGGGCACCTCGCCGGTCAGGGCCGCCGACCGGGCGCGCAGCCGTTCCGTACGCAGCAGGACCCTGTCCAGCCGGGAGACGCGGCCGGAGAGGGAGGAGACGGCGGCGAGGGGGTTCACCGACGGGTCGAAGGTGGGAGTGGTGTCGGCCGGGCCGTGTACCTCGGTCCACGCGTCCGTCATCGCCAGCCGGGTCTGCGGGTGGTCGCCGCCGTCGTTGAAGTCGCCGACGAGGAGGAGCTCGCCCTCGATACCGGCCAACCCCGTTGCCAGGCCGGCCAGTTCGGTGGCGCGGCGGGTGGCGCCCTCGGGGGAGTGGTCGCTGCTGAGGTGGGTCACGGCCACCGTGACCGGTCCCTCGGCCGTCTCGACGACCGCTGCGGCGACGGCCTTGTGCGGACCCAGCACATGAAGAGCCGCCTCGCTCACGGGCAGCCGGCTGAGCAGCAGCAGACCGCAGTCCGGTACGTCATGGCCGGCCGGGTCGGAGGCAAGGACGTACCCGTCCCGTATCCAGTCGCAGCCCAGCAGCAGCTCCAGCAGCGCGGGCTCCGCCTCCTGGAGCGCGATGACGTCCGCGTCCGCCGCGCGCAACGCGTCGAGCAGGAGCGGGCGGCGCCGGGCGGTGTCGATGCGGTCGCTGTCGTAGCGGTCCCAGAGGGTGTTCCAGGTGAGGACGGTCAGGGAGGCGGACGGGCCGGGGGGTCCTGCGGAGGCCGGTTCCCAGGTGCCCGTAGAAGGGGAGAAGGCGTGCGGGACACGGGAGACGAAGGCGGGAGACGGCAGTTGCCGCGCGGTGTGCACCCGTCCCGCGTCCGTCGCGTCGATCCGGTCCGTGCCCGAGGACCGGTCCCACACCACCTCGCCGTCCGCCTCGAAGAACAGCACCCGGTGCCAGGGGATGTCGCCGCCCGGCGTGAACCGCTCCAGCGGCACCCGCTTGGGGTCCCGGCCGCGCTGCGCGACCCCGAGCACGAAGCGCGCCGGGTCGAACCGGGCGTCCCAGCGGACCCGGTGGTAGATCTCCTCGCTCGTACGCATCAGGTCTCGTCCTCCACGGTTCCACTGGTGCCGATGTACCAGGTGCGGTGGGCCTGGCCGGGATACGGGGGGTCGAAGCGGCGCAGCTGGGAGGCCAGGACCTCCGGGGGCACCGGGTGGCTGCGCAGGGCGTTGCGCGCGGTGAGTTCGTCCGCGCCGACCCAGGCCACGGCGTGGGTGACCAGGGCGTCCCTGCGACGGGCGATCGTGTGGACCAGGCCGCGCTGGTGCGGGTTGAGCGAGGTGGCGTCCCAGACCACGGTGGCGCCCGGGACCAGGGCGGCGTCCAGACGCCGCAGCCCCTCGCGCAGGACGTCCGCGTTCGCGCTCTGGTCCGCGCGGGACGTGCGGGACTCGCGCAGGTCGTCGAGGGAGAGGTACGTGGCGGTGGCCGGCAGCCCGCGGCCGAAGGTGCTCTTGCCGCTCCCGGAGGGGCCGGAGAGATGGACCAGGCGCGGGAAGTCACCGGCCCGCCACCGCCAGGTCGCGGCGACCGCCTCCTCCGCGGTGGTGAGGCGGCCCAGCGCGTACGCCTCGCGGGCCTGCGCCAGGCAGCGGGCGGCGGTGTCCGGCTCCAGACCGGTGAAGGCCTCGGACAGACCGGAGGGTTCCGTCACGTCCGCCGCGTGCAGGGCCGACCACTCCGCCTGCTCCCGGGCCTCGGGCGTCCCGGCCAGCACGCCGGCCAGCGCGTGCAGGACCGTGAGGTCGGCGGCGAGGGACATCCTGGCCAGGCCGCCCCGGCGCTCCTCGTCCGGGTACGGGCGGTGCAGTGCGGGGTACAGGCCGGCCAGGTCCGCGGTCCGCCGGGCGACCGGCATCCCGAGCGGCCCGGCGAGCGCCGGTGCGAGGGCGGCCCGGCGGGTGCGGTGCAGCAGGGCGGCGAGGACCCCGGCCAGCCGGTCGTCGCCGGTGCTGCCCAGCGCGTCCAGGGCATCGGCCGTCGCGAGAGCCGCCGCCGCGTCGCCCGGACCGGTGGCTGCGGCGGGGGCCGTGGCCGCGTCGCCCGGCCCGGCGCCCACCGCGACCGCCAGTGCCGACGGGTCCACCGGGGCGCCCGAACGCACGGCCCACAGGGCGGCGGCCGGGCCGAGCCCGTTCTCCACCACCGCCGCGTGCATCCAGTGCGTGTCCGTGTTCACGTGGCCCGGCCGCACCCACTTCGCGACGCGGCGCCTGAACGCCGCGGCGGGGAAGCCCTCGGCAGGACGGACGACGTAGCCCTCCTGGCGTACCGTGTCCGGCCTCAGCGCGCGCAACGCCTTCTCGGCCCGCGCGTCGAACACGCCGCGCCACAGCACGGGCGGTGTCGGGATCCCCAGGTCACGCAGGAAGCCGACGCTCCGGTCCCAGTCCAGGCAGACGTCACCGTCCCAGACGGAGAAACCGTAGAAGTGGCTCGACAGACCGTCGTACGGGATCGAGTGGCGGGCGAACATGTTCTCGCCGCAGATCCGCCACCCTGCCGGGATGCGGGAGCCGATCCGTCCGTGGAGGGCCTTGACCCAGCCTCGGGAGGGGTGGTGCGCGGAGTCGAGGGAGCGGGCGTGCAGCCCGTCCGCGTACAGCGTGGTGTTCTCGCCGTCGAGCTTCTCGGTGACGACCACCTCCGAGCCGGTCAGCCCGGCGAGGTCGGCGAGGCGCACGTCGTCCGAGGTGGCCCCGGGCGACCAGGGCAGATGCGGAGTCCGTGGATAGTGCGTACGCATGTTCCGTGCCCCCGTGAGTCCCCCGTGAGTCGCCGTCCCGGCCGGTCACACTAGGGGCGGGGGAGTGCGGCGCTCGACCGAATATCGCGGCAGGGAGCACGGGCCGGCCCACACGATTCGTGCCCGCGTTTGACCACGGCAGCGCGGGGGGTAGTATTTCCGGCCCGATTGGCCAGGCTCGTGCCCCGTATGGCACACTGACCAGGTTGCTCGGTTGAGTGTCAATGCTGCGCGCCTCCCGCCGGGAGGACCGGAAGCGAGTCCCACAGTACTCGTCGGCCCTGTAAGGGCCGGACGTACGGGAATCTTTCGGGAAGCGTATGTGTGGCACCGGCCAGGCGCCCGGTGGGGTTTCACCCCCGGCATCGCGGTCTCAGGCCCGCACCCCCTTGGTTGGGAAATCCTTCGGGACTTCTGCGTAGAGGGGATGCGACACGCCCGACCGCGTGGGTCGGAGGCGGAGTTACGAGAACCCCGGGTTCCAGAGCGTTAACGAGAGACAGGACTACTAGTAGCCATGGCGGGACAGAAGATCCGCATCCGGCTCAAGGCCTACGACCACGAGGTCATCGACTCCTCGGCGAAGAAGATCGTCGAGACGGTGACCCGCACTGGTGCGTCGGTCGCGGGCCCGGTGCCGCTGCCCACTGAGAAGAACGTGTACTGCGTCATCAAGTCGCCGCACAAGTACAAGGACTCTCGCGAGCACTTCGAGATGCGCACGCACAAGCGCCTCATCGACATTCTCGACCCCACGCCGAAGACGGTTGACTCGCTGATGCGCCTCGACCTTCCGGCTGGCGTCGACATCGAGATCAAGCTCTGAGGGGACGGGCCGAGATGAGCAAGAACATCAAGGGCGTCCTGGGCGAGAAGCTCGGTATGACCCAGGTCTGGGACGAGAACAACCGGGTTGTCCCGGTGACCGTCGTCAAGGCCGGTCCGTGCGTCGTGACGCAGGTTCGTACGAACGACAGCGACGGCTACGAGTCGGTCCAGATCGCCTTCGGCGAGATCGACCCGCGCAAGGTGAACAAGCCCCTCAAGGGTCACTTCGCCAAGGCCGACGTGACTCCGCGCCGCCACCTGGTGGAGCTCCGCACCCCTGACGCCGGCGAGTACACGCTGGGCCAGGAGATCACCGCCCAGGTGTTCGAGTCCGGCGTCAAGGTCGACGTCACGGGCAAGAGCAAGGGCAAGGGCTTCGCCGGTGTCATGAAGCGTCACAACTTCAAGGGCCTCGGCGCCGGCCACGGCGTCCAGCGCAAGCACCGTTCCCCCGGTTCGATCGGTGGCTGTGCCACCCCTGGGCGTGTCTTCAAGGGCATGCGCATGGCCGGTCGGATGGGTAACGAGCGCGTCACCACCCAGAACCTGACCATCCACGCGGTTGACGCGGAGAAGGGTCTGCTCCTCATCAAGGGCGCGGTCCCCGGTCCGAACGGCGGCCTCGTCCTGGTCCGTACCGCGGCCAAGGGGGCTTGAGGTAATGAGCACCATTGACATCCTTTCGCCGGCAGGCGACAAGGCCGGTACCGTCGAGCTCCCCGCGGAGATCTTCGACGCGAAGACCAGCGTTCCGCTGATCCACCAGGTCGTTGTCGCGCAGCTGGCAGCTGCCCGTCAGGGCACGCACAAGACCAAGACCCGCGGCGAGGTCCGTGGTGGTGGGCGCAAGCCCTACCGCCAGAAGGGCACCGGCCGCGCGCGTCAGGGTTCGACCCGCGCGCCGCAGTTCGTCGGCGGTGGCGTCGTCCACGGCCCGCAGCCGCGTGACTACTCGCAGCGCACCCCGAAGAAGATGAAGGCCGCCGCCCTGCGTGGTGCCCTCTCCGACCGGGCGCGTCACTCCCGCATCCACGTCGTCACCGGCGTGGTCGAGGGTGGAGTCTCCACGAAGGCCGCCAAGTCGCTGTTCGGCAAGATCTCGGAGCGCAAGAACGTGCTCCTGGTCGTCGACCGCAACGACGAGGCCGCGTGGCTCTCCGCGCGCAACCTGCCCCAGGTGCACATCCTGGAGCCGGGCCAGCTGAACACGTACGACGTGATCGTCTCTGACGACGTGGTCTTCACCCAGGCCGCTTTCGAGTCCTTCGTGTCTGGCCCCCAGACCGCTGAGACCGAAGGGAGCGACGCCTGATGAGTGAGGCGACCGTTACCAGCAAGACCTACTCCGACCCGCGTGACGTTCTCGTCAAGCCGGTTGTTTCGGAGAAGAGCTACGCGCTGCTCGACGAGAACAAGTACACGTTCATCGTCGCGCCCGGCTCCAACAAGACCCAGATCAAGCAGGCCGTGGAAGCGGTCTTCTCGGTCAAGGTCACCGGGGTCAACACGATCAACCGTCAGGGTAAGCGCAAGCGCACCAAGACCGGTTTCGGCAAGCGCGCTGACACCAAGCGCGCCATCGTGACCCTCGCTGAGGGCGACCGTATCGACATCTTCGGCGGCCCGACCTCCTAGCGGAGGTCGAGTCGTCCGGAATCGGACGAGGACTGAGAAATGGGTATCCGCAAGTACAAGCCGACGACCCCGGGCCGTCGTGGCTCCAGCGTCGCCGACTTTGTCGAGATCACGCGGTCCACGCCGGAGAAGTCGCTGGTCCGCCCCCTGCACAGCAAGGGCGGCCGTAACAACACCGGTCGTGTGACCGTTCGCCACCAGGGTGGTGGCCACAAGCGCGCCTACCGCGTGATCGACTTCCGTCGTCACGACAAGGACGGCGTGCCGGCCAAGGTCGCGCACATCGAGTACGACCCGAACCGCACCGCGCGCATCGCGCTCCTGCACTACGCGGACGGCGAGAAGCGCTACATCATCGCGCCGCGTGGCCTGGCTCAGGGCGACCGTGTCGAGAACGGCCCGGCCGCCGACATCAAGCCCGGCAACAACCTGGCGCTGCGCAACATCCCGGTCGGTACGACCATCCACGCCATCGAGCTGCGGCCCGGCGGCGGCGCGAAGTTCGCCCGTTCCGCGGGTGCCTCCGTGCAGCTGCTGGCGAAGGAGGGCACCATGGCCCACCTTCGTATGCCGTCGGGTGAGATCCGCCTGGTCGACGCCCGCTGCCGCGCCACGATCGGCGAGGTCGGCAACGCCGAGCAGTCGAACATCAACTGGGGCAAGGCCGGCCGCATGCGCTGGAAGGGCGTTCGCCCCTCCGTCCGCGGTGTCGCGATGAACCCGGTTGACCACCCGCACGGTGGTGGTGAAGGCAAGACCTCCGGTGGACGTCACCCGGTCTCGCCGTGGGGTCAGAAGGAGGGTCGTACTCGTTCGCCGAAGAAGGCATCGAACAAGTACATCGTCCGCCGCCGCAAGACGAACAAGAAGCGCTAGGAGCGGGTTTAGATGCCGCGCAGTCTCAAGAAGGGGCCCTTCGTCGACGGCCACCTCGTCAAGAAGGTGGATGTCCAGAACGAAGCTGGCACCAAGAACGTCATCAAGACCTGGTCCCGTCGCTCGATGATCATCCCGGCCATGCTGGGTCACACCATCGCGGTGCACAACGGCAAGATCCACGTCCCGGTGTTCGTCACCGAGTCGATGGTCGGCCACAAGCTCGGCGAGTTCTCGCCGACTCGCACCTTCCGCGGCCACGTCAAGGACGACCGGAAGTCGAAGCGCCGCTAGCGCGGGGTGGAAACGACTATGACTCACACCGAAGGGACAACCATGGAAGCCAGGGCCCAGGCGCGGTACATCCGCGTCACGCCCATGAAGGCCCGCCGCGTGGTGGACCTCATCCGTGGCATGGATGCCACGGAGGCTCAGGCGGTCCTGCGTTTCGCCCCGCAGGCCGCGAGCGTGCCGGTTGGCAAGGTGCTTGACAGCGCCATCGCCAACGCTGCACACAACTACGACCACCCTGACGCCTCTTCGCTGGTCATCAGCGAGGCGTACGTGGACGAGGGCCCGACCCTGAAGCGGTTCCGTCCGCGTGCTCAGGGCCGTGCCTACCGGATCCGTAAGCGGACCAGCCACATCACCGTGGTCGTCAGCAGCAAGGAAGGAACCCGGTAATGGGCCAGAAGGTAAACCCGCACGGGTTCCGGCTCGGCATTACCACGGACTTCAAGTCCCGTTGGTACGCCGACAAGCTGTACAAGGACTACGTCAAGGAAGACGTCGCCATTCGTCGCATGATGACGAAGGGCATGGAGCGAGCCGGCATCTCGAAGGTTGAGATCGAGCGCACCCGCGACCGCGTCCGCGTTGACATCCACACCGCCCGCCCGGGCATCGTCATCGGCCGCCGCGGCGCCGAGGCCGACCGCATCCGTGGCGAGCTGGAGAAGCTGACCGGCAAGCAGGTCCAGCTGAACATCCTCGAGGTCAAGAACCCCGAGGTGGACGCTCAGCTGGTGGCCCAGGCCGTCGCCGAGCAGCTCTCCTCCCGCGTCTCCTTCCGTCGTGCCATGCGCAAGAGCATGCAGAGCACGATGAAGGCCGGCGCCAAGGGCATCAAGATCCAGTGCGGTGGCCGCCTCGGCGGCGCCGAGATGTCCCGCTCGGAGTTCTACCGCGAGGGCCGCGTGCCCCTGCACACCCTCCGTGCGAACGTCGACTACGGCTTCTTCGAGGCCAAGACGACCTTCGGCCGCATCGGCGTGAAGGTCTGGATCTACAAGGGCGACGTCAAGAACATCGCCGAGGTCCGCGCCGAGAACGCTGCTGCCCGCGCGGGCAACCGCCCGGCCCGTGGCGGCGCTGACCGTCCGGCCGGCCGCGGTGGCCGCGGTGGCGAGCGTGGCGGTCGCGGCCGCAAGCCGCAGCAGTCGGCTCCGGCCGCCGAGGCCCCCAAGGCCGAGGCGACCGCCGCTGCTCCGGCGGCTGAGAGCACCGGAACGGAGGCCTGACCGAAATGCTGATCCCCCGTAGGGTCAAGCACCGCAAGCAGCACCACCCGAAGCGCAGCGGTATGTCCAAGGGTGGCACGCAGGTTGCGTTCGGCGAGTACGGCATCCAGGCGCTGACCCCGGCGTACGTGACGAACCGTCAGATCGAGTCCGCTCGTATCGCGATGACCCGTCACATCAAGCGTGGCGGCAAGGTCTGGATCAACATCTACCCGGACCGTCCCCTGACGAAGAAGCCTGCCGAGACCCGCATGGGTTCCGGTAAGGGTTCTCCCGAGTGGTGGATCGCGAACGTCAAGCCGGGTCGGGTGATGTTCGAGCTGTCCTACCCGAACGAGAAGATTGCTCGTGAGGCGCTCACCCGCGCTGCTCACAAGCTTCCGATGAAGTGCCGGATTGTTCGGCGCGAGGCAGGTGAGTCGTGATGTCGGCCGGTACCAAGACGTCCGAGCTGCGCGAGCTGGGCAACGAGGAGCTCCTCAACAAGCTCCGCGAGGCCAAGGAAGAGCTGTTCAACCTCCGCTTCCAGGCGGCGACCGGACAGCTCGAGAACCACGGCCGGCTCAAGTCCGTCCGTAAGGACATCGCCCGGATCTACACCCTGATGCGTGAGCGCGAGCTCGGCATCGAGACGGTGGAGAGCGTCTGATGAGCGAGAAGACTGTGACTGAGACGAACACCGACCGCGGTTTCCGCAAGACCCGTGAGGGTCTGGTCGTCAGCGACAAGATGGACAAGACCGTCGTCGTCGCTGTCGAGGACCGCGTCAAGCACGCGCTGTACGGCAAGGTCATCCGCCGTACGAACAAGCTCAAGGCTCACGACGAGCAGAACGCCGCCGGCGTCGGCGACCGCGTCCTCCTGATGGAGACCCGGCCGCTGTCCGCCACGAAGCGGTGGCGCATCGTCGAGATCCTCGAGAAGGCCAAGTAATTCCTGAGGGGCATTCCCCTCAGGCAGGTTCCGCCAGGCTCGGTGGGGTCCGCTCCTTCAACGGAGCGGCCCCCGCCGGGAACCGGCAGACGATCAGGAGATAGACGTGATCCAGCAGGAGTCGCGACTGCGCGTCGCCGACAACACGGGTGCGAAGGAAATTCTCACCATCCGTGTTCTCGGTGGCTCGGGTCGCCGCTACGCGGGCATCGGTGACGTCATCGTCGCCACCGTCAAGGACGCGATCCCCGGTGGCAACGTGAAGAAGGGTGACGTCGTCAAGGCCGTCATCGTTCGCACCGTCAAGGAGCGTCGTCGTCAGGATGGCTCGTACATCCGCTTCGACGAGAACGCCGCCGTCATTCTGAAGAACGACGGCGACCCCCGCGGCACCCGTATCTTCGGCCCGGTGGGCCGTGAGCTGCGCGAGAAGAAGTTCATGAAGATCATCTCGCTCGCGCCGGAGGTGCTGTAAGCATGAAGATCAAGAAGGGCGACCTGGTTCAGGTCATCACCGGTAAGGACAAGGGCAAGCAGGGCAAGGTCATCGTTGCCTACCCTGCTCAGGACCGCGTCCTCGTCGAGGGTGTCAACCGGGTCAAGAAGCACACGAAGGCCGGTCAGACCGCTCGCGGTTCGCAGACCGGTGGCATTGTGACGACCGAGGCCCCCGTCCACGTCAGCAACGTGCAGCTGGTTGTTGAGAAGGACGGCAACAAGGTCGTTACTCGCGTCGGCTACCGCTTTGACGACGAGGGCAACAAGATCCGCGTTGCCAAGCGCACCGGTGAGGACATCTGATGACTACCACCACTGCGCCGCGTCTCAAGACGCGCTACCGCGAGGAAATCGCCGGCAAGCTGCGTGAGGAGTTCTCGTACGAGAACGTCATGCAGATCCCCGGTCTGGTCAAGATCGTGGTCAACATGGGTGTGGGCGACGCCGCCCGCGACTCCAAGCTGATCGATGGCGCCGTGCGCGACCTCACCACGATCACCGGTCAGAAGCCGGCCGTCACCAAGGCCCGCAAGTCGATCGCGCAGTTCAAGCTGCGCGAGGGGCAGCCGATCGGCTGCCACGTCACCCTCCGTGGTGACCGCATGTGGGAGTTCCTGGACCGTACGCTGTCGCTCGCGCTTCCGCGTATCCGTGACTTCCGCGGCCTGTCGCCGAAGCAGTTCGACGGCCGTGGCAACTACACCTTCGGTCTCACAGAGCAGGTCATGTTCCACGAGATCGACCAGGACAAGATCGACCGGGTCCGGGGCATGGACATCACCGTGGTCACCACGGCGACCAATGACGACGAGGGTCGTGCCCTCCTTCGTCACCTCGGCTTCCCGTTCAAGGAGAACTGACCGTGGCGAAGAAGGCTCTGATCGCTAAGGCCGCCCGCAAGCCGAAGTTCGGCGTCCGGGGTTACACCCGGTGCCAGCGCTGCGGCCGGCCCCACTCCGTCTACCGCAAGTTCGGCCTGTGCCGCGTGTGCCTTCGTGAGATGGCTCACCGTGGCGAGCTGCCGGGCGTGACCAAGAGCTCCTGGTAATTCTCCTTCGCCCTTTGGGCGTTGGGAATCACCGGAGACTCTCGGTAAGCATCTGGTCGGCAGGAGCCCGCCCTCACATGCCGTAGGCTTGTGGGGTTGGGCGCCTGCCGCCCAAGACCGACTTACTACGCCGTAGGTCCCCGCACCGCACCCGTCCCGCCTCTGAGTGGGGAGAGGGATGGCGCATACAGGAAACCCCGGCGAGAGAGGCCGAAGGCCAACTCATGACCATGACTGATCCCATCGCAGACATGCTCACGCGTCTGCGTAACGCGAACTCGGCGTATCACGACGACGTCACGATGCCGCACAGCAAGATCAAGTCGCACATCGCGGAGATCCTCCAGCAGGAGGGCTTCATCACGGGCTGGAAGGTCGAGGACGCCGAGGTTGGCAAGAACCTCGTCCTCGAGCTGAAGTTCGGCCCGAACCGCGAGCGCTCGATCGCCGGCATCAAGCGAATCTCGAAGCCGGGTCTGCGTGTATACGCAAAGTCCACCAATCTGCCGAAGGTTCTGGGCGGCCTGGGCGTGGCGATCATCTCCACGTCCCACGGTCTCCTGACCGGCCAGCAGGCCAGCAAGAAGGGCGTAGGTGGGGAAGTCCTCGCCTACGTCTGGTAGTCGGGAACGGAGGAATAGCTCATGTCGCGAATCGGCAAGCTCCCCATCCAGGTTCCCGCCGGTGTGGACGTCACCATCGATGGCCGCACGGTCGCGGTGAAGGGGCCCAAGGGCACCCTCTCGCACACCGTCGCGTCGCCGATCGAGGTCACCAAGGGTGAGGACGGCGTCCTGAACGTCGTCCGCCCGAACGACGAGCGTCAGAACAAGGCCCTTCACGGCCTGTCCCGCACGCTGGTGGCGAACATGATCACCGGTGTGACCCAGGGATACATCAAGGCGCTCGAGATCAGTGGTGTCGGTTACCGCGTCCAGGCGAAGGGCTCCAACCTGGAGTTCGCCCTGGGCTACAGCCACCCGATCCTGATCGAGGCCCCGGAGGGCATCACCTTCAAGGTGGAGTCCCCCACGAAGTTCACCGTCGAGGGCATCGACAAGCAGAAGGTCGGCGAGACTGCGGCCAAGATCCGCAAGCTGCGGAAGCCTGACCCGTACAAGGCCAAGGGCGTCAAGTACGCCGGCGAGGTCATCCGCCGCAAGGTCGGAAAGGCTGGTAAGTAGCGATGGCATACGGCGTAAAGATCGCCAAGGGCGACGCGTACAAGCGCGCAGCCCTCAAGCGTCGCCACATTCGCGTCCGCAAGCACATCTCCGGTTCGCCGGAGCGTCCGCGCTTGGTTGTGACGCGTTCCAACCGCCACATGGTGGCTCAGGTCATCGACGACATCGCGGGCCACACGCTCGCGTCGGCGTCGACCCTGGACGTCTCCATCCGTGGTGGCGAGGGCGACAAGAGCAGCCAGGCCAAGCAGGTCGGCGCCCTGGTCGCCGAGCGTGCCAAGGCCGCAGGCGTCGAGGCCGTCGTGTTTGACCGCGGTGGTAACCAGTACGCCGGGCGGATTGCCGCTCTGGCTGACGCCGCCCGTGAAGCCGGGCTGAAGTTCTAAGCCCCGGTTCCTACGCACAGCGGACGTAACAGAGAGAGGTAAATCCAATGGCTGGACCCCAGCGCCGCGGAAGCGGTGCCGGTGGCGGCGAGCGGCGGGACCGGAAGGGCCGTGACGGCGGCGCTGCTGCCGCCGAGAAGACCGCGTACGTCGAGCGCGTCGTCGCGATCAACCGTGTCGCCAAGGTTGTGAAGGGTGGTCGTCGCTTCAGCTTCACCGCGCTGGTCGTGGTGGGCGATGGTGACGGCACCGTCGGTGTCGGTTACGGCAAGGCCAAGGAAGTTCCCGCGGCCATTGCCAAGGGCGTGGAAGAAGCCAAGAAGAACTTCTTCAAGGTTCCGCGTATCCAGGGCACCATCCCTCACCCGATCCAGGGCGAGAAGGCTGCGGGCGTCGTTCTGCTCAAGCCTGCTTCCCCCGGTACCGGTGTGATCGCCGGTGGCCCGGTGCGCGCCGTTCTGGAGTGCGCCGGCGTTCACGACATCCTGTCGAAGTCGCTCGGTTCCTCGAACCCGATCAACATCGTGCACGCGACCGTGGCGGCCCTCCAGGGCCTGCAGCGTCCCGAGGAGATCGCGGCCCGCCGCGGTCTGCCCCTCGAGGACGTCGCCCCCGCGGCTCTGCTTCGTGCGCGTGCGGGAGCGGGTGCGTAATGGCCCGTCTCAAGATCACGCAGACGAAGTCGTACATCGGCAGCAAGCAGAACCACCGCGACACCCTGCGTTCGCTCGGGCTCAAGCGCCTGAACGACTCGGTTGTCAAGGAGGACCGCCCCGAGTTCCGCGGAATGGTTCACACCGTCCGCCACCTCGTGACGGTTGAGGAGGTCGACTGACATGGCGGAGAACAAGCCGCTGAAGGCGCATGACCTCCGGCCTGCCCCGGGTGCCAAGACCGCCAAGACCCGTGTGGGTCGTGGTGAGGCGTCCAAGGGTAAGACCGCTGGTCGTGGTACCAAGGGCACCAAGGCCCGTTACCAGGTTCCGGAGCGCTTCGAGGGTGGCCAGATGCCCCTCCACATGCGTCTCCCGAAGCTCAAGGGCTTCAAGAACCCGTTCCGCACCGAGTACCAGGTCGTGAACCTGGACAAGCTCGCGACGCTCTACCCCGAGGGTGGAGAGGTCACGGTGGCCGACCTGGTCGCCAAGGGCGCTGTGCGCAACAACCACCTCGTCAAGGTCCTCGGACAGGGCGAGATCTCCGTGGCGCTGCAGGTTTCGGTTGACGCCGTCTCCGGCTCCGCCAAGGAGAAGATTGCCGCTGCCGGCGGCACCGTCACCGAGCTCGTCTGAGACAACTCGGACCATTCGGTGGCCTGAACATCCGACCGGGGATGCCTCTCATATGGGGCATCCCCGGTTGGTCGTTCCTAGGGGGGCATGTACGCCGGTAAGGTGGCCTCCGTTGCTGTGATATCCCCCTGGGCGCAAGCGCCCGGGGACCTTTGACTGTTACGTATTCGTCGATCCTCAAGACCGTCACCTCTACGCATTGCGCGGGGGTCGCAGGAGGCACCGTGCTCACCGCGTTCGCCCGGGCGTTCAAGACGCCCGACCTGCGCAAGAAGCTGTTCTTCACGCTCGGCATCATCGTGCTCTACCGACTCGGGGCGCACATCCCTGTACCGGGAGTGAGCTACGAGAACGTCCAGACCTGTGTTGATCAGGCCGGCAAGGGCAACAACAGCCTCTTCGGCCTGGTGAACATGTTCAGCGGTGGTGCACTGCTGCAGATCACGATCTTCGCGCTCGGCATCATGCCGTACATCACGGCCAGCATCATTCTTCAGCTGCTGACCGTGGTGATTCCCCGACTCGAGGCGCTCAAGAAGGAGGGGCAGTCCGGCCAGGCAAAGATCACGCAGTACACGCGTTATCTGACGGTCGCACTCGCCATCCTGCAGGGCACCGGCCTGGTGGCCACCGCCCGCAGCGGTGCGCTCTTCAGCGGCTGCCCGGTCGCCGACCAGATCGTCCCGAACCAGTCGATGTTCACCACGGTCGTCATGGTGATCACGATGACCGCCGGCACCGCCGCCGTCATGTGGCTCGGTGAGCTCATCACCGACCGCGGCATCGGCAACGGCATGTCGATCCTGATGTTCATCTCGATCGCCGCCAGCTTCCCGAGCGCCCTCTGGGCCATCAAGACGAGCGGCAAGCTCGCCGACGGCTGGATCGAGTTCGGCACCGTCATCCTGATCGGCTTCGTGATGGTGGCCCTCGTCGTCTTCGTCGAGCAGGCCCAGCGCCGTATCCCGGTGCAGTACGCGAAGCGCATGATCGGACGCCGCTCGTACGGTGGTACGTCCACGTACATCCCGCTGAAGGTGAACCAGGCGGGTGTGATCCCCGTCATCTTCGCTTCTTCGCTGCTCTACATCCCGGCCCTGATCGTCCAGTTCTCCAACTCCACCGCGGGCTGGGCGACCTGGATCCAGGACCACTTCGTCAAGGGCACCCACCCGTACTACCTGACGACGTACTTCCTGTTGATCGTCTTCTTCGCCTTCTTCTATGTGGCGATTTCGTTCAACCCCGAGGAAGTCGCCGACAACATGAAGAAGTATGGTGGCTTCGTCCCGGGTATCCGGGCTGGTCGACCTACTGCCGAGTACCTGAGCTACGTGCTCAACAGGATCACTTGGCCGGGCTCGCTGTACCTGGGTCTGATCGCTCTTGTGCCGACGATGGCGTTGGCAGGCTTCGGTGGCGCGAACCAGAACTTCCCGTTCGGCGGGACGAGCATCCTGATCATCGTGGGTGTGGGTCTGGAGACCGTGAAGCAGATCGAGAGTCAGCTCCAGCAGCGCAATTACGAAGGGTTCCTCCGCTGATGCGAATCGTCCTCGTCGGCCCGCCGGGTGCCGGCAAGGGAACGCAGGCTGCGTACCTTGCCAAGAACCTGTCGATTCCGCACATCTCCACGGGCGACCTCTTCCGCGCCAACATCAGCCAGGGCACCGACCTTGGCAAGCAGGCCCGCGCCTACATGGACGCGGGACAGCTGGTGCCGGACGAGGTCACGATCGGGATGGCCAAGGACCGCATGTCCCAGCCGGACGCGGTCAACGGCTTCCTGCTCGACGGCTTCCCGCGCAACGTGGGTCAGGCCGAAGCCCTTGATGTGATGCTCAAGGACGAGGGCGTAAAGCTGGACGCGGTCCTCGATCTCGAAGTACCCGAGGACGAGGTCGTGAAGCGGATCGCGGGCCGCCGGATCTGCCGCAACGACAGCGCGCACGTGTTCCACGTGACGTACAACCCGCCGAAGGCCGAGGGTGTCTGCGACACCTGCGGCGGTGAGCTGTACCAGCGCGACGACGACAGCGAAGAGACGGTCCGCACCCGGCTGGAGGTCTACCACACGCAGACCGAGCCGATCATCGACTACTACAGGTCGCAGGACCTGGTGGTCACCATCTCCGCGCTCGGCAAGGTCACGGATGTGACCGAGCGGGCCATGGAGGCTCTGAAGTCCGACAAGGACTGAGAGCACCCCGCAGTTCATACAGTGCAGTCGGGGGGGGGGGGCGGGGGGGGGGGGGGGGGGCGGGTTTTGGCGGGGGGTTTTGTTTGGGGGCGGCCGGGCCCGGCCGGCCGGACGGGCGCGGGGCCGGGTGGGGGGGATGTACG
>NZ_JBVHOQ010000069.1:17679-28066 GCF_055568375.1 Streptomyces sp. NPDC026062
CGCGGGTCTCGGTCTGGGTGGTGCCCGGGGGGGCCTGGGTGGCGCGTAAGGCCGCCACGGCCGTCGCCACCCCCGCAGTCCATCCGTGCCCGGCGGCCGGGGCGCCGTGGGGGCGCCGCGCCCGACTGTTTGCGCCGTATCGTTGAGTACGCCGCAGCCGTCACCGTCCCTCCAGAAAGGCGCCGCGCAATGGTGCAGATCAAGACCCCCGAGCAGATCGCGAAGATGCGCGAGGCGGGGCTGGTGGTCGCTGCCATTCACGCGGCCACCCGCGAGGCGGCGGTGCCCGGCGCCACCACGCGGGACCTGGACCAGGTCGCCCGCAAGGTGATCGCCGACCACGGCGCGAAGTCGAACTTCCTCGGGTACGGCGGATTCCCCGCGACGATCTGCACCTCGGTGAACCAGGTCGTCGTCCACGGCATCCCGGACGACAAGACCGTCCTCAAGGACGGCGACATCATCTCGATCGACTGCGGCGCGATCATCGACGGCTGGCACGGCGACGCCGCGTACACGGCCTTCGTCGGCACCGGTCACGCTCCGGAGCTCGTCGAGCTCTCCCGGGTGACCGAGGAGTCGATGTGGGCCGGTATCGCGGCGATGAAGGTGAACAACCGCCTCGTGGACATCTCGAAGGCGATCGAGTCCTACATTCGCCGCCAGCCCCGTCCCGCGACGGGCAAGTACGGGATCATCGAGGACTACGGCGGGCACGGCATCGGCACCGAGATGCACATGGACCCGCACGTGCTGAACTACGTCGCCCGCAAGCGCGGCAAGGGCATCAAGCTGGTCCCGGGCCTCTGTCTGGCCATCGAGCCGATGGTGTCCCTCGGCACGGCCCGTACGGAGGTGCTGGAGGACGAGTGGACCGTCATCACCACCGACGGCAGCTGGTCCTCCCACTGGGAGCACTCCATCGCCCTCACGGAGCAGGGCCCGCTGGTCCTGACCGCCCCGGACTGCGGCCGCGAGAAACTGGCGCAGTACGGCGTCGAGGCGGCGCCCGACCCGCTGGGCTGAGCCCCGTCCGGCGGGCCGAGCCCGGCGCAGCGGGCCGAGGCCTGTGAGGCGCCCCGGCGCCGAGCCCGCGAGGTCTGCGTGGGGGAGGGGCCGGCGTCGAGGCGGCGCCCGGCCCGCTGGGCCGAGCCCCGTCCGGCGGGGTGATTGACATCCACCCGGAGGTCTAAGGATCAGCCGCGGTGGGCAAACTTGACGGATTCGTCTTTTGGAGTCCGCTGACGTAGACTGACTCGTCGGCTCTCGTGCATCCGTGTGTCCGCATACGAGTGACGGAAGTCGATCAAGGTAGCCGATTCGAAAGGCGAAGCGTGGCCAAGAAGCAAGGTGCCATCGAAATTGAGGGCACCGTGATCGAGTCCCTCCCGAACGCCATGTTCAAGGTGGAGCTCCAGAACGGTCACAAGGTCCTCGCGCACATCTCCGGCAAGATGCGGATGCACTACATCCGAATCCTTCCGGACGACCGGGTCGTGGTGGAGCTCTCCCCGTACGACCTGACGCGTGGCCGGATCGTCTACCGCTACAAGTAGATCTTGCCCACATCTCGCTTCGGCGGGGTGCTGGCACTGACCCGGAGAACCTGACATCCCATGAAGGTCAAGCCGAGCGTCAAGAAGATCTGCGACAAGTGCAAGGTGATCCGCCGTCACGGTCGGGTCATGGTCATCTGCGACAACCTGCGCCACAAGCAGCGCCAGGGCTGACGCACGACCCCCTCGCATCTCGCAGTACTTCGCGCGACGCACGTAAACGTACATACGCAGTGCCCGTCCAAGCTTCGGCTGACGACACCTCCGGCGGGGGCCGGAGACCCGGGCGTACCACCTCTCCCAGCGAGAGGTCGGCGGTCGGGAGTGGCACTGCGGAAGACCCCCGACATGACAACTGGAGCCATTGAATGGCACGCGTTTCAGGTGTTGACATCCCGCGCGAAAAGCGCGTGGAGGTTGCCCTCACCTACGTCTTCGGTATCGGGCGCACCCGGTCCAAGGAGATCCTCGCCACCACCGGCGTGAACCCGAACACCCGCGTTCGTGACCTGGCCGAAGAGGACCTGGTCAAGATCCGCGAGTACGTGGACGCCAACCTCCGCACCGAGGGTGACCTTCGCCGCGAGATCCAGGGCGACATCCGCCGCAAGATCGAGATCGGCTGCTACCAGGGCATCCGCCACCGTCGCGGTCTCCCGGTCCACGGCCAGCGCACCAGCACGAACGCCCGTACCCGCAAGGGTCCGCGTCGCGCGATCGCCGGTAAGAAGAAGCCGGGCAAGAAGTAGTCCTCAGCGGACGCACTGCGAGCGTCCGGGTCTCCGGACATCCGCAGCATCCAGCGGTCTTCGCTGTAGGACCGATCACCTCCCCTCTCCATCTGGAGTCAAGACATGCCCCCCAAGGGTCGTCAGGGCGCAGCCAAGAAGGTGCGTCGCAAGGAAAAGAAGAACGTCGCTCACGGCCACGCGCACATCAAGAGCACGTTCAACAACACCATCGTCTCGATCACGGACCCCTCGGGCAACGTGATCTCCTGGGCCTCCGCCGGCCACGTCGGCTTCAAGGGCTCGCGCAAGTCCACCCCCTTCGCCGCGCAGATGGCCGCCGAGTCGGCCGCCCGCCGCGCGCAGGAGCACGGCATGCGCAAGGTTGACGTCTTCGTCAAGGGTCCGGGCTCCGGCCGCGAGACCGCGATCCGCTCCCTGCAGGCCACGGGCCTGGAGGTCGGTTCGATCCAGGACGTCACCCCGACGCCGCACAACGGCTGCCGTCCGCCGAAGCGTCGCCGCGTCTGATCCGCCACGGCCGGTGACGGCCGTGCGTCAGTAGCGTGGGTACGGGCGGTATGCCCCCTACGGGGGTGTGCCGCCCGTATCCTTGTTTCATCTGTCGGGTGTCAAATAGTGGGCGCCCATGACTGAAGGATTCACACATGCTTATCGCTCAGCGTCCGTCGCTGACCGAAGAGGTCGTTGACGAGTTCCGTTCGCGGTTCGTCATCGAGCCGCTGGAGCCGGGCTTCGGCTACACGCTCGGCAACTCCCTGCGCCGCACGCTCCTCTCCTCGATCCCGGGTGCCGCTGTCACCAGCATCCGCATCGACGGTGTCCTGCACGAGTTCACCACCGTGCCGGGCGTCAAGGAGGACGTGACCGACCTCATCCTCAACATCAAGCAGCTGGTCGTCTCCTCGGAGCACGACGAGCCGGTCGTGATGTACCTGCGCAAGCAGGGTCCCGGCCTGGTCACCGCTGCCGACATCGCCCCGCCGGCCGGTGTCGAGGTCCACAACCCGGACCTCGTCCTGGCCACGCTGAACGGCAAGGGCAAGCTGGAGATGGAGCTGACCGTCGAGCGCGGTCGCGGCTACGTCTCCGCCGTCCAGAACAAGCAGGTGGGCCAGGAGATCGGCCGGATTCCGGTCGACTCCATCTACTCGCCGGTGCTCAAGGTCACGTACAAGGTCGAGGCGACCCGTGTCGAGCAGCGCACCGACTTCGACAAGCTGATCGTCGACGTCGAGACCAAGCAGGCCATGCGTCCCCGTGACGCCATGGCGTCGGCCGGTAAGACCCTGGTCGAGCTGTTCGGTCTGGCGCGCGAGCTCAACATCGACGCCGAGGGCATCGACATGGGCCCCTCGCCCACGGACGCCGCTCTCGCCGCCGATCTGGCGCTGCCGATCGAGGAGCTGGAGCTCACGGTCCGCTCGTACAACTGCCTCAAGCGCGAGGGTATCCACTCGGTGGGCGAGCTCGTGGCCCGCTCCGAGGCGGACCTGCTCGACATCCGCAACTTCGGTGCGAAGTCGATCGACGAGGTCAAGGCGAAGCTGGCCGGTATGGGCCTGGCGCTGAAGGACTCGCCTCCCGGCTTCGACCCGACCGCCGCCGCCGACGCCTTCGGTGCCGACGACGACGCGGACGCCGGTTTCGTGGAGACCGAGCAGTACTGAGCCACCTCCGGCCGGGGCGCGTGTCCTTGACGCGTGCCCCGGGCCGGGCCGGGGCTCTGTCCTCGATCGCCGGACGGGTGTGAATTCGCCCGGCAGGCCGGACGAAGGTACGTCCGGCCCCTGAAGACTTCCGCGTGGCAACCGCCGCGTGGGAACTGACACCGGTACCTGATACGGCCGGTGCAGCACACAAGGAGAAAACCATGCCTCAGCCCGCCAAGGGTGCCCGTCTGGGCGGCAGCGCTGCGCACGAGAAGCTTCTTCTCAACAACCTCGCGAAGTCGCTGTTCGAGCACGGCCGCATCACCACGACCGAGGCCAAGGCCCGCCGCCTGCGTCCGGTCGCCGAGCGCTTCATCACCAAGGCGAAGAAGGGCGACATCCACAACCGTCGCCTGGTGCTGCAGTCGATCACGGACAAGGGCGTCGTGCACACGCTCTTCACCGAGATCGCCCCCCGGTACGAGAACCGCCCCGGTGGTTACACCCGTATCACCAAGATCGGCAACCGTCGTGGCGACAACGCCCCGATGGCCGTCATCGAGCTGGTCGAGGCCCTGACCGTGGCCCAGCAGGCCACCGGTGAGGCCGAGGCCGCCACAAAGCGTGCGGTCAAGGAAGACGCCCTCAAGAAGGACGAGACCCCGGTCGAGTCCGTCGAGGACGCCAAGCCGGCCGAGGCCGACGAGGAGTCCAAGGACGCCTGAGCGTTCTGAGACCTCTGGACGGGCCCGCATCACCCTTCGGGGCGGTGCGGGCCCGTTCCGCTGTGTACGGATCTTGAGAGGAACGCTGGTGTGAGTGACGTGGTGGAGCCCGGCTTCGTCCGGGTGCGGCTGGACCTGGCCTATGACGGCAAGGACTTCTCGGGCTGGGCGAAGCAGACCGGCCGGCGGACCGTGCAGGGGGAGATCGAGGACGCGCTGCGGACCGTGACCCGCTCCGCCCGCACCTACGACCTGACCGTGGCCGGGCGCACCGACGCCGGAGTGCACGCGCGCGGCCAGGTCGCGCATGTCGACCTGCCCGCCGAGGTGTGGGCCGAGCACGCTTCGATGCTGCTGCGGCGGATGGCCGGACGGATGGCGCCCGATGTGCGGATCCACCGGATCGAGGAGGCACCGGCCGGCTTCAACGCCCGGTTCTCCGCGCTGTGGCGCCGCTACGCCTACCGGGTGTCGGACGGCCGGGGCGGCGTCGATCCGCTGGTGCGCGGTCATGTGCTGTGGCACGACCGGCCGTTGGACGTCGAGGCGATGAACTCCGCCGCCGCGCGCATGACGGGGGAGCACGATTTCGCCGCGTACTGCAAGAAGCGCGAGGGTGCCACGACCATCAGGACGCTCCAGAAGCTGAGTTGGGTACGTGACGAGGCGTCCGGGATCATCACCGGGACCGTGCGGGCCGACGCCTTCTGCCACAACATGGTGCGGGCGCTGGTGGGGGCGATGCTGTTCGTGGGCGACGGCCGCCGCCCGGCTCCGTGGCCGGCCGAGGTGCTGGCGGCCGGGGTGCGCGATCCCGGGGTGCACGTGGTGCGGCCGCACGGGCTGACGCTGGAGGAAGTCGCCTACCCGGCCGATGAGTTGCTGGCCGCCCGTGCGAACGAGGCGCGCAATGTGCGGACGCTGCCCGGGGCGGGCTGCTGCTGACGTGCAGTCCGCTCGGGGCGGTGCTGCTGCTGACGCGCGGTCAGGATGCTGTTCTTCCGCGGCGGTGCGTTGCGGTTGACGTGCGGTCAGGAGGCCGCACGTCTCCGGCGGCGCAGCGCGGACGCCAGTGAGCCCGCCAGGTACAGCGCGGCGCCGCTCAGCAGCGAGGAGCGGAACCAGCCGACCCTCGGGCTCCACCAGGCGTAGACCGCCGCGGCGCCGACGGCCAGCAGCGCGGCGCCCCGGGTCAGCCACCAGCGGCCCGTGCGCGGGGTGCCGTTCCCGGGAGCGTCCGGATGGGCGCCGGTGCTCGTCGTCATCGTGTCGCGCATGCCCGCGAGGACGGAGCGGCGGGCCTGTACCCGGGCGCCGGGTATCCCGGCCAGGACCTCGGTGTCCCCGCCGAAGCCCGGAGGCACGGGTGGCAGGCCGAGGGCGGTCACCAGCTCGGCCTGGTGGCGGACCGGGTCGCCGGTGGCGCGCAGGATGTGGGCCAGCGGGCGCGGGTCCGCCACCCGGTAGAGATGTGCGAGGTCCGCCGCGACGTCCTGTACGTCCGCGTGGTCGGGGGCGGGGGACTCGGCGTCCCAGGTGTGCGTGGCGATCCGCCGGCCCTGGTGGAGGGCGGTGACGGTGCAGCGCTCGGGGGTGCGGTGCAGGATCAGGGCGGGCCAGGTCTCGCCGGTCGTGAAGGTCTCCGCCGCCGCGGTCAGCGGTTCCTGGGGGAGCAGCGCCGAGCGCCGGCCCCGGGTGGCCTCGGGGACCACCTCGACATAGCTGTAGCCGTCACCCGCCGGAGCCGTACGCAAGGAGAAGCCGCAGATCAGGGCTGCCTGGGCCACATCGGCCGGGGGTGCGGGGACGATCCCGACCGCGCGCGGGGTGAGGGCCGCCCAGTCCGGTGCGGTGGCGGGCGGGGCCGGCGGGCGGCCGAGGAGCGGGATCCGTGCGGCGAGGTCGAGCCGGACATCGGACCGGGCTTCGAGGAATTCGGCACGGGGGTCGCCGAGGCGGTTCCACGGGTACTCGGTGGCGTGGACGCCGATGGCCCGGAACACGTCGAGGGCCTCGGCCGGCCGGTCGGCCAGGATCAGCATCAGGGCCAGGTCGTTGCGGAAGCCGGCCGCCTCGTGGTCGCCCGCCCCGTCGTACGTGTCGGAGAGGGCCAGGGCGCGGGTGATGGCCGCGGCGACCTTGGGCCCGTACGGGTCGGGGCCCTCGGGCTCGTCCGCCTCGGACAGCCGGTACTCCAGCGCCGCCTGGAGCGGCAGCGCGTGCAGCCTGGAGCCGGGCGGGGCGGACTCGGCCACCCGCTCCGCGTACCGGAACATCTCCTCGTGCGAGCCGTACCACTTGGCGCACACGTATTGCAACGCCTGGACGTGACAGCCGAAGTGGTGCGGGTCGCGGGCCTCCGCCTCGGCGAGATACGCGTCGAAGACCTCGCGCGGGGCCTGCGTGCCCCGGGCGTGGGTGAGGGCGATGCGCCAGGGGACCGGGTCGGCGGGGTTGAGCTCGGCCGCGGCGCCGATGACCGGCACGGCGTCCTCCAGAAGCGCGAAGAAGGCCTGGAACCTGTCCTGTTCTACATCCTTCGCGCGGGCGCTCGTCCGTACCCGCCACGCCTGGTGGAGGTGGAAGTCGGCGACGACCAGGAGGGCGTCGGGGTCATCGGGGGACTCCGCGAGCCAGGCGTCCAGCCAGCCGTCGTGGTGCAGCGCGGTCCTGGCCAGCCGGCTCACATACGCGTCCCTGCGCTCCCACTGGGCGTGCATCCGCGTCGAGGCGAGGAGTTCCCGCGCCGGGGCGTGGTCACCGGCCGTCGCCGCGGTGAGAGCGGCGCGCAGCGGGGCGTCCGGCGGATCCAGGACCACGGCTTCGTCGGGGGCCAGGTCGGTGCCGATGGCATCGCGGTGACGCAGGATGCGCAGGAAGGAGACCAGGAAGACGAGACGCACAGCAGCGGTCCTCCGCGTCCGGGGGAAGTGACGGAACGGAACGGCGTACGGGTCAGGCGGTGGGAGCGGCGGCGGCTGCCGAGGCCTGGGTCTCGCCCCGGTGGCGGATCTGGCGGAAGGTGAAGTCGGTCAGGTCGTCGCCGACGGCGTACACGTTCTTGTCGGTCTTGGTGACGCTCTTGCCGTTGGTGAAGCCGCTGATCGCGAAGTAGGCGTACCGGCCGTAGGAGTTGGCCGTGCGACGGCAGACGGAACCACCTCGGCAGAACACCGGCACACCGGATCCGCTGAGCGACGCGATGCTGCCGCTGGCCTGCTGGGCGGCCTTCTTGGCCTGGGCCTCCGTCTCGAAGACCGCGAGCCCGAGGGTCACCGCCACCCCGCTGCGGCTGTACGTGGCACGGATGACCTGGTCACAGCCGTTGTTCAGGAGGATCGAGCCGAGCGCGCCCTGGGTGGTGGTGGCGCACTTCGTGGTGTGGTGCGTCGCGCCCTTGGTGTAGACGCGGTTGCCCATCGTCAGCTTCTTGCCGGGGAAGAAGGCGGCGACGTCGACGGGCGCCCGGTCCTTCTTCACGTCGGATATGTAGTCCTTCGGGTCCGGCGGGGGCAGCGGGGCGACCGACGAGAACGACGGCTCGGGCTCCGCCGTCTCGCTCGGCAGAGCGGTCGCCGACGGCAGCTCGCTCGCGCTCTTCCCCGACGTCCCGCCCGAGCCGTTCTTGTTGGTGGTGATGACGGCGGTCGCCACGATCGCGGCGACCGCCGCGGTGGCCAGCGCGCCCCCGCCGATCATCAGCCACTTCTTGCGCCTGGCGCGTGCCGCGGATTCCTCGGCCAGCGCCGCCCAGTCCGGAGTCCCAGTGCCCCCGGGCCCCCACGAGGGCCCCCCTTGCCCAAAGCTCATGCGCCGAATCCTAGACGGAACCCAAACCAGTTGGGCCATAGCTTCGCCGCCCGTGACAATGCTCTGTATGGGACATCTTGAAGCAGGCCATCTCGAGTACTACCTACCGGACGGGCGGGTGCTGCTCGGCGATGCCTCGTTCCGCGTCGCGGACGGTGCCGTGGTCGCCCTCGTCGGGGCGAACGGTGCCGGGAAGACCACGCTGCTGAGGCTGATCGCCGGGGACCTCCAGCCGCACGGCGGCTCGGTCTCGGTGAGCGGCGGCCTCGGCGTGATGCAGCAGTTCGTCGGCTCGGTGCGCGACGAGCGCACGGTGCGGGACCTGCTGGTGTCCGTCGCCCAGCCCCGGATCCGGGAGGCCGCCCACGCCGTCGACCGGGCCGAGGAGCTGATCCTCACCAACGACGACGAGGCCGCGCAGATGACGTACGCGCAGGCACTGAGCGACTGGGCGGAGGTGCGCGGGTACGAGGCCGAGACCGTCTGGGACATGTGCACGATGCAGGCGCTCGGCGTCCCGTACGAGAAGGCGCAGTGGCGCGAGGTGCGCACGCTGTCCGGCGGTGAGCAGAAGCGGCTGGTCCTGGAGGCGCTGCTGCGCGGGCCCGACGAGGTGCTGCTGCTCGACGAGCCGGACAACTACCTCGACGTCCCCGGCAAGCGCTGGCTGGAGGAGAAGCTGAAGGAGACCCGCAAGACGGTCCTCTTCGTCTCCCACGACCGGGAACTGCTCTCCCGGGCCGCCGAGAAGATCGTCAGCGTGGAGCCCGGCCCGGCCGGCAGCGACGTATGGGTGCACGGCGGCGGATTCGGTACGTACCACGAGGCCCGCAAGGAACGGTTCGCGCGCTTCGAGGAACTGCTGCGCCGCTGGGAGGAGGAGCACGCCCGGCTGAAGGCCCTCGTCCTGCGGATGCGGCAGCAGGCGGCGAACAGCCCCGACATGGCCAACCGCTACCACGCGATGCAGACCCGCTTCAAGAAGTTCGAGGACGCCGGCCCGCCCCCCGAGCCGCCGCGCGAGCAGGACATCAAGATGCGGCTGCGCGGCGGCCGGACCGGGATGCGGGCGGTGACCTGCAAGAACCTGGAGCTGACCGGCCTGATGAAGCCGTTCGACCTGGAGATCTTCTACGGGGAGCGCGTCGCCGTCCTCGGGTCCAACGGGTCGGGCAAGTCCCACTTCCTGCGGCTGCTGGCCGGGGGCGACGTGGCGCACACCGGGGAGTGGAAGCTCGGCGCGCGCGTCGTGGCGGGGCACTTCGCGCAGACCCACGCCCATCCGGAGCTGCTGGGCAAGACGCTCGTCGAGATCCTGTGGACGGAGCACGCCAAGGACCGGGGCGGGGCCATGTCCGTCCTGCGGCGGTACGAGATGGAGCGCCAGGGGGACCAGGCCTTCGAGAGGCTGTCCGGCGGCCAGCAGGCCCGCTTCCAGATCCTGCTCCTGGAGCTGGCCGGCACGACCGCGCTGCTTCTGGACGAGCCGACCGACAACCTGGACCTGGAGTCGGCCGAAGCCCTCCAGGACGGGCTGGAGATGTACGACGGGACGGTGATGGCGGTCACGCACGACCGGTGGTTCGCGAAGTCCTTCGACCGGTACCTGGTCTTCGGCTCGGACGGCGTCGTACGCGAGACGGCGGAGCCGGTCTGGGACGAACGGCGGGTCGAACGCGTGCGGTGACGGGCGTAGCCCTTGGGCGGGGGTCTTTGGCCTCGCCCCGGTCCGGGGCTGGGGTCTTTGTCCTCAATCGCCGGACGGGCTGGGTGCGGGTGCTCCGCGGGGTGCGTTCTGTTCGGTGGGTGGGGGTGGGGTCCCTCCGGGGCGTCTCCTCAGAAATGGCGTGTTCACCCGGGAACGTAAGTGGAACCCGGGTCGTACGCCATTCCCT
>NZ_JBVHOQ010000070.1:0-27106 GCF_055568375.1 Streptomyces sp. NPDC026062
CTGGACAGTACAACCGGAAGACAGCCCAGCAGGGCGTCAGTCAGACCCAGAGCCACAGCCACCGGAACCTCAGTATCAGCATCAATGTCAGACCTCTCTTGCCAGGAGTCAGGTGCCAGGAGTCAGAAGTCAGGCGCCAAGTGTCAGGCGCCAGGAGTCAGGGACTTCTCAGGGCAATACCTCCGGGCGGCGTCGGGGATCGTCCCGATAGCCCGCGAGCCGGGCGTCCGCGACGGTAGTGACATGACCGAGACAACGCGCTCAACTCGCCTTTTCGCCCTGCTGGTTCCGATCTTCCTGCTCCTCTACGGCGTCTTCCGACTCATCGACGGCAGGGACGGCGACCACGGTCCCGGGCTCGCCTGGAACATCGGCCACACCTTCTTCTTCGCCGCCTTCCTCCTGCTCGGCGCTCTTGTCGTGGAGCTGCGCGCGCTCGTCCCCGTCCGTACGGCGCGGAGGGCTGCGGCCGCCGGTGCGGCCATGGTCGCCGGGGTGTTCGGGGCCGGGTGCTTCCTCTGGGTGATCGTCGGCGACCTGTTCCCCCGCTTCGACGACGCCGCCCCGCTGCCCGAACCGCTGGAGATCGCGGGACCCCTGGCCTTCCAGCTCGGCCTCCTGACCCTGCTGGCCATGCTGGTCGCGTCCCGCCCCGCGCGGCTTCCCGTATGGAGCCCCGTGCTCGTCCTGGCCGCCTTCGTCGTCATCGCGGTCAACCTCGACCTGCTCCCGCTCGCCGCCGCCCTCCTCATGGCGGGCCTCGCGCCCCTGGTCCGCAACCGCGCCCTCCGCGCGGCGGTGACTGCCTCCTGATTGATGCCTCGGTGGCGAAACAAGGGGCCGGACATGGCGGTTGCCGTACATGGCGAGTGCCGGGAAAGGCGGTTGCCGTCCATGGCGACTGCTGGGCAAGGCGGTTGCCGGACATGGCTTGCTGGGCACAGGGAGGGGCCGGGCACGCCAGGTGTCGGACATGGCGGCCGGCGGGCGCAGGCCCGACCGGCTCAGCCGTGCAGCGTGGGCCGGTAGGTGAGCTCCTGGATGTCGCCGTCGAGCGTTCGCCGGTCGATCAGTTCGAGGTCGAAGTCGGCCGCACCCTTGAATACGGGGTCCAGCCCCGACCGCCCGGTGATCACCGGGTAGAGCGTCACCTGGACGCGGTCGACCAGGCCGGCGGCCATCAGCGCCCGGTTCATCGACAGGCTGCCGTGCGAGCGCAACGGAACGTCGGACTCCTTCTTCAGCCGGGCGACGACATCGACGGCGTCCCCGTGCGCGACGGTCGCGTCCGGCCAGTCGAGGGGGCCTTCGAGCGTGGTCGACACCACGGTGGCCGGCAGGCTCCGCATCCGGGTCACCCAGGGGTCACGTACGTCGGAGTCCTCGGTGCTCTCGGCCAGCATCTGCGCGAACAGCCGGTAGGTGTTCACCCCGAAGACCATCCGCTGCTCGTCCTGGTAGAGGCCGAGGCGGTGGTCGAGTAGTTCCGGGCCCTGCTTGCCCCAGTAGCCCGTCCAGTCGCCGCCGGCGCTGCCGTATCCGTCGAGGCTGGAGAAGACGTCGAATGTGTAGGTGGCGGTCATGATGCTCTCCTCACGTGCGTCCGATCGCGTGCCTCGGACCGTGGGCCCGGGGCCCGGCGCGGTGGGCCCGGGGCCGTGGTCCACGTGCCCGTGGTCCGCTCCGTAAGTACAGACTGACCTCAGCGGCGGGACTCATCGCCCGCCGCGCCGCATCACCCCCGGATGCCGCGCAGGAGGTTGTCGATCAGGGCATCGGCGAAGGCGGTGTCGAGCGGCTCGTCCGGCAGCAGGAGGCGGTGGTAGCAGGCGCCCCAGAGCTGGTCGACAACCACCTGGGGATCGACATCGGCCCGGATCTGGCCCGCCCGCTGCGCACGGATCAGCCGGTCCACCGCGAGACGGCGGCGGGGGTGGGTGTAGTGCTGCGCGAGGGCATCGGCCAGGGCGGGGTCGGTCTGCGACGCACCGGCGAGCTGGGCGATCACATGGCCGGTGGCCGGGGCGGTGAGCAGGCCGACGAAGGAGTGGAGCTGGGCCGTGAGGTCGCGCTCGATGTCACCCGTGTCGGCGAACGCGAGGGTGTCCTCCACGGCCGTGTAGTACGCCTCGAAGGCCAGGGCACCCGGCGAGGGCCACCACTTGTAGAGCGTCATCTTGCTGGCACCGGCGCGGGAGGCCACCTTCTCGAAGGTGATCCCGGTCAGCCCTGCCTCGAACAGCATCGCGCCGGCCGTCTCCAGCACGGTCTGCCGCACTTCCGCGGCCGGGCGGCGGCCCCTGCCGCGCCTTTCCGGACCCTTCGGCGACTCGTCCACGTGTCCTCAGCCTTTCGGGGCTTGCCATATATGGACGATCAGTCTACATTTATTTTATGGACGATTCGTCCATAAAATCGAGGGAGGCGGCACCATGAACTCTGTTAACCACGAGAACCCTGCAAACCCCGCAAACCCCGCAGACCTCACAAGCCCTGTGAACTCTGCGAACCTTGCGAACCCTGTGGACCCTGTGAAATCCGCGAACCCCACCGCAGGTCCCGCCGCCTCCTCGCCGCGCGTGGCAATCGTCACCGGCGCCTCTGGCGGTATCGGCCGCGCCGTCGCCGAGCGCCTGGGCTCCGACGGCCTCGCCGTCGTCGTGCACTACGGCAGGGACAAGACCCGCGCCGAGGAGGTCGTGGCCGCCGTCACCGCAGCCGGCGGGGTGGCGACCGCGATCGGCGGCGACGTGGCCGACGAGACCGTGATGGCCTCGCTCTTCGCGACGGCCGAGCAGCTGTACGGCGGCGTCGACGTGGTCGTCAACACGGCAGGGATCATGCTCCTCTCACCGATCGCCGAGCTCGACCTCGCCGACTTCGACCGCATGCACCGCATCAATGTGCGCGGCACCTTCGTCGTCTCCCAGCTCGCCGCCCGTACGCTCCGGGCCGGTGGCGCCCTGATCAACTTCTCGACCTCGGTGACCCGGCTGCAGCAGCCCGCGTACGGTGCCTACGCCGCCACCAAGGGCGCGGTCGAGGCGATGACGCTGATCCTCGCCCGCGAGCTGAAGGGCCGCGATGTGACGGTGAACGCCGTCGCGCCCGGCCCGACAGCCACGCCGCTCTTCCTGGCGGGGAAGCCGGATGAGGTCGTCGACGCGATCGCCTCCCGCACCCCGCTGGAGCGCCTCGGGACCCCCGCCGACATAGCCGAAGCCGTCGCGTTCCTCGCGGGCCCCGGACGCTGGATCAACGGGCAGGTCCTGTACGCGAACGGAGGGATCGGCTGACCCGTGGCCGGCCGCCCGGTGCGGGGCGGTGGCTTTCGGAGCCGGGTTCAGAGAGGTTTGGCGCGCACGGGGCGACCGACCGCCCCTCCCGTTCCCCCCGAAAGGCACCCGTGAACGACCGACCGCAACCGACCGAAGAGCCCCGGATTCGCGCCGCCCGCACGGACGATCCGGCGGAAACCGACCGCCTCTACGACATCTGCCTGCGCACCGCCGCATCGGGCAAGGACGCGACGGGCTCCTTCGAGGACCCGCGTCTCCCCGGCGATATCTTCCTCGCCCCCTACCTCCGCTACGCCCCCGACCTCGCCTGGGTCCTCGCCCGCCCGGACCGGCCCGCATCCGGGTACGTCCTCGGCGTTGCCGACACCGCTTCGTTCGAGCAGACCCTCGAACGGGAATGGTGGCCCGCACTCCGCGCCCGGCGCGAGGGGGTGCCGGTGCGCGAAGGTTCCGCCGACGCCTTCGCCCAGAGGTGGATAGACCGTCCCCCCACCGCTCCGGCCGCTGTGGTGGCCGCGTACCCCGCCCATCTGCATATCGACCTCCTGCCGGAGGCACAGGGTGGAGGCAACGGGGCCCGCCTGATCCGCACCTTGCTCAGGGCGTTGCGAAGCCGCGGCGTCCGCGGGGTTCACCTCGGCGTGGGCAAGGCGAACGCGGGCGCGGTCGGCTTCTACCGGCACCTCGGGTTCGAGGAGCTCGCGGACGAGCCCGCCGCCCTCATCCTGGGGATGAGACTTCAGGAACGGGGCGAAGAGCGGGGATAGGAACGGGGCGGGGAACTGGGCAGGGAACAGGGCGAGAAGCAGGGGTGGCCCACGCCGTGCTCAGAGCCTGGTGACGGTTCCGCATCCCTTTCAGGAGACGCGGGGCGGCCCGTTCAGGACAGCTCCGGATCTGGATCCGGCCCGTGGCACGCGCCCCGGGCAGCGAGAGCGCCGCCGTACCGTCTCCTCCAGTGGGTGAGGCGGCTGGTGGCCGGTCCCTCATCGCAGTGTGACCCGGGCCGTGACCGGCAGATGGTCGCTGCCCGTCGCGGGCAGGGTGTGGATACGGCCGACCGTCGCCGCACGGGCCAGGATCTGGTCGATCCGGGCCAGCGGGAAGGATGCGGGGAAGCTGAACGCGAAGCCGCGCTCCGAGGTGTTCAGCTGCGAGGTGAGAGGGGACAGACCGCGGTCGTCGACCGTGCTGTTGAGGTCACCCAGCACGATCACCTTGCCGACCGTCTCGGCCGCGACGGCCCTGCCCAGCAGGTGGGCGCTCTCGTCCCGCCAGGCGGAGGCGTACCCGCTCATGCCGACCCGGATCGAGGGCAGATGGGCGACATAGGCCGCGACTTCTCCGTACGGAGTGTGGACAACGGTGCGCAGGCCCCGGCTCCAGCCCTCCGCGATCCCCTTGGGCTTGATGTCGACCGCTCGCGTGTCGGACAGCGGGTGCTTCGACCAGATCCCGACCGTGCCCCGCACCTCGTGGAACCGGAAGTCGGGGGCGAGCGCCTTCTCGTACGCCGGAAGGGCGTCAGGGACGAGTTCCTCCAGCGCGATCAGGTCCGGCTCGGCATCGGCCAGGGTGCGGGCCGTTCCTGTCGGGTCCGTGTTCACATCGCTCACGTTGTGCTGCACCACAACCAGATCGCGCTCCCCGGCCTCCGGCGCGGCAAGGAACAGCCCGCCGAACGCGTAGCCCCATGCCGCGAGCGGCAGCAGCAGGGACAGCAGCGCGGTGGCCGAACGGCGCAGCAGGGCGGAGACGAGCAGCGGCACGACGGCGAGGCCGAGCCACGGCAGGAACACCTCCAGCAGACTGCCCAGGTGGCCGGGCCGGTTGGGCAGTACCCGAGGGAACGCGAGCAGGAGCGCCGTGAGCAGCGCGAGCCCGGCGATCACCCGGCCGCGCGTCCAGCGCCCCGGGCGCTCCCACGCCCACCGGGAGACGCCTGCCTCGGCCGCCGTGGTCACACCGCTGTCCGTCCGCTCCACCATGATGTTCCGTGTTCCCGTCTGTTCGACCTCGCTTTCCAGGACGGGTGGCAGGGCCATCCAGTTCCCGGGGGCGTCCGGACAGTGGGTGCCCGGACAGTGGGCGTCCGGGCGTTGGGCGTCCGGACACTGGACGAGCACGGCGGCGGGCGCGCGGCGGGAACGGAAGCGGGCGCGGGGCGGGAACGGCGGCGGGCGCGGGGCGGGAACGGCGGCGGGCGCGGGGCGGGAACGGCGGCGGGCGCGGGGCGGGAACGAGGACGGGCGCGGGGCGACACGGGGACGGGAACGGGGGCGGGCGGGTGCCCCGGCGGCGCTCGACCGGAGCGTCAACACAGGCTGTGGACAACGGGTTTGGGGGATCACCAGCCCCATGGAGGCCTCCGCTAACCTATGGCCATGCACGGGGGACCAGAACAGCATTCCAATGTGAGCGGCAGCGGAGCCAGGCCGCTGGAGTCGCAGGATCCACGCAGGATCGGACCGTTCCGACTGCTCGGGGTGCTCGGCTCCGGAGGCATGGGGCGGGTCTATCTCGGCGTGGTACCGGAGGAGTCGAAGCAGGCCGGGCGGGGCGCGGGGCACTACGCCGCCGTGAAGCAGGTACTCCCCGCACTGGCCGAGGACACCGCCTTCCTGGGGCACTTCGGGCACGAGCTGGACAACCTCGGCAAGCTGCCGAGCGGTACGAGCGCGCGCCTGCTGGCGAGCGACCGCACCCACCGGCCGCCGTGGTTCGCCACCGAGTACATCCCGGGCATCACGCTCAGCGAGGCTCTACGGCTGCACGACGAGCCGCTGCCCGCCGACTCCCTCTGGCAGCTGCTGCGCGACGCGGCGGCCGGGCTGCGCACGGTGCACGCCGCAGGCATCGTGCACCGTGATCTCAAACCGTCCAACGTCATGCTGACGCTCGACGGCATCACCCTGATCGACTTCGGAGTGGCCCGGGCCGCCGATCAGAGCCGGCTCACCAAGACCGGCATGGTCGTCGGCACCCCCGCCTACATGGCGCCCGAACAGGCCGTCGCCAACCAGAAGCTGACCGGCGCGGCGGACGTCTTCGCGCTCGGCAGCCTGTTGCTGTACGCGGCCAACGGGAGGCCGCCCTTCGGGGACGGTTCCGGGCTCGACCTGCTGTACCGCATCGTCCACGAGTCGCCCGACTTCGGACGGCTGCCGGAGACGGATCCGGAGCTGGCCGGCATCGTGAGGTCCTGCCTCGCCAAGGAGGCCGCCGAACGGCCCACCGCCGACGAGCTCTTCGAACTGGCCGCCGGCCATGTGCCCGCCGTGTCCTCCTCCCTGTGGCCGCCGGCCGTCACGCACCGGATCACCCAGCGCGAGGCGTTCGCCGCGCAGCCGCCCGCAGCGGGGACCGAGGCCGAGGCCCCGGACTCCCCGGACGCCGGTACGGACCCCGAGCCCGGCCCCGTACAGATCGTGAAGCCCGGCACCGGCCCGGACGGGAAGCCGGCCGACGCTCCCCGCGGGCGGCGGGCCGGGCGGCGGCGGGTGCTGCTCATCGCGCTGCCGGTGGTCGTGGTGGTGGGCGGTGGCCTGACGTTCAAGCTCGCGCCCTTCGTGATGCCGGACGCGGACGCGCGCCCCGGGGCCTCCGGACCGCGGACGCCCGGCGCCCCGGCCTCGTCCGGCTCCGCGTCCGCGTCCGCGACGGACGGACCGTCCTCGGATCCCGCGAAGGCCTCGCCCAAGCCGTCGGCCTCCGGGAAGAAGCCGGGCGCCTCGCCGTCCAAGGAGGCGGCAGGCGGCGGTGCGGGCGGTGGTGGTGCGGGCGGGGCCGCCGGTGAGGGCGCGGGCACGACCGGGAGCGGCGGTTCGAGCGGTGGCACCGCCGCGTCGGGTACGTCCGGCGGGTCGGGCGACTCCGGGGGCAGCGACTCCGGAGGCAGCAGCTCCGGCGGGAGTTCGGGCGGCTCGGGAGGAGGCGGGCAGCCCCCCGCGCAGCCTGCCCCCTCCGGAACGCACTGGCTGGAGAACTCCTCCAGCGGGCGGTGTCTGGCGGCATCCATCAACCCGTACTCGGGCGGCGCCACCGCGACCACCGCGCAGTGCGGTTCGGGGTCAAGCAGCGGAACCAGGATGGACTACGCGTGGACGTACTCGTCCCGGTCGGGCAGCACCTTCACCCTTCTGAACAAGGAGACGGGGAAGTGTCTGGAGCCTCAGCAGTTCAACGGGTACGCGTTCAAGGACTGCAACGGTGCCTCGGGCCAGACCTGGAAGATCGGCGCCACGTCCGCCAAGGGCCACACCTACGTCAACTCACGTCTGGGTGCGTGTCTGAGTGTGACCCCGTACAACTCCCTGACGACCGTGACCTGTGACGTACAGGACCGGACCCAGCTCTGGTCGGACATCGCCCCGTCCTGAACCGGGAACCGGCCCTCGCCCGATCTGAACCGGGGCTGCCCCGCCCTGAACCGGGGACGGCCCCTCCCCCGCCCCGAACCGGGGGCTCTTCCTCCCGTCGGCCGTAGCGAAACGCGCCGGAGGGATGAACCACACACCCATCCGGGTGACTCTATGGCGTCGCCACGACGCGCGGGCTGGTCATCACATTTACGTTCCCGGGCATGAAACGCACCAGTCTCGCCGCCGCAACCGTCTGTGTCCTGTGCCTGGCCTCGGCAGTCCCCGCCTCGGCCGACTACTCGGGCAACCCACTGGCCGGGGACAACGGCTTCGGCGTGATCATCCAGGGCGACGCCACCCTGGGCAGCACCGAGACCGAGGGTTCAGTGGCCATCGGCGGAAACCTCACCTTCGGCCCCGGTTACAACGTCGGGCTGCAAACCCCCGGCACCTTCACCGCACCCGGTGACGCCCGGCCGACCACCCTGCTCGTGGGCGGCAGGATCGACTACACCGACAGTTCACCGCAGGGCGTGCTGAAGGTGCTCAGCAACGGCTACCTGAAGATCGGGGACCCTACCGGCACCGACGTCCTGAACCAGGACGCCAACAACGCCGATGTCGACACGCAGGCGGGGGCATCCGGCACGGGCTACAACTCGACGCCCCGGATCGAGACAACGGTCCGTCAGCCCCTCGACTCCGTCACCGAAACCACCGGTCTGCCCGACCTCGACGCGCTCTTCACGGCCTACCGGGCCCGCTCGGAAGCGATCGCCACCTGCAGCACCAACGTCGTCCTGCGCGACGCCGCCGGAAGCCCGCTGCCCGACCAGACCGGCTTCCCCGCCGGGACGGCCGCTCACGTCAGGCTCGTGGAAGGCAGGACGAACGTCCTCCACCTGAGCGGCGCGGATCTCAACAACCTTTCCGAGATCACGTTCGACACGCCCCCGTCGGCGACGACTCCGTTCGTGGTCAGCGTGGACACAACGGGCACGAACAGCGCGTACGTCTGGCACGTCTCCGAACTCGCCGGGGTTTCGGGTGACCAGGCCCCGTACATGCTGTGGAACTTCCCGGACGCGACCGAGATCACCATGGCGGACGGCGACTCCCTGGAAGGCACGATCTTCGCGCCGCGGGCCGACCTCACCGACCTCGACCCCTCCAACATCGAGGGCACGGTGGTGGCGAGGGAATTCACCGCAGGCCCCCTCTCGGACGACGGCTCCGCCGTCAACGCGGGCGAGGTCCACCAGTTCCCCTTCGCCACCGAGATCGACTGCACCGAGGACGACCCCACCGAACCCACACCGACACCCACCCCGACCCCGACCCCGAGTCCCACGAAGCCCTCTCCGGCATACACGCACATCGTCCCCACACCGCCACCGGGCCACCACGGCGGTCACGGCGACCACGGCGGCCGCCCCCCGGGCCCCGGACTCGCCGACACCGGCACGTCCACCACCCTCATCGCGGCGAGCGGGTCCCTCCTCCTCGTCGCCGCCGGCCTTTTCCTCCTGGGACGCCGCCGCCGGCCGCGGCACTGACGGCCGCCGCACCGTGCGAGGAGCGCCTCCGGGGCAGCGGCCCGGAGGCGCTCCCCCGGTTCAGCGGCCCGGGGTCAACGCCCCGGGAAGCGTTCCCCGCACTCGCCGCAGTATTTCGGCGCGGACTCCTGCGACATCCGGCCGCACTCGGGGCAGACCCGGTCCAGGGCGCAGGGCGCCTCGCCTCCCTCGTACGTCACCTCTGCGGCCGGCGCGCTCCTCACCGAGAGGCCCGGACGGCGGCGGTGCACCGTGAGGTAGGCGAGCCCGTCCGGGCCCGCCGCCAGGGAACGCCGCGAGGTGCGCGGGAGCCACATGACCGTGGTGGGGCTCAGGGTGAGCGCTTCGGCCCCGCCGCCCGGAGTGAGACGACCGCTGCCTTCGAGGACCACGAGAAGCACGTCCAGCACGTCCTCCTGATGCTCCCCCACCTCGGCATCCGGCGGCAGACGGACCAGGTTGGCGTCCAACTCCCTTCCCGGCTTGTCCAGTTGCCAGAGCGCTCCGCGGTCTTCGGGGGCTGCGTCGGCAAGCAGGCCGTCGAGTACGGCGAGTACCTCGGGAGTGGAGTTCACGCTTCCCAGGCTACGCCGCGGAGCGGTACGGAATCCGGCACCCACAGGCCCCGGAAATCCGGCGGCCGGAGAGCATGATCGCTGTACTCTCCGCGCATGACGCCCATGACTCCCACGCCACCCACGCCACCCGAATCGCCTGCGCAGCCGGGAACGCCCGGCATATCCGCCCCCTCCGACGCGGCCCATGCCGAGTGCGTTTCCCTCACCCGTGCCCTGCGCCGCCGGGGCACTCTCGTCCTGTCGGTGTTCGCCGTCGTCTGGGCCTTCGCCGGGGCATCCGGGCTCGCCTCGTCGGGCGCCGCCATGGCCGTCGAGATCATCGCCGTGCCGCTCACCGGGGTGGCGGTCTTCCTCGCCTACCGCAAGGGCGCCGGGCCGTCGCCCCGCCTGGTGAGCCTGCCGCCGAACTGGGGCCGCGCCATCGGCATCGTGAACGGCGTCGAGGTCGTGGCGATCTTCGCGGTGATCGCGGCATCCAACGCCTCCGGGCACCCCGGGTTCATCCCGGCAGCCATCGCCCTCGTGGTGGGCCTGCACTTCTTCCCGCTCGCGCGCTTCTACGACCAGTGGCAGTACAAGTGGACGGCCGTCCTGCTGAGCGTCGTCGGCGTCGCCGGATTCGTACTGCTCGCGGCCGGCCTGGCCGACGGGAGCGTGCGGGCCGTGGTGGGCCTGGCGTCCGCCGCGGTGCTGTGGGCCTCCGCGTACCACGTCGCGCTCAAGGGTTAGGTATCCGAAACAGAAGGAGAAAGAGAAGCGGAAACAGGGACAGGGACAGGGACAGGGACAGGGACAGGGACAGGGAGAGGGAGAGGGAGAACGGTCATGGAACGTCACCCCGACGACAAGTACCCGCCGATCGAACCGTACGAGCACGGCATGCTCGACGTGGGCGACGGCAACCACGTGTACTGGGAGGCGTGCGGCAACCCGGCCGGAAAGCCCGCCCTGGTCGTGCACGGCGGCCCCGGCTCCGGCTGCACACCGCGCCCACGGCAGGACTTCGACCCGGACCGCTACCGCGTGATCCTCTTCGACCAGCGCAACTGCGGCCGCTCCACCCCGCACGCGAGCGATCCGTCCACCGACCTGCGGCACAACACGACGGACCACCTGATCGCCGACATGGAGCGGCTGCGCGTCCGGCTCGGCATCGACAAGTGGCTGCTGTACGGGTGGTCCTGGGGCTCCACGCTGATCCTGGCGTACGCCGAGCGGCACCCGGAGCGGGTCAGCGAGATCGTGATCCCGGCCGTCACCACGACCCGCCGATCCGAGATCGACTGGCTGTACCGGGGCGCCGGCCACTTCTTCCCCGAGGCGTGGGACGTGTTCCGGGCCGGTGTGCCGGAGGCCGCGAGCGACGCGACCCCGGACGTGCTCGCCGCCTACGCCCGGCGCACGGAGAGTCCCGATCCGGAGGTACGGGGCCGGGCCACGGAGGACTGGTGCGCCTGGGAGGACGCGGTGCTCTCCCAGGAGGCGTACACCGGCCCGCCCCCGTACAGCGGCCGACCCGGCAGCGCGCGGCTGGCACTGGTACGGATCTGCGCGCACTACTTCTCCCACGGGGCGTGGCTGGAGGAGGGCCTACTGATCCGGGAGGCGGGGCGGCTGGCGGGAATCCCGGGCGTGCTGGTGCACGGGCGCCTCGACATGGGCGGCCCGCCGTCCACCGCCTGGGAGCTGGCGAAGGCGTGGCCGGACGCGGAGCTGACGGTGATCGAGGACGCGGGGCATCTGGGCGGGGCCGCGACGAGCCGGGCGGTGCGGGCGGCGCTGGACCGGTTCGCCGGGGCGTAGGCCCCGAGGGCTCGCCCCCTACCGGCGAGCCCGGCCGGTACCGGGATGTGCTGGGCCTCGGGCCACCTGCCGAGTCATCATGTACAGGGCGGACAAGGCATGTTGACCGAGGGGTGACCGATGCGCGGTGAGATTCTCGACGGCCGGTACCGGCTGACGGAGCCCATGGGTTCCGGCGGAATGGGCCGGGTCTGGCTGGCCGAGGACGAACGCATCGGGCGGAAGGTCGCGGTCAAGGTCCTCTCCCGTATCGACGAGGACACCTCGGCGAGCCGCTTCGCCCGTGAGGCCCGGGTCGTCGGCGGGTTGTCGAGCCCGCACATCGTCACCCTGCACGACTTCGGCGAGGCGCAGGTGGCCGGGGAACGCGTGCTGTACCTCGTCATGGAACACCTCCAGGGGATGGATCTCGGCTCGGTGATGGCGAGCCGCGAACCGCGACTCCCCTCGCCCGAGGAGGTGATGGGCTGGGGCGTCGCGATCTGCGCGGGGCTGGAGACCGCGCACCGGGCGGGCATCGTGCACCGCGACATCAAGCCGGCCAACGTCCTGCTCACCGCCGACGGCACCATCAAGATCCTCGACTTCGGGATCGCCCGGATGCTGTCGACGGCCGCCGCGATGACCCCGACCGATCTGACCGCCGTCGGCTTCGTGATCGGCACCCCGCTGTACATGTCGCCGGAGCAGATCAAGGCGCCCGACGTCCTGGACAGCCGCAGCGACCTGTACTCCCTCGGCTGTCTGCTCCACACGCTGCTCACGGGCAGGCCACCGTTCACCGGTGCCGGCACGGCCGTACTGGCCCAGCACCTGGGCGATGTCCCCGAACCGCCGAGCGCCCGGCGTACCGAGCTCGCGGGCTACGCCGAACTCGACGCGATCGTGCTGCGGCTGCTGGCCAAGGAGCCGGGCGACCGGCCCGGGGACGCGGCGGAGACCGCCGCCCTGCTACGGGCCGCGATCGCGGCCGGGCCGTCTCCCACCGGGCCCGCCCTGCCGGGGGACACCCCCACCGTCCTGGGCTCGGTCCCGCACTCGGGGGCCCCGGCGGATCCCGTCGCACCGGGCGCACCCGTGGCCGGCCCTCCGGTCCCTCCGCCCGGCCCTCCGGTCGCCCCGCCCACGATCCCCTTCCAGCAGCCCGTACCCGCGTACCCGTTCCCGCTGCCGAACAGCCCGCGGCCCGGCTCCGCACCCCAGCGGCTGCGCATATCCGGAAAGGGAGCGCGCGGCGGTGCGGTCTCTACCCGGACCGTGGCCGCCACCTGGCTCGCCGGGGTGGGTACGGCACTGGTCACGGCTCTGCTGGTGGCACTCAGCGACGCGCCGGGTCCGCAAGCACCGCTCGTCGGCGCCGGCTTCGGCTGCGTGCTGGGCATGGCGGGATCCCAGGGATTCACCAACATGTTCGACCCGCGGGAGAAGTCGCTCTTCAACCGCGTCGTCTCCGCTCTCCTGCTCGCCATCCCCCTCGGGATAGGCGCCTCGTTCATCGACAACGCGGGCACCGACAAGATCGCCGGCCGCTTCCTCGTGATCGCGTTCGCGGCCTGCGTGGCCGCGCTGACGGTGGGCGTGCTGATCGCGGACCAGCTCATCGCCCGGCTCCGCCTCTCACCGCGCGCGGCGCTGATCCTCTCCATGGGCGGCTGGATCAACGGCCTCGTCGCCTGGGGAGTGCTCGCCCACCGCGATCAGCTGCACCCGATCGGCGCGCTGCCGGTCGCCTTCGGCGTCTGGCTCCTCACCGCTGCGGCGCTGGGGCAGATCCTGGCACCCGCCCGCCGACGGACGGGGTGAGCCAGTGCCTGCCGCGGAGATCCGCCCTTGCTTCGAGCGGACTCCAAGGCGTTGGGTTGTCCTCATGAAGTACACGCAGCTCGGACGCACCGGACTCAAGGTCAGCCGCCTCGTCCTGGGGACGATGAACTTCGGCCCCCAGACCGACGAGAGCGACAGCCACGCGCTCATGGACGCCGCCCTCGACGCGGGCGTCAATTTCTTCGACACCGCGAACGTCTACGGGTGGGGCGAGAACAAGGGCCGCACCGAGGAGATCCTCGGCACCTGGTTCGCACAGGGCGGCGACCGCCGCGACAAGGTCGTGCTCGCCACCAAGGTCTACGGCAACATGGGCGCCGACGGCGAGGCGTGGCCCAACCACGACAAGCTGTCCGCCCTCAACATCCGCCGGGCCGTCGACGCCAGCCTGAAGCGGCTTCAGACGGACCACATCGACCTGTACCAGTTCCACCACGTCGACCGGTCCACCCCGATCGACGAGATCTGGCAGGCCATCGACGTACTGATCCAGCAGGGCAAGATCCTCTACGCGGGCTCGTCCAACTTCTCCGGCTACAAGATCGCCCAGGCCAACGAGAGGGCCCGGCAGCGGGGCAGCTACGGGCTGGTCAGCGAGCAGTGCATCTACAACCTGATGGAGCGCGGGGCCGAGATGGAGGTCATCCCGGCCGCCCAGGAGTACGGCCTCGGCGTCATCCCCTGGTCCCCGCTGCACGGCGGACTGCTCGGCGGCGCGATCCGCAAGGAGCGCGAGGGCGGCGGCGCCCGGTCCGTCTCGGGCCGCTCCGCCGAGGCGCTGGCCGACCCGAAGGTGCGGGAGCGGGTCCAGGCGTACGAGGACCTGCTGGACAAGCACGGCATCGAGCCCGGCGAGGCCGGCCTGGCCTGGCTGCTGACCCGGCCCGGAGTCACCGGCCCGATCTCGGGTCCCCGAACGAGGGAACAGCTCGACTCCGCGCTGCGCGCGGTGGAGCTGGAGCTTTCGGACGAGGTGCTGGCCGCGCTGGAGGAGATCTTCCCCGGCCCGGGTCCGTCGCCGGAGAACTTCGCCTGGTAGACCCGGACCGGTCAGGCCGCGGCCGTCCTTGTCACGGGCTCAGTTCCCGAGGGCGGCCGCCGCTGCCACGACGACGAACATCAGCACGAGCACGGCCGCCATGATGCGGTTTCTTGTCTTCGGGTCCACCCGACGAGCGTAACCGCCCCGCTCGCCTTTCCGACGGCCAGGGCCCGGAGCTGAGGACTGTCCCGCAATTCCTGGCGGGACAGCCCTCAGGGCCTGCGGCCGAGACCCCAGGCCCGCACCACCTCGTACCTGGGCCGCTCCCCCGGCACCCCGCTCACCGGCAGCGAACTGCGTACGAGGCTGAGCTCACCGGCCTCCCAGCGCATCCCCTCGAAACCCTCCAGCGCGGAGGTGAACGGGGTCAGGTCCGCCGGGACGCGGCTGCGGGCCAGGGTCAGGTGCGGGGTGTAGCGGCGGTGCTCCTCCATCGGGACCCCGGCCCTCCGGGCGGCGGCGTGGGCGCGCTCGGCCAGCAGCCGCAGGATGTCCAGCGCGCCCGCGGCCCCCGCCCACAGCGCCCGCCCGTCGAACCGCCCGGCGCCGTGGATCCGCAGCGGGAACGCCTCGGTCCGGTACGCGGCCCGCTCCAGCCGGCTGTGGAGGTCGGGCAGCAGCTCCTCGTCGACGTCCCCGAGGAAGGCGAGCGTGTAGTGCCAGCCGGCGGTCCCGGTCCAGCGCAGCGTGCCGGCGCCCGGCAGGGAGCGCAGTGGAGCCACCGCCCGGCGCAGCTCCTCGACGGCGGGGGCCGGTGGCAGGACGGCGGCGAAGAGTCTCATACGGCAAGTCTGGCACCGCCCTCGGCTCACCGGCCGGCCTGCGCCCCACCCCGCCACGCCGCGCTCCCACGACATGAGACGGCCCCGTACCGGAAACCCGGTCGGGGCCGTCTCGTATCCGTGTGCCTATGCGTATGTGTATGCGAGGCCGGGGCCGCGGTCTCGCCCCCGGCCCCCGCGCTCAGGCCGCCGTCGCCAGCTGCTCGCGTGGGACGAACCGCACATGCGGGCGGCCCGGTCGCAGGTCGACCTTGAGGCGCAGGCCGCCGACGCGGGCCAGCATGAAGCCGACACCGAGCGCGGCCGCCAGGGAGAACGCCCCGCCGACCGCCATGCCGGTCCGGACGCCGTACGCGTCGCTGATCCAGCCGACGATCGGGGCGCCCACCGGCGTACCCCCTGCGAAGACCATCATGTACAGGCTCATCACCCGGCCGCGCATGGCCGGGTCGGAGGCCATCTGCACGCTGGTGTTCGCGCTTATGTTGGTCGTCAGGCCGATCATGCCGATCGGGACGAGCAGGAGCGCGAAGAGCCAGACGGACGGTGCCAGGGAGGCGACGATCTCCAGCGCGCCGAACACCGTACCGGCCGCCACCAGCATCCGCAGCCGCGAGGAGCGGCGGCGGGCGGCGAGGAGGGCGCCGGCGAGGGAGCCCGCCGCCATGAGGATGTTGAAGAACGAGTACATCCCTGCGCCGCCGTGGAAGATCTCGTCCGCGAAGGCCGTCAGCCAGATCGGGAAGTTGAAACCGAATGTGCCGACGAAGCCGACGAGGACGATCGGCCAGATCAGCTCGGGGTGTCCGGAGACGTAGCGCAGCCCCTCACGGAGCTGCCCCTTGGCGCGTGGGACGACGACGGCCTTGTGCAGTTCGCTCGTACGCATCATCAGCAGGCCGACGAGCGGTGCGAGGAACGACAGGCCGTTGAACATGAAGGCCCAGCCGCTGCCGACCGAGGTGATCAGCACACCCGCGACGGCGGGACCGATGAGACGGGCGGACTGGAAGTTCGCCGAGTTCAGGCTGACCGCGTTCCGCAACTGGGCCGGGCCGACCATCTCGGAGACGAACGCCTGGCGGGCCGGGTTGTCCACGACCGTGACCATGCCGAGCAGGAAGGCGATCAGATAGACGTGCCACACCTCGACCACACCGGAGAGCGTGAGCACGGCGAGCGCGATCCCGCACAGGCCGAGCGCCGCCTGGCTGACAAGGAGGAGCTTGCGCTTCGGGAGCCGGTCGGCGATGACGCCGCCGTACAGGCCGAAGAGCAGCATCGGGAGGAACTGGAGCGCCGTGGTGATACCGACGGCGGTGGCGGACCCGGTGAGGCTCAGGACGAGCCAGTCCTGCGTGATGCGGGACATCCAGGTACCGGTGTTGGAGATCACGGCGCCGGTGGCGAACAGGCGGTAGTTGCGGATCTTCAGCGACGAGAAGGTCCCGCCGGGCTTGCTCTCGTGGGTGGAAGTCGGTGCGGGGGCGGAGTCTGCTCCGGATCCCGTACTCAAAAGGGTTCGCCTCCTCGGGCGTGGACATGGTGCTGACTGACGGGGATGCGACGGCGGGGGCGGTGCGCCGGTGATGGTCCGGCGCGGCCCGCTCCGCTACAGGTGGGCGAGCTTCTCCAGCACGGGCGCCGCGTTGCGCAGCGTCTCCCACTCGTCCTCGTCCAGGCCTTCGGCGAGAGTGGTCAGCCAGGCGTTCCGCTTGTCGCGGCTCTCGGCGAGCATGGCTTCGGCCTGCTCGGTCTGGCTGACCATCTTCTGACGACGGTCATCGGGGTGCGGTTCCAGTCTGACCAATCCCTTGGCTTCCAGCAGCGCGACGATGCGGGTCATCGACGGCGGCTGCACATGCTCCTTGCGGGCCAGCTCACCGGGGGTGGCCGAGCCGCAGCGGGCGAGCGTGCCGAGCACCGACATCTCGGTGGGGCTCAGCGACTCGTCGACGCGCTGGTGCTTGAGGCGCCGGCCGAGCAGCATGACGGCGGAACGAAGGGAGCTCACGGCGGCGGCACTGTCGCTGTCGTGGATCAGGTCAGGCATGTTTGTTAGCGTAACTCATTACCTTTTCTAAAGACCACTCGGTGGTACACGCGCGAGGCCCAGATCACCAATCGATCACCCAAACGAGTGAGTCGATTCCGGAAAGTCACGCGTGTCGGGCCCGCAGGACGTAACCCTGCTTGCCATGGGATCGACAGTGCTCAGCCTGCGGATAGACGGTGAGCTGCTCGAACGGCTCAAGCAGCACGCCGCCAAACGCGGAATGAGCGTCCAGGACTATGTGGTCCGGACGCTCATTCGCGACGATTTCGACGAGCGCTTCCAGGCGGCCGTCGACGAAACGGAGAAGTTCTACGGGGCGGAGGGGGTCGCGGCCGAGGAGGTCACCTGAGGAGACCTCCGGGCCGTGAGCCCTCCCGAGACTGCGTCCCTTCCGGGATCACGTGAGGCCGAGCGCCGGCATCGCGTAGTAGAAGACGAAGACGGCCGACACCACGTACATGGCCACCGGCACCTCACGGCCTCGGCCGACCGCCAGCCGCAGCACGCAGAACGTGATGAAGCCGATGCCGATGCCATTGGTGATCGAGTACGTGAACGGCATCATGACCATGGCGAGGAAGGCCGGGATCGCGAGCGTGTAGTCGCTCCAGTCGATGTCCCGCACCGAGCCCGCGATGATCAGGAAGCCGACCGCCAGCAGGGCCGGAGTGGCCGCCTGCGAGGGGACCATGGTCGCCAGCGGTGTGAGGAACAGCGACGCCGTGAACAGCAGACCCGTGACGATGCTCGCGAAGCCGGTACGGGCTCCCTCACCGACACCCGCCGTGGACTCCACGAAGCAGGTGCCCGCCGAGGCGGAGCTCGCGCCGCCCGCGGCGACCGCGATGCCGTCGACGAACAGCACCTTGTTGATGCCCGGGAAGTTGCCGTCCTTGTCGGTCAGCTTCGCCTCGTCGCCGACGCCGAGGATGGTGCCCATCGCGTCGAAGAAGCAGGACAGCAGCACGGTGAAGACGAACAGGACGCCGGTGAGGACACCGACCTTGTCGAAGCCGCCGAACAGGCTGACGTCGCCGATCAGCCCGAAGTCGGGCGACGCGACCGGATTGCCCGGCCATTCCGGCACGGTCAGGCCCCAGGCCTCGCCCGGCAGGTCGGCGACCGCGTCGATGATCAGCGCGACGACGGTCATCGCCACGATGGAGATCAGGATCGCGCCCGGCACCTTGCGGACGATCAGCGCGAGGGTGAGCAGCGCGCCGAGGACGAAGACCAGGACCGGCCAGCCGTTGAGGTGACCGTCGTTGCCCAGCTGGAGCGGCACGGTGGTGTGCGCGATGTCGGGGATGCGGGAGACGAAGCCCGAGTCGACCAGGCCGATCAGCAGGATGAAGAGACCGATACCGATCGCGATGCCCTTGCGGAGCGAGGTCGGTACGGCGTTCATCACGCGTTCCCGCAGCCCGGTCGCGACGAGCAGCATGACCACGATGCCCGCGAGGACGACCATGCCCATCGCGTCGGGCCAGCTCATCCGGGGGGCGAGCTGGAGGGCGACGACGGTGTTGACGCCAAGACCGGCGGCCAGCGCGATCGGCACGTTGCCGATGACGCCCATGAGCAGGGTGGAGAACGCCGCGGTCAGCACCGTCGCGGTGACCAGCTGGCCACTGTCGAGCTGGTGGCCGTACATGTCCTTCGCGCTGCCCAGAATGATCGGGTTCAGCACGATGATGTACGCCATCGCGAAGAACGTGGCGAAGCCACCACGGATCTCACGCGCGACCGACGACCCCCGCTCGGAGATCTTGAAGAAGCCGTCCAGGCCGCCGGTGGGCGACGGGGGCGGGGTGGAGTCGACCGGAGCGGTGGCCGAGGGGGACATGTATGACCTCAGTCGTGCGTAGAAGGGGGGCTAAAATCGGTCAGCTTTGTACTTTCATACGAACGAATCGAGTCAGCCGTAAGCAGATTCAGTATGAATACATAAGGCAAAGATCGCTATCTCCGCGCGTAGACCCTTGCGCCGACTGGCCCGACGGCCTTTACACACACGCCGCATACACTGAACGCATGGCGAAGTGGACACCGAAGCACGAGGCACCCGAGCCCCTGGAGGGGCCCGTCGTCGCCACCATCACCGGCGGCACGATCCTCTGGTTCGTCCTCTTCCTGGTCCAGCTCCCGTTCTACGGCTGGTTCGACGACCACGGACACCTGTGGTGGATCTGGACCTGTCTGGCCGGTGCCGGGCTCGGACTGATCGGCATCTGGTACGTGCGGGGCCGCGACGCGGCACTCAAGCGCGCCGCCGCTGCGAGCCGCGAGGCCGGAAACACCCCGGGTGCCACCGCCTGAGAGCGGACCGCGCCATCGGGGCCGTACCCCCACGGGACCATTCGTCTCCTCCCCCGGTCTGATCTTCGGACCCCCGGCAGGTGAACGTGATGTTCCGCCCGTACCGTCGGAACCATGACTCAGCGGGCACTCGACCCCTCAGGGGATGAGCCGAACAGATCACCCATGCCTTCCGGACCCGGGCGGCCGGTGAAGATCGACGCCGGTTCCGAACTCGATCCGGTGCACCCGGTCGGCCTGCCCGCCGCCACACGCGGGCTGACCGCGGCCGAGGTGGCCGAGCGGATCGCCCGCGGCGAGGTCAACGACGTGCCCGTGCGCTCGTCCCGGTCCGTGACCGAGATCGTCCGCGCCAACGTCTTCACCCGGTTCAACCTGATCATCGGCGTGCTCTGGCTGATCATGCTGTTCGTCGCGCCGATCCAGGACAGCCTGTTCGGGTTCGTGATCATCGCCAACACCGGCATCGGCATCGTGCAGGAGTGGCGGGCCAAGAAGACCCTGGACAGCCTCGCCGTCATCGGCGAGGCGAAACCCACGGTGCGCCGGGACGGGGTGGCGGCCGAGATCTCCACCTCCGAGATCGTCCTCGGCGACCTCATCGAACTCGGCCCCGGTGACAAAGTCGTCGTGGACGGCGCCGTCGCCGAGGCCGACAGCCTGGAGATCGACGAGTCGCTGCTCACCGGCGAGGCGGACCCGGTGCTGAAACGGGCCGGTGACCACGTCATGTCCGGCAGCTTCGTCGTCGCCGGCGGCGGGGCCTTCACCGCCACCAAGGTCGGCCGCGAGGCCTACGCCGCACAGCTCGCCGAGGAGGCCTCCCGCTTCACCCTCGTCCAGTCCGAGCTGCGCAGCGGTATCTCCACCATCCTCAAGTACGTCACCTGGATGATGATCCCGACCGCGATCGGCCTGATCATCAGCCAGCTGGTCGTCAAGGACAACAACATCAAGGACTCGATCGCCCGTACCGTCGGCGGCATCGTTCCGATGATCCCGGAGGGGCTGGTTCTGCTCACCTCGGTCGCCTTCGCGATCGGTGTCGTACGGCTGGGGCGCAAGCAGTGCCTCGTCCAGGAGCTGCCCGCCATCGAGGGTCTGGCCCGGGTCGACGTCGTCTGTCTGGACAAGACCGGCACGCTCACCGAGGGCGGCATGGACGTGTCCGAGGTCCGCGCGCTGAACGGGACGGACGAGCCGTATCTGCACCGCGTCCTGGGCGCCGTCGGTGCCTCCGATCCGCACCCCAACGCCAGCCTCCAGGCCATCATCGACGCCTACCCGGCCGACGGTGACCGGCCCTGGAGCGTCGCGGACGCCCTGCCGTTCTCCTCCGCCCGCAAGTACAGCGGCGCCGCGTTCGACGAGGGATCGGGGCAGAAGTCGTCGTGGCTGCTCGGCGCCCCCGACGTGCTGCTGCCCGAGGCCGACCCGGCGCTCACCGAGATCGAGCAGCTCAACGAGCAGGGCCTGCGGGTGCTGCTGCTGGCCCGGGTGCACGGCGAGCTGGCCGACCCGGAGACCGCCGCCGGAGCCGTACCGAGCGCGCTGATCGTCCTGGAGCAGCGGCTGCGGCCCGATGCCGGGGAGACCCTCGCCTACTTCGCCGACCAGCGGGTCGCCACCAAGGTGATCTCCGGGGACAACGCCGTCTCGGTCGGCGCCGTCGCCGCGAAGCTCGGGCTGCCGGGTGCCGAGCACACCCTGGACGCGCGCAAACTGCCGACCGACCCCGACGCGATGGCCACCGCGATGGAGGAGAACGCGGTCTTCGGCCGCGTCACCCCGCAGCAGAAGCGGGAGATGGTCGCCGCCCTCCAGTCACGCGGCCACACCGTCGCGATGACGGGCGACGGGGTCAACGACGTCCTCGCCCTCAAGGACGCCGACATCGGCGTCTCGATGGGCTCGGGCTCGGAGGCGACCCGGGCGGTCGCCCAGATCGTGCTGCTGAACAACAGCTTCGCGACGCTGCCCTCCGTCGTCGCCGAGGGCCGGCGGGTCATCGGCAACATCACCCGGGTCGCCACCCTGTTCCTGACCAAGACGGTCTACTCGGTGCTGCTGGCCGTCCTGGTGGTCTGCTTCCAGGTCGAGTACCCGTTCCTGCCCCGGCATCTGACCCTGCTGTCGACGCTGACGATCGGCGTCCCGGCGTTCTTCCTCGCCCTGGCCCCGAACAAGGAGCGGGCCCATCCGCACTTCGTGCGCCGGGTCATGCGGTACGCGATCCCGTCGGGCACCATCGCGGCGATCGCCACCTTCGCGATGTACCTGATCGCCCGGAGCCACTACTCCGGTACGGGTGCGCTGGACGCGGAGACGAGCGCGGCGACGCTCACGCTGTTCCTCGTCTCGATGTGGGTCCTGGCGATCATCGCCCGCCCCTACACCTGGTGGCGGATCTGCCTGGTGGCGGCCATGGGCCTGGCGTTCCTGATCGTGCTCGTGGTGCCGTGGCTCCAGGACTTCTTCGCCCTGAAGCTGGTGGGGACGACGATGCCGTGGACGGCGGTGGGCATCGCGGTGGTGGCCTCGGTCGCCCTGGAGTACGCCTGGCGCCTGGTGGGCCGGCGCTTCCCGGTGTAGGAGAGCGCCGGCCACCGCGCGGAGGCTACTTCACGTCGACGAAGTCACCCGTGGAGTTGACGGCCGGGGTGGAGGCCGTACCGGCGAAGCTGTAGCGCCAGTAGCCGTCGACCGAGGCCTTGACCGTGGTCTTCAGGGTGCCGGTGCTGCTCGTCCTGACGGTCTTCAGCGTGGTCCAGGTCTTGCCGCCCTTCTTGAGGAACTGCAGCTTGACCGGCTGGTTGGTGTAGCCGTGGTACTTGAAGTCGTCCCAGTTGGCACGCGCCAGCTTGCCCGTGACGGTGATGGTCTTGCCCTTCTTCACCGGCTCGGGGGCGGCGTTGACGGTCTGCGACGCGGCACGCTGGAACTTGAACGTGCCGGCCTTGTCCTTCCAGTTGTAGTCGCCGTCCTTGGCGTCCGCCCAGACGTTGACGTACCAGGTGCCGGCGATGTCGTTGGAGTACGGCAGGTCGACCTTGGGATCGACGGTGAACGACGCGGTGCAGGTGCTGCCGGAGCAGCGGGTGCTGTCCGGGGAGAGGTAGCCGAACGAGGGACCGACGAGCTCGATGTCGATCGCCTTGATGCCGGAGTTGTCCTTGGCGGTCACCGCGACGGTGAACTTCTTGACGAGGCTGGTGCCGACCACCACGTTCTTGCCACCGTTGACCGTCACCTTGGTGATCGCGGTGTCGCCGTAGTGGCCGTTGGCCTGGGCCGCCGGCACGGCGAGGGCCACCAGGGCCAGAGCACCGACGGCGACGGTCGCGGAGGTACGCATACGCATGTGTTTCCCCGTGGGAAAGGGCCCCTGGCGCGCAAGCGCACCTGTGGGGCCGATCGGTCTGCTGAGTCAGTTGACTCGACAGACCAGACCCGGGACAGGCGTGAAGGGTTGTACGGGAATCTGAAGATTCTGCGAAGATCTTGTCCGGGATGGTCCTGGGCCCGCCCCGGACGAACCAGCGGCCCAGCCACCCCAGTTCGAACCAGCGGACCCGGGCCGCCTCAGTCGAACCAGCGGTCCCGGGCCAGTTCCTCCGTACGGGACGGATCCTCCAGCAGGGCAGCGACCTCGAAACGGCGCGGCCACTGGCCGGCCGCCCACGCCAGGCCCGCCGCGACGCCCTCCACGGTCGAGGCGTGCACGGCACCGTCCGGGGTGCGCCGCCAGTCCAGTTCGACACCGCCCGCCCGGAGTTCACCGTGCTCCGTGTACGTGTCCGGGGTGCCGGGACCGAGCAGGACGCGAACCGGATCCGGGACCTGGTGCTCCTCGCCCTCGGACGTCACCTCCGCCTCGACGCTCTCACCGAGCCGCCGCACCTGGAACAGCTCGGCCAGCTCCGCCGCGCTCGCCGGGGCGACGGGCAGGAGCGCCACGCCCCCGGACAGCGGCAGCAGGTCCGGGGCGTCCGCGATCATCGCGTCCGCCGCGTCGACGACCCGCACCTCTCCGTCGACGACGGCGCGCAACTCGTCCGGCAGCGTGACCTGTTCCGGGTCGAGCTCGGCCAGCGCCGTGTACAGGGAGTGGAGTTGCACGGGACCGACCGGGCGGTCCCCGTCCGCGAGCCGGCCGAGGAGCTCGGCCGCCCCGCCCGGCTCCTCCAGCAGAGCGGCGACCGAGGTCCGTACGCCGAGGGCGCGCAGCACCTGCGCGTCGTCGAAGCCGGTCGCGTCGGCGGAGTCGTACAGGCCGTCCAGCCGGGGATCACCGCCGTGGGCTCGCAGACCGGCCGGACGCCGGCCGTCCAGCACCGGGTGGTCGCGCAGCCACCAGGCGGTGTACGGGCGTACGGACTGCGTGGTGCCGTCCGGGAGCAGCACCCGCACCGGCTGGGTCAGGGCATCCCGCAGCGGCGGCTTGGCGAGGAGCGCGAGCGCCTGCGGCCAGGCGTCGTCGTCGACGAGGTCGAGATCGCGTACGGCGACGATCTCGGTCGCGACCGGGGGCACGGGGGTGTCCGGGAGCTGATCGAGGATGTCCTCGCACCACACGTCGACGGCGTCGAGGAGCCCGGCGTCGTCGGGTTCGGCGAAGTCGCTGTCCCGGGGCTCCAGCTCATCGGGATCCAGCACCACGTCGGTGGCCCGGACGAGCGCGAAGGTGGCGAGCACCCCGAGGGCGGTGAGCGGCTGCTCGCCCCATCGCTCTGCCAGCTCCGCGTCGCAGAAGGCCAGCTCGCCCTCGCGCATGACGGCGGCGAACGGACTTCCGGGCAGCACCAGTTCCCCGGCCGGAGCGAGCTCGCCGTCCTCGTCGGGCACGGCGAGCGCACCGAGCCAGGGCTCGTCGCCGGGCGCCAGATCGGCGTCCCGGACCAGGGTGAGCACGGTGTCCACGAGCTCGTCGCCGTCCAGCGCGTCCTCGTCCCAGATATCGCCCGCATCCAGCGAACCGGCGACGGCGGCCCGCACCTGCGGGGTCGTCAGCACGGCGCGCGGGGTGGCGGGCAGGGCGCCCAGCTTCTCCAGGAGCGGGTGCGCGGCATCCGGATGGGCGACCTTCAGCCCGAGCCGGCCGAGCCGGTCCAGGACCGGTCCGGTCAGCGCGTCGGGCATCGGGAGCAGGACCTGGCGGGGGCCGATCGTCGTCCGCGGAACAGCCGGGGCCTCGGGGTCCGCCCCCTGGGACGCCGCACCGGCGAGCGGCACCGGAAGACCGGAGAGCCGGTCCGGCTCGACACCGGCGAGGCTGTCGTACAGCCGCCGCCACCAGCCGGGTTCGCGCTCCAGCCCCGCGAGCCGGTCGATCGCCTCGGTCAGCGGCACCCGGGCGACTCCGAGCGTACGCAGTTCGACGCGGCGCTCAAGACCGGCGGGCAGCAGACAGGGAAGCACCTCGGCCAGCACCGCGACCGTCCCGGCGCCGACGCCCTCCAGCACCTCGGCCTCGATGGGCCGCAGCGCGGTGGTGGCCTTGCGGGCGCTCCCCGTGCCCGCGTCCCAGTCGTCCCACCGGTCGGGCTCGGCGGCGGGGTCGCGGGGGGAGGCCGGTTCCAGGAACGCGACGCGCGGCAGCCGCTCCAGCACGGCACCCCGCAGCGCGCCGTCCAGTTCGCCCTTGCCGAGCGGCCCCGGTACCAGGCCGATGGTGGCGACGGTCACCGGCTGCCAGTCGGCGAGCAGTTCCGCGTACGCGTCGGCCGCACACCGCACCAGGAAGTCGGTGAGCGGGCCGGGCGCGGGGTGCCGACGGGTGGTGTCCAGCGGCAGCGAGGCGATGAGCAGCGCCGGAAAGCCCAGCGGTTCGTCGGTGGGGGTCGGGGCGTGCACGACGGGGGCGGTACGGGGGTGGACCGGGGCGCCCTCCTCGTCCACGGGAACCGCCCAGGTCACCGACCAGTGCGGGCGCAGCCGTTCCTCCAGCGGACGGTCGGCCAGCAGCGCGGGCTCGACGGCGCCGTGCCGGGTGACGGTGCGCCAGCGGTTCGTACCGTGCGCGGAGTCCTCGACGTGCGTGTACGGGCCGTGCTGCGAGCGCCGCAACGTCCGTACGGTGTCCGGCGTTTCGATGACGATCTCGTCCAGGCCGGTCAGGGTCAGGAGGAGGGCGTCGTCGATCGCGCCGAGCAGCCGGCCGACGAGGTCCCCGGCGGCGCCGTCGCGCAGCGGCAGGACGACGACGGTGTCGTAGCCGTCGGGCGCGGTGCCCTCGGCGGGCAGCGGGAGGCGCAGCAGGGGTACGTGTCCGTCGCGGCGGCGGAGCTCGTCGCCGAGACCCGGACTGCCGATGGCCGCCTCACGGGCGAGGTCGCGGGCCTCGGCGAGGGACCAGCGCACGCCGCCGTGCCGGCCGACGACGGCCGGCTCGTCGCTCACCGCGAGCACGGCGGCGAACCCGACACCGAACCTGCCGACGGCCCCTTCATGGCCCTCCCGCTTGGCGGAGGCCCGCAGGGTGGACAGCGACTCCACGCCGGCGGCGTCCAGGGGCGCGCCGGTGTTCGCGGCCGCGAGGACGGCCGGGGCGATCTCGGTCGCCGGGTGCAGGGTCAGCCGGAGCCGTCCGGGCACATGGGCGCGGGCGGCGGCGTCGGCGGCGTTCTGGGCCAGCTCGACGACGAGTCGGTCTCGGTAGCCGCCGAGCGCGAGGTCCTCCTCGGCGTTGGCGTCCTCACGAAAACGGGCCGGCCCCGCGCCCCAGGCATCGAGCACGCCGCGTCGCAGCCGCGCGGTTCCGAATGGGTCGGCCCCCTCGGTCGCCATGATGCTCACGCTGTGACTCCCTCGTCCGTTGTCCGTTAATCCGGTTGCGCGTACCCCGCGCTGCCCAGTGTGCGCCCCTCTGGGGGCGGGGTTCCTTGACCTTGCCCCGGTCCGGGGTCGGGGGTTCCGTCCTCAATCGTCGGACGGGCTTGATGCGGGTGCTCCGTGGGGTGCGTTCTGTCCGGTGGGTGGGGGTGGGGTCCCTCCGGGGCGTCTCCTCAGAAATGGCGTGTTCACCCGGGAACGCGGCAGTACCCGGGTCGTACGCCATTTCCTGCGGGGACCCCCTGCACGCCCCCACCCAGCCCTCGTCAGCGCCTGCACCCCGGCAGGACGACCCCGCAGACAGAAGGACAACGGCCCTGCGACTGGTCGCAGACGCATGGCGGGCGGGTTCGGGGCCGTGCAGGGGAGTCCCCGCAGAACGACGAACAGATACCCGGGTCCCACCGCGTACCAGCGGAACGTTCGTCGTTCGAGGAGACGCCCCGGAGGGGCACCGGACCCCCACCCACCGGGGCAGGGCGAACCCGGCAGCACGGAGCACCCGCACCCACGGGGCGACCCGCACCAACCAAGCCCGTCCGGCGATTGAGGACGGAACCCCCCGTTATGTTTTCCACGGCTCCGCAACGGGGCCGCTGGCCTCCGGGCCCGGCATGACTTGGTCCCCCTGTCCGAGATGACCTGGGGGGTGGTG
>NZ_JBVHOQ010000071.1:0-26702 GCF_055568375.1 Streptomyces sp. NPDC026062
TCTTCCGAAGATCCCGCATCAGCCCCAACCGCATGAGCGTCATCACGAAAGCCGTCCTCACCCTGGAGAGGCAACGCTGAAAATGCTCAGTGGCCAGATTTTGAGGCAGTGGCCGTGATCGAAGCGGACCGTGCCGTCATCAGGGTCCGGTAGGCCGGCCCACGCCGTTCCGGCGAAGGGCAGGACTGCTGCGGCCAGTTGTCTGTGGTGGCCGTTGTCTTCGAGGCTGCGCAGCCTCAGGGCGTGGTGGTCGGCAAGGGCTGGGTCTGCGGAGCGGCGGAGGCGGAGCGGCGGAGGCGGGGTGATGGAGGCGGAGTGGCGGAGGCGGGGTGATGGAGGCGGAGTGGCGGAGGCGGGGTGATGGAGGCGGAGTGGCGGAGGCGGAGTGGCGGAGGCGGGGTGATGGAGGCGGAGTGGCGGAGGCGGAGTGGCGGAGGCGGGGTGATGGAGGCGGAGTGGCGGAGGCGGGGTGATGGAGGCGGAGTGGCGGAGGCGGGGTGATGGTGCGCGGCCTCGCGCAGGAAGGGAACGGGCCGAGAGGTCTCGGCCGTCCGGTTCACCGACGCCTGGGACATCCGCCGCTGCGACGAGTGCGGTGGCCCGACCGCGGCGAGCCCGCGCCGGGCTGCGACGAGTGCGGTGGCCGGGGCAAGCCCGGAATTCTGGTGGATGCCCGGTCCGGCGAAGTAACGGACCCCGGCGCCGGCTGATCTCCCGCCCCGGCCTTCGGGTCTCCGCCTTCCGCCGGCCCGACGGCAGGCGGAGACCCTTGTATACGCTTCCGGTTCGGATCCCGGAACTCCCGCCGCTCCGCGCCCGGCGGCCTGCCCCGGCCCGCTGTCCGCCCTGCGTACGAACCCCCGCCCTCCCCGCGATCGCTCAGCCCGCGCCGCCCGCCGGCCGCCACGGACATCTCCGCGCGCGGCCGGTCCGAAGTCGGTCCGAAGTCGAAGCGCTCCGGCGAACGTCCGCCCCAGCCTCCCTCAGCTACCTGCGTCCACACAGTTCAGGCCGACGACACAGCTTCACCACGAACGTGAACGCGGGCCGGCCCCGGCCGCCCGGCCCGCCGCCGCCCGCACCCAGCGGCGCCAGGCCGAGCGGGAGACCGCCGCCCCGGCGAGACCCTCCCCCCCTTTTTCTGTCTCCTGGACCTGCCCGGCCCGGGCGTGAGGATCACGGCCACCGTGATCCTCACGATCAGCCACGACAGTAGCTTCTCAGCCACCGGACACCTCGCCTCCCGCGCCGGACCCGCCCCCGCCACGAAGCCCTCGGGCGCCTCCGTCCGCGGCGACCCCGCACCCCGCGGCGCCAGAACCGGCTCCTCGAACGCGCGCTGTTCAAGGCCCGTCACGCCCGTGGCCGGCACAGCCTCTCAGACCATGCCGGCCACCGCTGCCCCTCAGCCACCAGGAATTCCGCCCCGGGTGACGTTCCGAAATGCGCCATCACTCACTACAAGCCGCCCCACCGGGGTTTGACGAAATAGATATAGGGGAACCCGCCCCAACACCCCCAGGACATTACGGGCGTACTGTCGAGCAAGACGGCCGCCCGGTCCCACTGACGGATCGCGGGTGGATGGCGTACGCACGCTGATGGCCAGAAAGCGCCCTTGCGGCATCCTCCTCCCGGCCGGAAAACTCACCGGCAGCGCTTGTCGGAATCACGACGTGACCCGGAGTCGGGAGTCCCATCACGTTACGTTTCCCGACTGCGCCTCGCAGGCATGCCCACATCGTGGTGGGTTTACATTCCTAACGGGGGAACTGAAGTGAGAATCGTGCGCGCCGCCGCCACAGCGGCATCACGAGAGGTGCCCGTTCGACCGCTCCGCTCTCCGGACCGGCCGCAGCTGTTATCGCCGTGACCGCGGCACAGGGTGACACCTGCAGCGCCACCGCACTCGCCCGGGTAAGCAATGCCGAATTCGAGGCCGGCACCACCTGGCATCGGCAAGTCCACCACCCCCCCTTCTTATCGTCACCGCCGGCAGCTTTGGCATCGCCCTGACTCTGGAGGCACGGATTGAGGTACGAGATTCTCGGCCCTGTTCGCATCTCAGTCGCAGACGAAACGTCTTCGGTCGGAACGTACAAGATGGAATTGCTGTTGAGGACGCTGCTGGTCCGCAACGGTCAGGTCGTATCGCTCGACCAGCTGACGCAGGAGCTGTGGGGAGCGACCCCGCCTGTGCGCGCGGATGCATCCCTGCACGTCTACGTGTCGCAATTACGGAAGATCCTCTACAAAATATCCCTCAGCAACGACTGCATCACCACCCGCTCCCCCGGCTACGTCCTGAACCTGGGGCGCGCCGAGGTCGACCTCAACCTCTTCATGGCTCTTCTGGAGAAGGGCCGGCGGCAGATGGGCACGGGCAACCACGCCGCGGCGGCCGAAAGTCTGACGCAGGCGCTGGCGCTCTGGCGCGAATCCGTGCACGCGTCGTCCTTCGAGGGGCCGATAATCCAGGAATTCGCCAACGGAACCGAAGAACTGCGCGTCGAGTGCGGAGAGTTGCTCGCCCGTTCGCTGCTGGCGTCGGACCAGGCCCGGGAGGCCATCCGCATCCTGCATTCGCTTACCGTCGAATACCCGCTGCGGGAAGACTTCTACGCCCTGCTCATGGAGGCCCTCAGCCGGTCCGGGCGCAGGGCGGACGCCCTGAAGGTCTACCAGACCGCGCGGAAGACGATGCGCGAGGAGCTGGGCCTGGAACCCTGCCGGTTCCTGCAAGAAACTCATGAGTTCATTCTGAACGACCGATTGGACGAGCTCCAGTTCATGCGTACGTGAACGCCGGCAGGACGGGGCGCCGCCCCTCGGCCGCCGGCACCGTCACCGTATGACTCCGGCATCTTCCGTTCGGCGTCCGGCCCACTTCCGTCACATTCAACAGCCATCCGATCCCACTTGTCGACGAAGGAAACCACCGTGCCCGGTATTGAGATATCGGAGACGTCCATCCCCGGGGCGTATCGAATCAAGACGAATCACCTGTTGGACCGGCGAGGCGAATTCTACGAAGCGTGGCAGTTCAGCGAACTCCTCCAACAGGCAGGCCACCGCTTCGAGATACGGCAGGTGAACTACTCGGTCTCCAAGAAGAACACGCTCCGCGGGATTCACGGCACCACGATTCCGCCCGGCCAGACAAAACTGGTCACCTGTGTGCGGGGGGCGGCCATGGACGTGGCGGTCGACCTGCGGGTCGGTTCGCCGACATTCGGCCAGTACGACGTGACCTTGCAGGAGGCCGGAACCGGGATCGGCGTCTATCTCGCCGACGGCATCGGCCACGCGTTCCTCGCCCTGAGCGACGACACGTGCATGAACTACCTGTGCGGCGCACAGTACGTGCCGGGCACGATGATCGACGTCCAGGCGCTCGATCCCGCGATCGGCATCCCCTGGGAGCTGGACGGCCCGCCGATCACGTCGGACAAGGACGCCGCAGCCCCCACTCTCTCCGAGGCGGTCGAGCGCGGCCTGCTCCCCACCTACGAACAGGCGCTGGCATCCGCCGAACCGCATGCTGCCTGATGCGCCTCGTCCTCTCCTGTGCGCTGTGGCCTGGAACATCACGCCGCGCCGCCGGCGAGTTATCACCGCAACCTTGTCCAGGGAGTTCTGATGGAGCATTCGGGAAGCGTCACCCCGGTCCGCGTGGGAGTGATCGGATGTGCCGACATCGCATGGCGGCGCGCTCTGCCCGCGTTCGAGGCCGAACCGCTCACCGAGGTGACAGCCATCGCCAGCCGGGTCCAGGACCGGGCGCGCCGGTTCACCGACCGGTTCGGCGGGGAGCCCGTGGAGGGTTACGCCGCTCTGCTGGAACGTGACGACGTCGACGCGGTGTACATTCCGCTTCCGGCCGTACTGCACGCCGAGTGGATCGACCGGGCGCTGCGCGCGGGCAAACACGTCCTTGCGGAGAAACCGCTCACCACCGACCGGGTCCAGGCCGAGGCTCTGTTCACACTGGCCGCAAAACGTCAGCTTCTGCTCATGGAGAACTTCATGTTCCTCCACCATTCTCAGCACCAGCGGGTCGCGGCCATGCTCGCGGACGGCGTCATCGGAGAACTCCGCTCCTTCGCAGCCGGCTTCACGATCCCGCCCAAGCCGCAGGGCGATATCCGGTATCAGGCCGATGTGGGCGGGGGCGCGTTGCTGGACATCGGTGTGTATCCGATCCGCGTGGCCGGTTTCTTCCTCGGCATGAACCTGGACGTCGCGGGCGCCGTTCTCCGGCACAATCGATCCCACGGTGTCGTGGTCGGAGGCAACGCGCTCATGACGACCGGCCAAGGGGTGACCGCACAGCTCACATTCGGCATGGAGCACTCCTACACCAACAGCTACGAGTTCAGGGGCAGCACCGGCCGCCTCTGGCTGAACCGCGTCTTCACCCCCCCGGCGACCCACCAACCAGTGGTTCATATCGAACGACAGGATCACGCCGAACAGTTCGTTCTGCCCTCGGAGGACCAGTTCGCCAAAAGCATCAGGGCCTTCGCCCAGGCAGTTCTCGGCGGAGACCACCCCGAGGAATGGTCACGGAACTCCATAAGCCAAGCAACTCTGGTGGATGCCATCCGGACGAACTCGAACGACATCTACTTCCCCTGACCCTCTTCCTCCGTGATGGCCCGCCGACAGATCCGGCGGGCCATCAGACGCTCCGCGGCCGAGCACGGACAGAACCACGGCCCGGGTGTCATCCCGGACGGGTACCGGATTGCCCTGCCCGCGACCCATCGTCCTGCTACCGTCGCGCCCTGCCCGCGACCCATCGTCCTGCTACCGTCGCCTCCCGGCCGACCGGGCTCCGGGCTCATTCCCCTACGGCCCGCGCGACGCGGATCGTCCGAAAGAACGGTGCCGCCGCAGCCGACGTGAACGCCGCCCGGGCGAGAAGCTCCCAGGGAAAAGCGGCCCACCCCGACACCACCGACCCAGGCCAGGGGCATGCGACGTGCTCGTCCGAGGTGCTGCGGCTGTCGTCGTACGCCCGCCGGGAATTGCGGGACAGGCCGTGGGCAAGCATCGTTCCAGGCTGCTCTTAGAGCCGATTAAGAAGCCTTTTGTGCAGCAACAATAGGGTTGATCGTAACCGTTGAGGTTTCGGCCGGCAGTGAGCTTCATCAGGGGCGTCCGGCGTACAGGTCTCGGAGGGCAGCGAGGGGGTTGGGCAATGTTCGCGGACGGTGGAGATGCGGGAGCGGACGGGGCCGGCTTCCGCGCGTCGGTCATGGTCCGCCGGGGTCCGGAAATCACCGCCCGGCACAGATCCGCAGCGACCACGGCTTCACGACCGGTTGCCGATTACCTGGCCGAGGTCGGCGGCCTGCTCCGGCTGGTCTTCCAGATCTCCTTGACCGGCTCCGGGCGGTACCCGGTGCCCGCGCGCGGTAATTGCCGGTGCGGGCTTCCCGGACGGCCCGTCGTGGGAGGGCTGCCGGACGGGTGGTACGCATGCGCGTCCGGTCGCCCGTTCGGGCACCGCGATTCCCTCGGTCTGCCGCCCGGCCGTCGTGGCCTGTTCCTCGATCACGGCAGTCCGGGCGCGGACCAGCGGTCTCGGCGCCGCTCCTCTTCGCGCGAGGGCGGTGAAGCACCCGTGCAGTCACGAATGATCAGCGATTACGTCCCGCGACTCGGCTTATGACGGCAAAGGTGTCACCCGTGAAGGGAATAATTCTGGCCGGGGGAACTGGAACGCGTCTCTATCCACTGACCTCTGCCCTCTCCAAGCAGTTGCTTCCGGTGTACGACAAACCCATGATCTACTACCCTCTGTCCACTCTCATGCTGGGTGGTGTGCGGGACTTCCTCGTGATTTCGACTCCGAGGGATCTGCCGCTTTTCCGGAAGGTGCTCGGCGACGGTGCGGAACTCGGCCTGCGGATTTCCTATGCGGAGCAGCCGCGAGCCGCTGGTATCGCCGATGCCTTCCGGGTCGGGGCCGAGTTCGTCGGCTCCGACCCGGTGTCCCTCATCCTGGGTGACAACATCTTTCATTCCCCGGAACTGCCTGATGTCCTGGCGCGCAGCATGAAGGAAGCGGGCGGCTGCACGCTGTTCGGTCACACGGTTGCCGACCCGCGTCCGTACGGGGTGGTGGAGAAGGGTTTGGACGGAAGTGTGATCGGGATCGAGGAGAAGCCGTCCCGGCCGCGGAGTTCGGAGATCGCGACCGGTTTGTACGTCTACTCCAGTGACGTTGTCGAGATAGCTCACCGCATCACGCCGTCGGCGCGCGGGGAGCTCGAGATCACCGATGTGAACCGGGTCTATCTGGAGGAGGGCCGGGCCTGGCTGCACTCGCTCGGGCCGGGCAGCACGTGGCTGGACGCGGGTACCTATGACGGTCTGCTGGACGCGACGCGTTTCGTGCGGGAGCAGCAGTGTGGGGGCGGCCGGGTCGCCTGCCTGGAGGAGATCGCGCTCCGCATGGGGTACATCGATGCCGAGAGTTGTTACTTCCTCGGCAAGAAGCACAAGAACTCGGGGTACGGCCAGTACGTAATGGGAATTTCCAGCGACACCGACCGGGGCGGGCTGACTTATGTCGAGCAATAATCGTGTGGTCGTCACCGGGGGTGCCGGGTTCATAGGTTCGCACTACGTGCGGCAGGTCATTTCGGGTGCGTATCCGGAGTTCGCTGACGCCTCCGTTGTCGCTCTCGACAAGCTGACCTACGCGGGGAACGTGGAGAATCTGGCTCCGGTCTCCGACGACCGTCGGTTCGAGCTGGTGGTCGGAGATGTCTGCGACGCGGACCTGTTGGCCGATGTGCTCCCGGGTGCGGACGTCGTCGTTCACTTTGCCGCGGAGTCCCATGTGGACCGCTCGATCGCCGACCCGGCCGACTTCATGCACACCAATGTGCAAGGTACTCATACCGTGCTGAATGCCTGCCTGGACGCGGGGGTGCGGCGCGTGGTGCAGGTGTCCACCGACGAGGTCTACGGCTCGATCGATGCCGGCTCCTGGAGCGAGGACCATCCGCTTGAGCCGAACTCGCCGTACTCGGCGTCCAAGGCGAGTGCTGATCTCGTCGCGCGCTCCTACTACCGAACCTACGGACTTCCGGTGTGTGTGACGCGGTGCTCGAACAACTACGGCCGCTATCAGTTCCCCGAGAAGATCATTCCGCTGTTCATCACGAGCCTTCTGGAGGGTGAGGAGCTCCCGCTGTACGGAGACGGCGGCAACGTGCGCGACTGGCTGCATGTGGACGACCACTGTCGTGCCATCCAGTTGGTGGTGGAGGGCGGCCGGCCCGGCGATGTCTACAACATCGGCGGCGGGACGGAGCTCACCAATCGCGACCTCACGGCGCAGCTGCTGAAGGAGACGGGCTCGGACTGGTCGTGTGTGCGGAACATTCCCGACCGTCCGGGCCACGACCGGCGGTATTCGGTGGACTGGACGAAGATCAGGGACGAGTTGGGCTACATGCCGCGCGTCGGCTGGGCGGACGGGCTCGCGGACACGGTCCGCTGGTACGTGGAGAACGAGTCCTGGTGGGCACCGCTGCGCCGGGCAGCGGCCCGTCCGCGGGGCGGCGCGCACTCCCCTGCCGGAGTGACGGGCTGACCCCGGATCCCCTGGTGCTGCCGAGAGCATGCCCATGACGCCGATGACCGTCGATGGAGAGAGTACGGAGCAAGTCATGACGGAGCACGTATTGTCCTCAGGTACGACCCCCCATGCCCCGGCAACGGAGTTCAACGCACCGGTCACTTCCGCCGGCCGTGTCCTGCTCGAGCGGCTTGCCGAGCACCTGCCGCACATCCGGGCCACCGCGGCGGAGAACGATCGTGACGGCAGGTTTCCCACCGAGACCTTCGACGCCCTGCGCAAGGAAGGCCTGATGGGCGCGACGGTGCCCGCCGGGCTGGGTGGGCTGGGAGTGGAGCGGCTGTTCGATGTGGGGGTCGCGCTCCAGGCGGTGGCGCAGGCCGACGCCTCGACGGCGCTGGCGCTGCATCTGCAGCTCAGCCGGGGGCTCACTCTCGGCTACGAGTGGCGGCACGGTGATGAGAACGCCCGCGGGCTGGCCGAGCGGCTGATGCGGATGATGGTGGCGGGCGAGGCTGTCATGTGCTCCGGCATCAAGGACCATCATTCCGCGGTGACGACACTGACGCCCGACGGATCGGGCGGGTGGCTGTTGTCCGGCCGCAAGACGCTGGTGTCCATGGCGCCCATCGGCACGCACTTCTTCATCAACGCGCGCACGGACGGGACGGGCGAACCGCCGAGGCTGGTGTCTCCGGTCGTCAGGAGCGACACTCCCGGGTTCACCGTCCTGGACAACTGGGACGGTCTCGGGATGCGCGCGTCGGGCACGATGGACATCGTCTTCGACCGTTGCCCCATCCCTGCCGAGGATGTGATGGTGCGCGATGTCGTGGGGGCTCGCAGGGACGCGGTCCTGGCAGGTCAGACGGTCAGTTCGGTCTCGATGCTGGGTCTGTACGTCGGTGTCGCACAGGCCGCCTACGACTTGGCGGTGGCGGCGCTCGGACGCCGGTCGGCCGCTCCGCAGGCTGCGGCGCGGACCCTGGTGGCGGAGCTGGATGCCCGTCTCTACACGCTGCGTTCGACCCTCGGCACCGCGTTGACCGTGGTCGACGCGTTGAACGCCGATCTGTCGGGGGACCTCGACGAGCGTGGCAGGCAGATGATGCGGCACTTCCAGCGCGCCAAGATGACGGTCAATCAGATGGCTCCGGCCATCGTCAACGACTGTCTGACGCTGGTCGGCGGGGCGTCGTTCACGGGGGCCCATCCGTTGTCGCGGCTCTATCGCGATGTCCGGGCAGGCGGGTTCATGCAGCCGCACGCCTATGTGGACGGCGTGGACTTCCTGAGCGCGCAGGCGCTCGGGATCGAGCGGGACAACAACTACATGAGTACCTGGGCGGCCCGCTCCACGGTCAACGGAAACTAAGCGGATCCATCGCGTTGTACGCCAATGTCACGAATGTCACGGTGAGGGAAATGACGACTCGTGTATGGGACTACCTACCGGAGTACGAGCAGGAAAAGGCGGACCTGTTACAGGCTGTCGAGACGGTCTTCGAGTCCGGGCAGCTGGTTCTCGGCAAGAGCGTGCAGGGCTTCGAGGCCGAATACGCGGCCTATCACGGAGTGGGGCACTGCGTCGGCGTCGACAACGGCACCAACGCCGTGAAGCTGGGGCTGCAGGCTCTCGGTGTCGGCCCCGGGGACGAGGTGATCACGGTGTCGAACACCGCGGCGCCGACCGTGGTCGCGATCGACGGGACGGGGGCGACGCCGGTCTTCGTGGATGTGCGCGAGGACGACTACCTGATGGACACCGATCAGGTCGCGGACGCCATCACGCCGCGCACGAAGGCCCTGCTGCCCGTGCACCTGTACGGACAGTGCGTCGACATGGCTCCGCTTCGGCGGCTGGCCGAGGAGCACGGGCTGGCCGTCCTGGAGGACTGCGCCCAGGCGCACGGAGCACGGCAGCACGGCAGGGTGGCGGGCTCGATGGGGGACGCCGCGGCGTTCTCGTTCTATCCGACGAAGGTGCTGGGGGCCTACGGTGACGCCGGCGCCGTCATCACCGATGACGCCGAGGCCGACCGCCGGCTGCGGCAGCTGCGCTACTACGGGATGGACAAGGTCTACTACGTCGTCCGGACTCCGGGGCACAACTCCCGTCTCGACGAGGTGCAGGCCGAGATCCTGCGCCGCAAGCTGGGCCGCCTCGACACGTACATCGCGGGCCGGCGGGAAGTGGCCCGCCGGTACGAGGAGGGCCTGTCGGACCTCACCGGCCCCGGCGGGCTGGTCCTGCCGTCGGTGGCGGAGGGCAACGAGCACGTCTACTACGTGTACGTGGTGCGGCATCCTCGCCGCGACGAGATCATCGAGCGGCTCAAGCGGTACGACATCTCGCTGAACATCAGTTACCCGTGGCCGGTCCACACCATGACCGGGTTCGCCGGTCTCGGGTATGCCGAAGGGTCGCTGCCGGTCACCGAGCGGCTCGCGGGCGAGATCGTGTCGCTGCCCATGTATCCGTCGCTGCCCCGGCACCAACAGGACAAGGTGATCGAGGCACTGCGCGAGGTCCTGGCCGAGCTGTGACGTTCTGGAGCCCGTTCCGCGGTCAGGAGTGCGCTCGGCCGCTCAGCAACCGTGACCGAGAAGGAGTTCGTTCATGACCGGAGTTATCGACGCCATCCCCCAGGGGGCCTGCCGGATATGCGGCGGCACCGTCGAGGAGTTCCTCGATCTGGGCCGGCAGCCTCTGTCCGACCGGTTCCTGAAACCGGCCGACATCGACGGGGAGTTCTTCTACCGGCTCGCCGTCGGACAGTGCGGCGCGTGCACGATGGTGCAGCTGACCGAGGAGGTGCCCCGGCACCTGATGTTCCACGACGACTACCCGTATTACTCGTCGGGCTCCACGGTGATGCGCGAGCACTTCGCCGGCGTCGCCCGAACGTTCCTGGACACTGAACTGACCGGGGACAATCCCTTCATCGTGGAGATGGGCTGCAACGACGGGATCATGCTGGACACGATCCAGGAGGCGGGTGTCCGGCACCTGGGGTTCGAGCCCTCGACGGGCGTGGCCGAGGTGGCACGCGCGAAGGGCGTGCGGGTGCGCACCGACTTCTTCGAGGAGGCGACGGCCAGAAAGGTGCGTGCCGCCGAGGGGCCGGCGGATGTCATCTACACCGCCAACACCATGTGTCACATCCCGTACCTGGATTCGGTCCTGAAGGGGGCCGACGCGCTGCTCGCCCCGGACGGTGTGTTCGTCTTCGAGGACCCGTACCTCGGTGACATCGTCGCCAAGACCTCCTTCGACCAGATCTACGACGAGCACTTCTATCTGTTCTCGGCCGGTTCGGTCCAGGCCATGGCCGACCGGTTCGGTTTCGAGCTGGTGAACGTGGAGCGGCTGCCGGTGCACGGCGGCGAAGTCCGTTACACGCTCGCACGCAAGGGCATGCGCACTCCGGCCGAGGCCGTCGCCCTGCTGCTCGCCGACGAACGCGATCAGAAGCTCACCGAGCTCGCGACGCTGCGGGCGTTCGCGGCGAACGTGGGGAAGATCCGGGAGGATCTGGTGGCCCTGCTGGAGCGGCTGCGTGCGGAGGGACGCAGCGTGGCCGGCTACGGCGCGACCGCGAAGAGCGCGACGGTGACGAACTTCTGTGGCATCGGACCCGAGCTGGTGTCGTTCGTGTGCGACACGACGCCGAGCAAGCAGGACCGGCTGACTCCGGGACAGCACATCCCGGTCCGGCCCGCGGCGGCGTTCTCCGATCCCTACCCGGACTACGCGCTGCTGTTCGCCTGGAATCACGCTGAGGAAATCATGGCCAAGGAGCAGGAGTTCCAGGAGTCCGGCGGTCGTTGGATCCGGTACGTTCCGCGGGTACATGTGACCTGATCCACGGGGGTGTCAGCGCAGACCTAGGCTGAATTAAGACCCACCGTAGATGATTCTGACAGGTGTTCTTCCGACAGAGTTCTGTGTTTTTTGGGAAGGGAGCTTCATGTATCTGGAAAATCTCCGGGAAGTTTGCCACACGACCGTGCACCAGGAGACCCGTCCCGGTGTCGGGCACCACGTCAGGTTCACCGAGGAGTTGTACGACTCCAGCGGGAACCTGGTGTCCACCTCGGAGGGCATGGCCGTGGTGTTCGGGGACCCGGAGGACGGCAGCCTGATGCAGCTGATGACGGCCACCGAGAAGCTCGCGGACGGTGTCATCAGCTGGACCGGGACGGTCCGTCAGGAAAACCCGGGCGGCGGCGAGTTCGTCGTCAACCGGCTCCCCGCGATCGGTGTCAGCGGCCGTTACGCCGGAAAGACGGGGACGCGGACCTTCAAATTCGTGGAACGGCCTGACGCGAACACGACGATCGCCGAAGCCACTCTTTTCATGGAGGACTGAACCGCCCCCGGCCGAGCGGCCCGCAAGCGACCAGGAGAAAAGTTGGTCGCTCGGTTTTCCGTGCCATTTTCAGAACCACAGGTGTGCGAGGAAGGCGGTCAGGACGCCATGGCGAATTCCACTGATTCGGGGGGCGTGCGCCCGGGGCCGAACGACCCGATCGCCATCGTCGGGTTGTCCTGTCGGCTTCCCCAGGCGCCGGATCCCTCGGCGTTCTGGCGGCTGTTGCGCGAGGGCCGGTCCGCCATCACCGAGACCCCCGCCGACCGGTGGACCGGTACGGAGCGGACGGCCGGGCTCCGGCACGGCGGTTTCCTCGACGACGTGGAAGGGTTCGACGCGGCGTTCTTCGGTGTCTCCCCGCGCGAGGCCTCCAGCATGGACCCGCAGCAGCGGCTGATGCTGGAGCTGGCCTGGGAGGCTCTGGAGGACGCGATGGTCGTCCCGGCGGCCCTGGCGGGCGGCCGGACCGGTGTCTTCGTCGGGGCTCTCGGCAGCGACTACGCGTCCCTGCTGCACCAGCGTGGTCCCGAGGCGAGCACCCAGTACTCGTTGACCGGCACCGGCCGGGGCATCATCGCCAACCGGATCTCGTACACGCTCGGGCTGCGCGGCCCGAGTCTCACCGTGGACACCGCGCAGTCGTCGGCGCTGGTGGCCGTGCATCTGGCCTGCGAGAGCATCGCGTCCGGTGAGTCGGCCATGGCGCTGGCCGGCGGAGTCAGCCTGAACCTGGCGGCCGGCGCCGCGGTGGAGACGGAGCGGTTCGGGGGGCTCTCCCCGGACGGGCGCTGCCACACCTTCGACGCGCGTGCGAACGGTTACGTCCGTGGTGAGGGCGGCGGGTTCGTCCTTCTCAAGCCGCTGTCGCGCGCCCTGGCCGACGGCGACCCGGTGTACTGCGTGATCCGGGGCACCGGGGTGAACAACGACGGCGCCACCGACGGCCTCACGGTGCCGAGCGTCGAGGCGCAGCGGGATGTGATCCGGCTGGCTCACGAGAGGGCGTGTCTGGATCCCGGTGACGTCCAGTACGTGGAACTGCACGGCACCGGCACCAAGGTGGGCGATCCCGTCGAAGCCGCGTCCGTCGGGGCCGCGGTCGGCGCGAGCCGTTCGGACGGGCCCGTTCACGTCGGCTCGGCCAAGACCAACGTCGGGCACCTGGAGGGGGCTGCCGGGATCGTCGGTCTCATCAAGGCCGCGCTGTGTGTGAAGCACCGCGAGATCCCGGCGAGCCTGAACTACGCCACGCCCAACCCGCGGATAGCCGCCGACGCGCTCAACATCGAGGTGCGCACGCGGTCCGGCCCGTGGCCGAAGCCGGACGCGCCGCTGGTGGCGGGCGTCAACTCGTTCGGCATGGGCGGGACGAACTGCCACGTGGTGGTCTCCGATTCCCCGGCCGCCGTCGCGGGCACCGCCCCGGCGGACACGGCTCCGGTGCCGGGCACGGTTCCCGCCGACGTGCCGATGGTGCCATGGGTGCTCTCCGGGGCGGACGAGGCGGCGCTTCGCGCCCAGGCCGCCGCCCTTCGGGCCGTCGTGGAAGAGGGTGCGGATCTCGACCCGGTCGATGTCGGCTGGTCGCTGCTCACCACCCGGTCGGCTTTCGAGCACCGTGCCGTCGTCCTCGGTGACGGCCGGGAGCGCCTGCTGCACGGGCTGGCCGCGGCGGCGTCCGGTGACGACGCGGCGGGCCTGGTCACCGGACGCGCCGGCGAGGCCGGCGGGACGGTGTTCGTCTTTCCCGGGCACGGCACCCAGTGGCCCGGCATGGGGCTGGACCTGGCCAAGACCTCCCCGGTCTTCGCCCGGCACCTGTACGCGTGCGACGCCGCCCTGCGGCCGCACACCGGCTGGTCGCTCCTGGACGTTCTGCGCGGTGAGCCGGGCGCCCCCGAACTCGACCGCGTCGATGTCGTCCAGCCCGCCATCTTCGCCGTCACCGTCGCCCTGGCCCGGCTGTGGCAGCACCACGGTGTCACCCCCGATGCCGTCATCGGGCACTCCCAGGGCGAGATCGCCGCCGCGCACATCGCCGGAGCCCTCTGCCTCGAGGATGCCGCCAGGATCATCACCCACCGCGGGCTCGCCGCGAAGACGATCGCCGGCACCGGCGGCATGGCCGCCGTCCCGCTCTCCCCCGAGCGGGTTGCCGAGGACCTGGCCGCATATCCGGGCCTGAGCGTCGCCGGGATCAACTCCCCCCACAACACAGTGGTCTCCGGCGACCTGGACTCGGTCCGGCGCCTCCTGGACCACTACCGGGAACAGAACGTCAACGCCCGCTCCGTGCCGATCGGCTACGCCTCGCACTCGGCCCACATCGAGCCGCTGCGTGAGCGGTTCACACAGTCCCTGGCCGGCATCACCCCCGGGGTGCCTCACATCCCCTTCCACTCCACCGCCCGTCCGGGCACCCGCCCCGCGTTCGACGCCGAGTACTGGTACGACAACCTGCGCAACCCCGTGCAGTTCCACGCCGCGCTCACCGAGCTGCTCGGCACGGGGCACACCCGCTTCGTCGAGACCAGTCCGCACGCCGTCCTGACCACACCCCTGCACCACGTCATCGACGCCACCGGACGTGACGCGGTCGCGGTCGGCACTCTCCGGCGGGACAAGCCTGCCTGGCCGGCCTTCGTCCACTCGATGGGCCGTCTGTACGTCCACGGCGGGGAAGTCGACTGGGCCTCGCTCTTCGGGGGACGGCCGCCGCAACGGGTGCCGCTGCCGACGTACCGCTTCCAGCGCAGCCGCCACTGGCTTCCGTCCGGGCCCGGGCAGCACCACGCTCCCGTACCTGACCGCCCGGCGGCCGCGGAACCCGTGCCGCGGTCGGCGAAGGACCGGCTGGCCGCACTGCCGGAGCCGGAGCTCAGGCGGACGCTGCTGGCTCTGGTGCGGAGCCGGGCCGCCGCTGTCCTGGAACACGACGACGCGGGCATCGACATGGCGCGGTCGTTCAAGCAGCTCGGTTTCGACTCGCTTCTCGCGGTGGAACTGCGGAACAGACTGGCGGTCTCGACCGGTCTCGATCTGCCGGCGTCCCTGCTGTTCGACCGCCCCACGCCGGCCGCCCTCGCCGAGCACCTGCGGGACCGGCTCACCACGGGTGGCGACGCGCCGCCGGAGGAGCCGGTGCCGGTGCCGGCGGGGGCCGACGGCACGGATGACCCGATCGCCATCGTGGGCATGGCATGCCGGTTCCCGGGGGGCGTGCAGTCCCCCGAGGAGCTGTGGCGGCTGGTGGAGACGGGGACGGACGCGATCTCGGACTTCCCCGGCAACCGGGGGTGGGACCTGAACGCCCTCTTCGCCCCGGACTCGGGGCCCTCGGGCACCTCGTCGGTGCGGCGCGGCGGATTCGTGCGGGAAGCCGACATGTTCGACCCGGCGTTCTTCGGTATCAGCCCGCGTGAGGCGCTGGCGATGGACCCGCAGCAGCGGCTGCTGCTGGAGGTCTCCTGGGAGGCGCTGGAACGCGCGGGTATCGCCCCGTCGTCGCTGCGCGGCGGCCGGACGGGTGTGTTCGTCGGGGCGATGTCGCAGGAGTACGGGCCGCGCCTGAGCGAGGGCGGCGAGGAGGTCGACGGCTTCCTGCTCACCGGCACGACCTCCAGCGTGGCCTCCGGCCGGATCGCGTACACGCTGGGGCTGCAGGGCCCGACGCTCACGGTGGACACCGCCTGCTCGTCGTCGCTGGTGGCGCTGCATCTCGCCGTCCAGGCGCTGCGCGGCGGGGAGTGCCCGCTCGCCGTGGCGGGCGGTGTGAACGTGATGGCCTCACCCGGCATCTTCGTCGAGTTCAGCCGTCAGCAGGGGCTCTCCCCCGATGGCAGGTGCAAGGCGTTCGCCGACGCGGCGGACGGCACCGGCTGGTCGGAGGGTGCCGGGATGGTCGTGCTCGAACGGCTGTCGGACGCGCGCCGCAACGGCCACCGGGTGCTCGCCCTGATCCGCGGGTCCGCGATCAACTCCGACGGTGCCAGCAACGGGCTCACCGCGCCGAACGGGCCGTCCCAGGTGCGGGTGATCCGCCAGGCGCTGGCCGGCGGCGGTCTGGAGCCGTCCGACGTGGACGTGGTCGAGGCGCACGGTACCGGTACACGTCTCGGCGACCCGATCGAGGCGCAGGCCCTCATCGAGGCCTACGGACAGAACCGTCCGCAGGACTCGCCGCTGTGGCTGGGCTCCTTGAAGTCGAACATCGGCCACGCGCAGGCGGCGGCCGGAGTCGGCGGCCTGATCAAGATGGTGATGGCGCTGCGTCACCGTGTGCTGCCGCGCACGCTGCATCTGGACGCCCCGACCCGGCATGTCGACTGGTCGGCGGGCACGGTTCAGCTGCTGGCCGAGGCGCGGCCCTGGCCCGGGACTCCGGTGCGGCGGGCGGCCGTGTCGTCGTTCGGTATCAGCGGCACCAACGCGCACATGGTGCTCGAACAGGCCCCCGAGGAAGAGGCGGTGGACGCGGGGGACGGTGAGGTGACCGTCCCGTGGCTGCTGTCGGCTCCGGACGATCAGGGGCTGCGGGACCGGGCGGAGCAGTTGCTCCAGCTCCTCGACAACGGGCAGGACGCGGCTGTCGCCGACATCGGCCGCGCGCTGTCGACCACCCGTGCGGTGTTCGCACGTCGCGCGGCTGTCACGGGTGCCGACCGGGCCACGCTCCGTACCGGCCTGGCCGCGCTCGCCGGCGGCGAGGCCGCGCCGGGTGTCGCGCTCGGCGCGGCCCGGGACCGGGGGAAGACCGTCTTCGTCTTCCCGGGGCAGGGCTCTCAGTGGGCGGGTATGGCCGCCGAGCTGATGGAGACCTCTCGGGTGTTCCGGGACGAGGCGCTCGCCTGCGCGGACGCGCTCCAGCCGCATCTGGACTGGTCCGTGCGCGATGCGCTGCGCGGGGCTGCCGGTGCTCCGGGGCTGGAGCGGTCCGATGTGGTGCAGTGCACGACTTTCGCCGTGGTGGCGGGTCTGGCGGCGCTGTGGCGTTCGGTGGGTGTGGAGCCCGACGCGGTGGTGGGCCACTCGCAGGGGGAGATCGCTGCCGCCTATGTGGCGGGCGCCCTCACGCTTTCGGACGCTGCTCGTGTGGTGGCGCTGCGCAGCACGGCGCTGCTGTCGCTGGCGGGTACCGGCGGCATGGTGACGGTGTCCGGTTCCCAGGACAGTGTGACGAGGCTGATCGGCCGCTGGGAGGGCAGGCTGTGGATCTCCGCAGTGAACGGCCCGTCCTCGACCGTGGTCGGCGGTGATGTGGAGGCGCTCGACGCACTGCTGGCGCACTGCGAGGCCGATGGTCTGTGGGCCCGCCGGGTCCCTGTGAACTATGCCTCCCACTGCCCGCACATGGCGGCGCTGGAGGACGAGCTGACGCGGAGGCTCGCCTCGGTCGCGCCTCGTACGCCGCAGCTCGACTTCCGCTCCACCGTCGAGGGCATCCGGCAGGAGCCGTTCCGCGTCGACGGGGAGTACTGGTATCAGAACCTGCGGCGCCAGGTGGCGTTCGCGCCGGCCGTCCGTGAGCTGGCGGCCTCGGGATTTGGCACGTTCATCGAGATCAGCCCGCACCCGGTGCTGACCACGACGATCGAGCAGACGCTGGAGGCGGCGGATGCCGGGGACGCTGTCGTGGTGGAGTCGCTGCGGCGGGACGACGGTGGCCTGACCAGGTTCGCGAGTTCCCTCGGCCTCGCCCATGTGCACGGGACCGACGTGGACTGGCAGGCCGTCTTCGACGGCAGGCCGGCGCGCCATGTGGATCTGCCCACCTACCCGTTCCAGCGGCAGCGGTACTGGATCGAGCCGAGTGCCGGCGGCGGGAACGCGGTCGGGCATGCCTTCCTGCGTACGGTGACGGAACTCGCGGGCGGCGAGGGGCACTTGTTCACCGGGAGGCTGTCTCGCGCGGCACGTCCGTGGCTGGCCGATCACGGTGTCCGGGGTGTCGTGTTCCTGCCCGGTACCGCGTTCCTCGACATGGTGGTGCGGGCCGGGGACGAACTGGGCTGCGGTTCGGTGGACGAGCTGACGCTGGAGACGCCGCTGCCGGTGCCCGAGGACGACGACGTCGAGATCCAGGTCGTCGTGGGCGCCGCTGACGAGTCGCGGCGCAGGCAGGTCAGGCTGTTCTCCCGGGTCGGTGACGGTGAGTGGACGCGCCATGCCACCGGTTTCGTGTCGGCCGGCTCCCCGGACGCCGGGGCCGCGCCCGTGTCCGGGGCTTGGCCTCCGCACGGCTCGGCCCAGCTCGACGTGGCCGAGCTGTACGACGGCCTTCGGGAGCACGGCTACGAGTACGGGCCCGCGTTCCAGAACGTCCAGGCCGCCTGGCAGCTCGGCGACACCTTGTTCGCCGAGGTCGCGCTTCCCGCCGGGCTGCGGGCCGAGGCGAGCCGAAGTGCCGTTCATCCGGCGCTGCTGGATGCCGCGCTGCATCCGCTGGCGGCGGTCGGGCTGCTCCGCAAGGACGAGGGCGGGATGCTGCTGCCGTTCTCCTGGTCGGGGTTCTGTGCGGTGCCGGGCGGTGCGGAGACGGTACGGGTGCGGCTGACTCCGGCCGGAGGCGACACCGTGCGGGTCGTGGTCACCGACGAGGCGGACTCCTCGGTCGTGGCGTCGGGGGTCCTCGCGCTGCGGTCGACGGCCGTCGACCGGCTCGGCCCGGGCGTCCAGAACCTCTACGGCGTCGTGTGGGAGCCGCTGTCGGCCGGTGTCCCCGATGCCACCGGCTGGGCCGTGATCGGCGACGACGCTCGTGTCAGCGGCCTGGCCGCCGACACGTATCCGGATCTCGCCACACTGCGGGAGGCGGTCGGACACGGTGCTCCCGTGCCCGGGATGGTGCTCGCGGCTCCTGCTGCCGCTTCGGACAGCGGCACCCCTGACGCGGCGGCGCACTCGCTCGCCGCTCGGACACTGGCCCTGGTTCAGGAGTGGCTCGCCGGGGAGGATCTGGAGACGGCGCGTCTGGTCATCGTCACGCGGGGCGCGACGACGGTCGATCCCGCCCGTGACGTTCCCTCTCCCGCGGCCGCGAGTGTGTGGGGGCTCGTGCGTACGGTGCAGAGCGAGCACCCCGGGCGGTTCGTCCTGCTCGACCTGGACGATGTGGACGACGAGGCTTGCGGGCGGGCGGTCGCGGCGGTCGCTCCGCGTGGTGAGCCCCAGCTGGCCGTCCGTGCGGGAGAGGTGTTCGTACCCCGGCTGGTTCCGGTGTCCCGGGCGGAACCGGACGCGGAGGTCCCGGCGTTCGACGGCACCGTGCTGGTGACCGGTGGCACCGGTCGGCTCGGCGCTCTGGTCGCCCGGCATCTGGTGACCGCGCACGGGGCGCGGCAGTTGCTGCTGGTCAGCCGCAGTGGTGAGGGTGCCGAGGGGGCCGCCGAACTGGCGGACGCTCTGCGTGCTTTGGGCGCGCAGGTCTCGTTCGCCGCCGTCGACGTGGCCGACCGGGCGGCGCTGGCCGGGGTGATCGCCGCTGTCCCGGCCGACCGTCCGCTGCGCGCTGTCGTGCACCTGGCGGGGGTCCTGGACGACGGGACGGTCACCTCGCTCACCGCGGAGCGGGTCGGTGCGGTGCTGCGCCCGAAGGCGGACGCGGCCTGGAACCTGCACGAGCTCACCCGTGACCTTCCGCTCACCGCGTTCGTCCTGTTCTCCTCCGTGATCGCCACGGTGGGCGGGCCGGGGCAGGCCGGTTATGCGGCGGCCAACGCGTTCCTGGACGCTCTGGCCGAACACCGCCGGGTGGCGGGGCTCCCGGCGGTCTCGCTGGCCTGGGGCCTGTGGTCCGGGGCGAGCGGCATGACCGGGCATCTCACCGAGACCGACCGGGCGCGGCTGCGGCGTGGCGGGATCGCCGCGATGGAGACCGGTGAGGCGCTCGCGCTGTTCGATGTCGCGCTGGCCGCCGGCCGGCCGGCTCTGGTGCCCGCCAGGGTCGACCTGGTAGCGCTGCGGGCGGAGAACGACGAGGTGCCCGCGGTATTCCGGCGGCTGCTGCCCCGTACGGGCAAGCCGGCCGCGCGGGCCCAGGTCAGGGGGGCCGCCGCGCTGACCCGGCGGCTGGCCGGGCTGTCCCCGGCCGAACGGGAGGCGGCGCTCCTGGATCTCGTCCGTGCCGAGGCGGCCGGTGTGCTCGGTCTCGGCGAGCTGGGCCTGATCGAACCGGAGCGGGCGTTCCGGGAGCAGGGGCTGGACTCCCTGACCACGGTCGAGCTGCGTAACAGGATCGGTGCGGTGACCGGGCTGCGGCTGCCGGCCACGGTCGTGTTCGAGTATCCGACGGCGGCTGCGTTGGCCCGGTATCTCGGGGAGCGGATCACTGGTACGGGGGGTGTGGAGCAGGTTGGCTCGGCGGGGGTGCGGGACAACGATCCTGTGGTGATCGTGGGGATGGCGTGCCGCTATCCCGGCGGTGTGCGCTCTGCCGAGGACCTGTGGCGGCTGGTGGCCGAAGGCACCGACGCGATCGGGGAGTTCCCCACCGATCGCGGCTGGGACCTGGAGGCTCTCTACGATCCCGACCCCGACCATCCCGGTACGACCTACACGCGTCATGGCGGTTTTCTTCACAACGCCGCCGACTTCGACCCCGAGTTCTTCGGGATCAGCCCCCGTGAAGCGCTCGCCACCGATCCCCAGCAACGTCTTCTCCTCGAAACCGCCTGGGAGACCCTGGAGAACGCCGGGATCGACCCCGCCACACTGCGCGGCAGCCGTACCGGTGTCTTCACCGGCGTCATGTACGACGACTACGGCAACCAGCTGATGCAGGCCTCCCCCGACGGCTTCGAGGGGTTTTTGCTGGCCGGGACGCAGACAAGTGTGGCGTCCGGGCGGGTGTCGTACGTGCTCGACCTGGCCGGGCCGGCTCTGACGGTGGACACGGCGTGTTCGTCGTCGCTGGTGGCCCTGCATCTGGCGGTCCAGGCGCTGCGCAGCGGGGAATGTGATCTGGCTCTGGCCGGTGGTGTCACCGTCATGGCGACTCCTGCGGCTTTCATCGAGTTCAGCCGTCAGCGCGGGCTCGCGCCCGACGGGCGTTCCAAGTCGTTCTCCGCCGATGCCGACGGAGCCGCGTGGAGCGAGGGTGTCGGCCTGCTTCTGGTGGAACGTCTCTCCGATGCCCGGCGCAACGGTCACCGTGTCCTGGCCGTGGTCCGCGGCTCGGCCGTCAACCAGGACGGGGCGTCCAACGGCCTCACGGCTCCGAGCGCCCCGGCGCAGCGCCGTGTGATCCGTGAGGCGCTGGCCGGTGCGGGGCTGTCGGCATCCGACGTGGACGCGGTCGAAGCGCACGGCACCGGTACCACTCTCGGCGACCCCATCGAGGCGGAGGCCATCCTCGCCACGTACGGACAGAACCGCCGGACCCCCCTCTGGCTCGGCTCGGTCAAGTCGAACATCGGTCACACGCAGGCGGCGGCGGGGGTCGCGGGGATCATCAAGATGGTCCAGGCGATGGACCACGGGGTGCTTCCCCGCACTCTGTACGCCGATGAGCCGACCCCGCACGTCGACTGGACCAGCGGAAGTGTCGAGCTTCTCACCGAGTCCCGTCCCTGGCCCGCGTTCGACCGGCCCCGCCGGGCGGGAATCTCCTCGTTCGGTATAAGCGGCACCAACGCCCACATCATCATCGAACAGGCCCCGGACACCGCACCGGCCGTGCAGGAAGAGCCTGCCGGTCCTGTCGCCTGGCTGCTTTCGGCCAAGACCGAATCGGCTCTGCGTGATCAGGCCGGGCGGCTGCTCGACCACATCGAAGCCAACCCGGGCCTGAGCCCGGTGGCTGTCGCCCGCACTCTGATGACGCGCGCCGGCTTCTCCCACCGCGCGGGGGTGGTCGGTGGCGGCGTGGACGAACTCCGTTGCGGGCTGGCCGCGCTGAGGGACGGGGCTCCGGCCGCGAATGTGGCGCAGGGTGCCGGGATCTCCGGGAAGACCGTGTTCGCCTTCCCCGGGCATGGTGCGCAGTGGGCGGGTATGGGCCTGGACCTGGTGGAGACCTCGCCGGTCTTCGCCGAACATCTCCGGGTCTGTGACGAGGCTCTGCGTCCGCACACCGGGTGGTCGCTGCTGTCGGTCCTGCGCGGCGAGCCGGACGCGCCCGAGCTGGACCGTGTCGATGTGATCCAGCCGGCCCTGTTCGCGCTCACGGTCGCACTGGCGCGGGTGTGGCAGGCGCACGGTGTCCGGCCGGACGCGGTCGTGGGGCATTCCCAGGGCGAGATAGCCGCCGCGCACATCGCGGGTGTGCTGACGCTGGAGGACGCGGCGAAGATCATCGCGCTGCGCGGTCAGGTCGCCGCCGGCATCGCGGGCGCCGGGGGGATGGTGGCCGTTCCGCTGCCGGTGGAGCGGGTCACCGCCGATCTGGTGTCCTACGGTGGCGCGTTGTCGGTCGCGGGTGTCAACTCGCCGCGTGCCACGGTGGTGTCCGGCGACCTCGATGCCGTCGGCCGTCTGATCGCGGCTTATCAGGACGAGGGTGTGGATGCCAGGGCCGTTCCGATCGGCTATGCCTCGCATTCGCCCCATATCGAACCGCTGCGCGCCCGGATGCTCGAAGCGCTCGCCGCTATCGAGCCCCGGGAGCCGGCCGTCCCGGTGTACACGACGGCGCGCGGGGTGGGTGACGGTGTCCGGTTCGACGCCGAGTACTGGTACGACAACCTGCGTAATCCGGTGCGGTTCCAGGACGCGGTCACCCGGCTGCTGGAGGACGGGTACACCCGGTTCGTCGAGGCGAGTCCCCACCCGGTGCTGGGCGCTTCGGTCGAGCACACCGCCGAGGAGCTCGGTACTGCGGCGGTGGCGGTCGGCACGCTGCGCCGTCGCCGGGGCGGCCGGAGCCAGTTGCTCGCCTCGCTGGCCCGCGCCCACGCGCACGGTGTCGCTGTGGACTGGGCGACGGTGCTCCCGGAGAGCGGGCTGCTCGCGCTGCCGGCGTATCCGTTCCGGCACCGGCGCTACTGGCTGCACCCGGCGGCGAGCCCGAGTTCGGCGGGAACGGCGACCGGGCACGCGCTGGTCGGCTCCACGACCGAGCTTCCTGACGAGCGGGGCCACATCCTGACCGGTCTGGTCTCCACCGCTACCCATTCCTGGCTGGCGGACCACAGCATCTTCGGCACGACACTGCTGCCGGGCACCGCGTTCCTGGATCTGGCCCTGCGTGCGGCGGTCGAGGCCGGCGGGGACCGGATCGACGGGCTCGTCCTGGAGAACCCCCTGGTTCTCCGGCATGACGTGCCCGTTCAGATCCATGTCAGCGTCTCCCCTGCCCAGGACGGCGGACAGCGCGACGTCGTGATCCACTCGCGCCCCGCGGGCCGGCCCGAGCAGTCGTGGGTCCGGCACGCCAGCGGCACGATCGCGGGGGCCGTCGCCGGGGGCGTGGCCGGGGGCTGGGACGGTGCGGCGGGTGTGTGGCCGCCGGCCGGAGCCGAACCCCTCGGCCTGGGCGACGCCTACGGCCGGCTCGGCGCCGGGGGATACGAGTACGGGCCGCTCTTCCAGGGGCTGCGGGCAGCGTGGCGGGCCGGCGACGAGGTCTTCGCCGAGGTTTCCCTGCCGAAGGACCATCACGTCTCGTTCGAGCGTTTCTGCGTGCATCCCGCGCTGCTGGACTCCGCGCTGCACACCCTCGTGCTCGGTCTGCTGGGCGAGCGCGAGGGGACATGGCTGCCGTTCTCCTTCACCGGTGTATCCCTGCATGCGACGGGTGCGAGCGGTCTGCGGATACGGCTGCGTCCGACCGGGGCGGACGAGATCGCCCTGGACATCGCCGATGTTTCCGGCGCCCCTGTCGCCACCGTCGAGTCGGTGGCGCTGCGTCCGGTCGACCCCGAGCGGTTGCGGGGCGATGCCCAGGGGGCCAGGCCGTTGTTCGAGCTCGGCTGGAAGGCTCTCGACCTGGCTGCGGCAGAGCCGCCACGGGCCGTCGTCCGGGGGGCGGGCTCCCTGGACGACGCCGGGCGGACCGCGCAGGCCGCGGTGTGGAGCGGCGGCGTCCCCTCGGACGGACCGGTACCGGAGGTGGTCTTCGCCGAGTGCTCCGCGCCTGACGAGAGCACGGGTGCCGAGGCCGTGCACGTTCTCGCCGGGCGGGCGCTGGAGCTCACGCGGCAGTGGCTCGCCGATGAGCGGACGGCCGCGTCCCGCCTGGTCGTCGTGACCCGGGGGGCCGTCGTCACCGGTCCGGGCGACCGGCTGACGGACCCGGCAGGGGCCGCCGTATGGGGTCTGGTCCGGTCGGCGCAGCTGGAACACCCGGACCGTTTCGTCCTGCTGGACCTCGACGGCGACGACGCCTCCGTCCGGGCGGCGGGTGCCGCGGCCGCGAGCGGCGAGCCACAGCTCGCGATCCGGAACGGCCAGGGCCATGTGCCCCGGCTCGCCAGGGTGCCTGCGACCGCCGGCGATGTCCCGTTCGACCCGGACGGTGTCGTCCTGATCACCGGAGGCACCGGGACTGTCGGTGCCCGCGTCGCCCGTCACCTGGTCGCCCGGCACGGCGTGTCCCGTCTGGTTCTGCTCGGCCGCCGGGGCCCGGACGCGCCCGGGGCCGGGGAACTGCGCGCCGAGCTGACCGCGCTGGGCGCCGAGGTCTCGGTCGTCGCCTGCGACGTCGCCGACCGCGACGACCTCGCCCGCGCTCTGGCCGCTCTGCCGGGGGACCGTCCGCTCTCGGCCGTCGTGCACGCTGCCGGGGTCCTGGACGACACGATGCTGACCGACCTGACCGCGCACCAGCTGCACACGGTGCTGCGGCCCAAGGTGGACGCGGCCTGGCATCTGCACGACCTCACCCGTGACGTGCCGCTGTCGGCGTTCGTCGTCTTCTCCTCCACCGCCGGCACGCTCGGGGCAGCGGGCCAGGCGAACTACGCGGCGGCCAACGCCTCTCTCGACGCGCTTGCCCATCATCGCCGGTCGCTGGGGCTGTCGGGCACGTCGCTCGCCTGGGGGCTCTGGGCCGAGGACAGCGACATGACCGGCTCCCTCACCCAGGCGCAGCGCGAGCGTCTGCACCGCCAGGGGCTGCGGCCCATGGCCGCCGAGCAGGCCTTGGACCTGTTCGACGCGGCGCTCGCGGCCGGGGCGCCGCACGTCGTCACCGCGGATCTGGATCAGCGTGCCCTTCACAGCCGTGCGGCCGAGGGCGATCTGCCCGCGGTGCTGAGCGGACTGGTCAGGCAGCGGCCCCGGCGCGCGGACGCGGGCGGCGCGGCCGGCGGAAGTGATCTGGCCGGACGGCTGTCCGGCCTGTCCGACGCCGAACAGGACGCGCTGCTGGCCGCACTCGTCCACGGTCACGTGACCGCCGTGCTCGGCCACTCCGCCCCTTTGGAGGGCGTCGCGGACCAGAACTTCAAGAACATCGGCTTCGACTCCCTCACCGCTGTCGAGCTGCGCAACCGGTTGAACACCGCGACCGGACTACGGCTTCCGGCGACGCTGGTGTTCGACCATCCCACCGTCAACGCGCTGGTGGGACATCTCAAGCAGCAGGTGGGTGCGGACGAGTCCTCGTCCTCGCCGGTCACCGTCGCGCCCCCCGTCCCGGCCGGCGAGCCGATCGTGATCGTGGGGATGGGGTGCCGCTATCCCGGCGGTGTGCGCTCTCCCGAGGACCTGTGGCGGCTGGTGGCCGAAGGCACCGACGCGATCGGGGAGTTCCCCACCAATCGCGGCTGGGACCTGGACGCCCTCTACGACCCCGACCCCGACCACCCCGGCACCGCGTACACCCGTCACGGCGGATTCCTGTACGGCCTGGGGGACTTCGACGCGGAGTTCTTCGGGATCAGTCCGCGCGAGGCGCTGGCGATGGACCCGCAGCAGCGGCTGCTGCTGGAGACCAGCTGGGAGACGTTCGAGAACGCGGGCATCGCGCCGGAGTCGTTGCGCGGCAGCCGTACCGGGGTCTTCACCGGTGTCATGTACGACGACTACGGCTCCCGGCTCATGCACCGGGCGCCCGAGGGCTACGAGGGCCAGCTGGGAACCGGGAGCGCGGGAAGCGTCGCGTCAGGTCGTCTGTCGTACACGTTCGGTCTGGAGGGTCCGGCCATCTCGGTGGACACGGCGTGCTCGTCGTCGCTGGTGGCTCTGCATCTGGCGGTCCAGGCGCTGCGCAACGGTGAATGCGATCTTGCCCTGGCCGGGGGTGTCACCGCCATGGCCACACCTGGCACCTTCGTGGAGTTCAGCCGTCAGCGGGGGCTGGCTCCTGACGGGCGGTGCAAGCCGTTCGCGGGTGCGGCCGACGGCACCGTCTGGGGTGAGGGGGTGGGGCTGCTACTGGTCGAGCGGCTGTCCGACGCCCGCCGCAACGGCCACCAGATCCTGGCCGTGGTCCGCGGTTCGGCGGTCAACCAGGACGGGGCGTCCAACGGGCTCACCGCCCCGAACGGTCCGTCTCAGCAGCGTGTCATCCAGCAGGCCCTGGCCGGTGCGGGCCTGTCGCCCACAGAGGTCGACGCCGTCGAGGCCCACGGCACCGGCACCCGGCTCGGCGACCCCATCGAAGCGCAGGCCCTGATCACCGCCTACCGCCCCGGACACACCGCCCAGCCTCTGTGGCTGGGCTCGGTCAAGTCGAACATCGGTCACACCCAGGCCGCCGCGGGTGTCGCGGGAATCATCAAGATGGTCCAGGCGATCCGCCACGGGATCCTCCCGAAAACCCTCCACATCGACGAACCCACCCCCCACGT
>NZ_JBVHOQ010000072.1:0-22593 GCF_055568375.1 Streptomyces sp. NPDC026062
TCAGGTAGCGCAGGGTGTCGCTGGACAGATCGATCGACGAGGGGTAGACAAGCAAGCGAAGCTCCTGGCGGACACGGGTGATCTTGGTCGAGAACTCGTCTACCAGGAGCTTCGTCGTTCCGTACAGCCGGCAACCTCCAACACCTCACCGCCACAGCCAGGTTGAAAAAGGCTCACTGTGACGGTATGCAGTCCCTCATGGACGAGGACAGGGGGCAGCCGTGCGGTTGCCCTGCCCTCATGGACGACCGTAAGGCGCACGCCAAGTCTGGCCGTGGTCCGCAGCCCTACATGAACCTCGTTTTCCGTCTGGCGGACGACTGCGAGCTTGGCAAGTTCCAGTTCCAGTCGACCAGTTGGAAGCTCTTTGAGATCGTCCCCGAGACTGGCCATGCCCTTTCCTCGTACAGCAGCGAGGTGCTGGCGGAGCTGTCGCTAGAGCTGGTCGAGTTCACCACCACGGCCGGCCGGGCAGTGCGCTACCGCAAGCCGGTGATCAAGGTCCTGGGCCCGCACCTTCCCTTGCCCGCGTGACGCACTGAGGCTTGATCGCTAGGCCCCTGACGCCTGCCCCTTGCTGGGGTGGCCGTCGGGGGCTTCGCCGTTTTCGCGCTAAGTGCGCTGCTGCGAGGCGGTCTTGACGTTCTCTGCCTATGGGGTGATGGTCGAGCAATCAGCTGCAATCGGATCGACACAGGGAGAGGTCATGAGGTTGCGTTTCCTGGGGATCATCCCGAACTCACCCGGCAACGAGTCCCCGACGATTTGGCTGGACGAGGACAGCGGAGACCTGCTGATCCAGTCCTACAAGGCCACGGAGGAGCAGGTGAAGGCGTGTCAGGAAATCGGCTCGATCCCGGGCCACGGGACGGACGTGCCGGATCACGAGACGATCATCAGGCTCCCCAAGGTCATGTTGCAGTACATCCCCAGGCCCGACAGTGAGGGAAGCAGTGCCCAAGCCGCTTGAGGAAGAGTGGTCCGGTGTCACCCGGAGCGCTGTCCATCTGGAGATGAGGGACGGCTACATCAGGAGCGATCCCGGGTTCATCGCGTGGCAGCAAGGCCGAACCGCTGAAGCCGCAGCGAGGTACCAGGCATGGGCGGAGTTGATGAAGCAGGCAACCGCGCGCGGGGTGGTGGTGCGTCGCGCCCGGATCGTGAGCGAACCGCTCTCGGACTACTGCCGGTTTGAGTACGACGTGACCGGCCCTGTGAACCTTGCTGGTGGTGAGGAGGTGCGATGGCTGCCGCGTCGCCGCGCCTCCGACATTGCCTTGCCCGGTAACGACTTCTGGGTGTTCGACGGGGCATACGGGAAGTTCAACCACTTCACGGGCGACGGGTCGTCCGCTGGCCCCGAACGCTTCGATGACCCCCGCGTGGTGAAGCTGTGCGCAGACGCGTTCGAGGCCGTGTGGGAGCGGGCCATCCCGCATGAGGAGTACCGGCCCGTCTGAGCCATGGCAGTCTCATCTTCGTCCAGCGTCCAGGCGGCCCGGCAGGCTCTTGCGGGTCGTCTTCGTGAGCTTTGCCGGGACGCCGGGCTGGAAGGAAAGCAGCTAGCCGCAGCGTGTGGCTGGCACCCTTCCAAGGTCTCGCGGATCTCGACAGCAAAGGCGACGCCGTCCGCCGATGACATCCGGGCGTGGTGTCGGGCGTGCGGTCGTGAGGATCAGACGGACGACCTGATTGCCTCTCTCCGTGCTGTGGAGGGCATGTGGGTGCAGTGGCATCGGATGGAGCGCACAGGGCTGCGACGGGCTCAAGAATCCGTCCTCCCGCTGTACGAGCGCACCATGCACTTCCGCGCCTACTCACCGAACTTTGTGCCCGGCCTGATCCAGACGTACGGCTACACAGAAGACGTGCTTCGCGCTGTCCAGCGGAGACGGGTTGTGGTCGATGACGTAGCCGACGCCGTTGCGGCCCGCATGGAACGTCAGCGCGTGATCCACGAGGGGCAGCGGCGCTTCGCCTTCTTGGTTGAGGAGTCCGTCTTGAACAACGGGCTCGGCGACGCCGACACCCAGGCGGAGCAGCTGGACCACCTGCTGGTAGTCGGAGGGCTGCCCAACGTCAGCTTCGGTGTGATCCCAGCGCGCGTAGGGCGATCACGTATGCCCGTAGAGGGGTTCTGGATCTACGACACCGCACAGGTCAACGTCGAGCTGGTCTCCGGCTACCTCACGCTGACACAGCCCAGCGAGGTGAAGGCGTACGCCGACACGTTTGCCACGCTGGCCGGCATCGCGACCTATGGCACCAAGGCCCGAGCGCTGATCACCAAGGCTCTTGACTCGCTCGCGTAATCAGCTGCAATCGCGCGCAATCCGCTGGGAGTTGCGCTTTCAGTCTCCTTAGCGTGGTGGGCATCGGACCACGTGAGGGGACGGCGATGATGGCGAGTACGACGCAGCAGCCCGAGACCGACGCAAGACAGTGGGAGTACACGACCTTCGCCCCCTCGGGCGAGACGTGCCCGGACTGTCAGAAGCCGATCCAGAGCCTGGAGCGCTGTCGGCGGGGTGCGATCGAGCGGCAGTCAGCTGGTCCGGCCGTGGTCTACCGACACCTGGACTGCGACGACCCCCAGGGGCTCAAGGCGGAGTCCTCGCAGTGACGGCTCCCGCCAGGCTCCAGAAGCGCCGTACGTGCCCGCTTCCGGCCCCTGAGCTAGTCTCAGGCCTCGTAGACGACCCGGAAGGCCCGTACGCAGCCTCTGAGGACGGCTGGTGGACCGAGTACGGCGGTGCCTGTGACCCGCGCTCGGGCGTGGTCTACATACCGCCCGGCGGGAAGCGGCCCCCGTTCCCGTTCCGCAGCGACGAGACGTGAGGGTTGCGCGCGGTCTGGTGGTGGGTCTAGCTGCCGGAGCGTGGGTCTACGTCGTCGCCGTCATCGTGGCCCGAGGCTGGGCCGCCTAATCTCCGTCCCTGCCGGACGCATATCCGCAGAGGTGTTCCCCCACCAGGAATCCCGGCAGGGGTGGCGCAATGAACCGTGCTCCACTTCGACAAGGAGGAACACAGAATGACCGCCGTAGCGAATGACCTCAAGACCGGCCGCTCCCTGGTAAGCGCCGACCTGTTCGACAGCATCGCCGAGTTCACCGTGACCCACTTCGGCTACGACCGAGACAAGGCGGAGCGGGCCACCGATCAGGCCCTCGCGTTCCTCGCCACGGTCGGCACCGCCACGGTCAAGATGGTCCCGAGCGACGACGTGCACGGCGCGCTGCACTCGTTCATCCTGCACACCGCCGACTACCGCGAGTTCTGCGAGACGTACGCGGGCCGGGTCCTGGAGCACAACCCGCGCCCCGGTGGCGGCCGGGTCCTGGAGGAGGTGCAGGCGACGGCTCACGCGATCAAGGCCAACGGGTTCATGGTGCTGGACTCGCTGTGGACCGTGAACGGCGAGAACGCGGCGCAGTGCGACGCTGACTGCGGGCGCGACTACCGGGCCATCTGACCGCCGGCTGACCCGTACTGGTGATGGTGGGGCCGGTTCTCAACTATGGGAACCGGCCGGCCTTGCCGTTGGAAGGTGAAGCATGAGTTTCGATGGTCCGTACAGCCCGCCGGACGGTGCGCTGCAACTCCTCAACCCCGGCCCCGCCGAACTGGTCCTCAACCGGCGCGGGTCGTCCGTGTGGAAGGTCAAGACCGAGGCCGGTCCGTACGCGGTGAAAGTCGGCTACCCGGGTCCGACGCACGCATGGACCGCGCTGGCCCCTGCCCGTGAAGCCGCCGTTCTGCGACAGCTCACCCATGAGCGGATCTTCAGCGGGGAGTGGGAGCACGGCACGTGGGGCGCTCAGCCTTGGCGGCGTGGCGACAGTCTCTATGACCGGTGGGCACCCTGCCGGAACGGGGCGGCTGAACCGGACCTCGGAGAAGCCCTGTCGTGCGCTGTGACCCTGTCGGGGCTGCACGGGATGGGATGGGTGCACGGGGACGTTCAGCCCGCGCATTTCCTCTTGGGGGAGTCGGCCGGGGCGTTCCTGATTGATCTTGCGCTGTCCAGCGGGGGACGGATTCCCCGCGCCTATGACTTCCCGTACCGGGGCTGTCTCGTCCACTACGAAGCGCCGGAGATCTCGGCCGGCGTGCTGAACTCGGGGACGGCGACGCCGACGCGGGAAGCGGACGTGTACGCGCTGGGAGCGGCGCTGTTCATCAGCGCGACAGGGTGGCGGCACGTGGACTACCCGGACGACGCATCCCGGGAGGAGCAGCGGTGGGCCATCGTGGCGCGCCCTCACCGGCCCGTGGACATGCCCGGAGTGCTGGGGGGTCTCATCCCTCACATGCTCAGTCGTTCGCCCGCTGACCGGCCTACCAGTGCCGAGGTCTGCGAGAGGCTGAGCGCGGCTCTCTGAGGCTGAGTGCGGCCCCGTCTGTGCGCTTCCCCCGTGGCGCATGGGCGGGGCTTCTCTCCTGTCTAGCGCCCCGATGATCGCCCAATGTGTGTACGGTTTAGCCAGGCACTCACCCGGAAACCCGGACCAGCCGACCGCGCGTCCGGAACACCGGCCACACATCCGCCTGACCGGCCACGCATCCGTGAGGACCGGACCGGCCGGCCGCGCATCCGGAACACCGGCCACGCATCCATGAGGACCGGTTACGTGTCCCGTGGGCCGGTTGCGCCGCCGGGAGACCGGCTACACCACCGGCACGCCCGCCGCCGTCACACCCTCGACCTCCATGCCGATGGGCGACAGAAGGAAGACGTTGCGGTCGACGCGATGCATTCCGCTGCCCAGCCCGAAGACGACCCCGCTGGTGAAGTCCAGGATGCGCTTGGCCACATCGGTCTCGGCGCTGGTCAGATCGAGGAGCACCGGAATCTGTGCGACCAGGTATTCGGCGACCTCACGCGCATCCGCGAAGATCTGCACCCGCAACACCACCATGCGCCGCTGCTCGGCGCTCTCCCGCTCCTCCGGGACCGCGCGATGGTCGACGCGGGAAGGCCACTCGTCGCGATTGCGCAGCGGTACGACCTGGGCCAGCCCCTCCCACTGTTCGTCCGTGACGTCATACCTGTCGTACCTGCTCACCGGACCATCCCGTCTCTGTGTCGGTTGGTGTTGCGCCGGCTGCGCTCACTGTTCATCGGGCGATTCTCTCGTCCCTCACCCGTTCGGCCTACCAGCGACACGGTTCAGAGGCCGATCGGAACCGCCTTCCGCCCGGCCGGCTGCTGCTCCGGGCCCGCCGACACCGTGATGTCCAAGGGTGCGAACCGTACCGGAAGGTGCACCAGGGCCCGGTGGAACGGTCCCGGCCGCCAGAGCAGTTCACTCACCGGAACAGCAAGTTCCGCATCGCACAGCTGACTGGTGAACTGCTCGATCGCGGTCATCGCGATGAGCAGGGCGGGCTGCTTCGCGGGGCACCGGTGAGGCCCTGCCGACCAGGCAAGATGGGCGCTGCCTCCGGACCGGACACCGGTGTCCGAACCCACGTGTCCCGATTGGGTGTTGGCCGCTCCGAAGGAGACCAGAACCAGCTGGCCCGCGCGCAGCCGGACCCCGTGGAACTCGGTGTCGTGGCGGGGGTAGTGCGCCGCCAGATTGGCGATCGGCGGATCCTGCCACAGGACCTCGTTGACCGCCTCATGGGCGGTCATCGCACCCCCGTGCAGCGAGCCCGCGTACCGCTCGTCGGTGAGCATGTGCAGGATCGCGTTACCGATCAGGTTGGTGGTCGGGTCATGGCCCGCACTCATCAGCAACGTGATCTGACGCACAGTCTCGTCGTCGTCCAGATGGGCCGGATGTGCGAGGAAGTACGAGGTCAGATCCCGGCGCGGCCGGGCGCGCCGGTCGGCGACGAGCCGGGTGACGACATCGACGAGGTCGGCGTACGCGGCGGCGGCGTCCTCGGCCGAGTTCATCATGCCGCTGATGCCGTCGACGATCCGTTCGCTGTCGCCGGGGTCGACGCCGAACCAGGTGACGAAGACGTGCAGCGGGAGCCGCCTGGCGTACTGGGCGATGAGGTCGCCGCTGCCGGTGGCCGCGAACTCGCCGATGAGCTGCTGAGCGACCCGGCCGACCTCGGCCCGCAGGACGTGCGGTTCGATCAGGGCCAGGGTGTCGTTGATGGCGTCGCGGTAGCGGGCGTGCCCGGCCCCGTCGCTGAACAACGCGGTGGGGCGGTGCCCGAGCACGGGCAGCACCGGCGAGTCCTCGGGGACCGTCGCCTGCCAGGTGCGCGGGTCCTTGCTGAAGGTGTGGGTGTCGCGCAGCAGGTCGACGGCCGCCTGGTAGTCGGTGACGAGCATCGCCTCGACACCGGGGGCGATCCGCACCGGGACGAGGGGGCCGTGTTCCCGCAGTCTGCGGTAGTGACCGTGCGGATCGGCCGCGAAGTCGGGTCCGTACAGCGCCAGAGGCTGCGGCGGTTGCGGGTGCGATGTCATGACGGGTCCTCGGGCTGCGGCGGATGCGGATGCGGCGTCATGACGGATCCTCGGGCTGCGACGGATGCGGATGCGGCGTCATGACGGATCCTCGGGCTGCGGCAGTCGGGTCAGCACGTGTTCGGCCAGGGCGATCAGGGCGTCGATGCTGCCGCGTCGCTCTCTCGCGTCGCACTGGACCAGCGGGGTGCCGGCGGCGAGGTCGAGGTGCGCGCGCAGGACCTCGTCGCTGTGGGCGGGGGCGTCGGGGAAGCGGTTGACGGCGACGGCGTACGGCAGCCCCTGCTCCTCGACCATGTCCATCACGGCGAAGGAGTCGGCGAGCCGGCGGGTGTCCACCAGGACGAGGGCGCCCAGCGCCCCGCGCGCGATGTCCTCCCACAGCGGCAGGAACCGTTCCTGGCCGGGGGTGCCGAACATGTACAGCACGAGGTCGTCCGGGACGGTGAGGCGTCCGAAGTCGATGGCGACCGTGGTCGTGGTCTTGTCGGGGAGTCCGGCGGTGTCGTCGAGCGGAACGCTGGACTGGGTCATCGCCTCCTCGGTGTGAAGCGTGGGAATCTCCGAGAGAGTACGGATGAGGGTCGTCTTGCCCACGCCGAAGGGGCCCGTGACGACAAGCTTCATCAGGGTCCGGGCGGCAGCCGGCAGATAGCCGACGTCCGTCCGGTCAGTGGAGGGAGCGGAGTCCAACGAGCAGCCTCTCGACGAGCGACCGGTCGATCTCCCCGGCACTGGGTATCGGCGGTCGCGTGAGCAGAAGTCCGGCGGCCGCGAGGTCCGTGGCCAGGAATACGGTGGCGCTGACCGGCAGGTCCAGATGGGCCGCGCACTCGACGACGGTGAGGGCGCCGGGCTCCAGCAGTTCGCACAGTCTGCGCTGCTCGGAGCCGGTGTCCTGCGGCAGTTCCGCCTCGGTGCGCACGAGCACGGCGAGCCGGTCGAGCGTGGGGCCGGCGGGCCGGGACCGGCCTCCGGTGACGAGGTAGGCGGGGATCAGGCGGCGTCCTGAGCCGGCGGTCATGGCCGGGCGGCGGTGCCCGGTTGGCGGGCGGGCGCGTGCATCGCCCGCGTCAGCGCGGTGACCTGCACCTGCATCTGGTAGGCGATGTCGCCGAGTTTGGCGCCCGGTTCGGCGAACAGGGCGAGCGTGGTGTTCTTTCCCGCCGGTACGACGATGGCGAAGCCCAGGTCCGACTCGACGACGGTCTGGGCCAGTTGTGGCGCCTCGGCGTTGGTGAAGGCGGTCGTGAAGGCGCGGGCGGCGGCGTGCAGTGTCGCCGTCATCGCGGCAACGCGTTCGCCGGAGGCCCGGTCGAGGCCGGGCGAGGCGCCCTCGACGAGACCGTCGCCGGTGGCGACCACGGCGTGCTGGACTCCGGGCAGTTCCAGCAGCGGGGTCAGCACCCATGCGAGGTCGCCGGTGGTGGGGCTGGGGGCGCTCACTTCTCTTCGTCTCCTTGGTCGTCCTGGTCGCCCAGGTGGTCGTGGCCGTCCGAATCCGGTGCGGGTGCCCGCCCGGCGGCGCTCCTGCCGATCAGGGTGCCCTGCTGGAGTGCCGCCCAGGAAGACTCGGCCTGCTCGGGTGTACGTGACACCTGTCCGGCAGGCGGGGCGGCGGGGGCCGTGGCGGCCGGCGCGGGACGCGGTGCGCGCCGCCGCCTGCTGGGCAGCCCGGAGGCCGCCGGCACGGGCTGCGGTTCCTCCGGTCCGGGTTCCGCAGGGCGGGCCGGTCGGTCCGGGACAGGGGCCGCCGACACGGGCACCGGGGCCAGGACGGAGAGGGTGTGGTCGTCCTCCAGCACGGTCAGCAGGTGGGCGGGGACACGCAGGATCGTCCGCATGCCGCCGAACGGCGAGGCCTCGATGTGACAGTCGAAGCCGTACTGCACCACCAGCCGGCCGACGACCGCGAACCCGGTCTGGGGCGGGTCGCCCAGCTCGGTCAGCAGGACCTCGGAGGGCCCTGCCAGCAGGGCGCGGGCGCGATCGAGGGCGTCGTCGTCCATGCCGATGCCCGCGTCGTCGACCACCAGGAACGCGCCTCGGCCGCCGCTCTGCTGGAGCGTCACCTGTACGTCGGTATCGGGGTGCGAGTAGGCGGTGGCGTTGGCGAGCAGTTCGGCGAGCGCGATCGCGAGGGGCTCGGCGGCGCGGGCGGCGAGCCCGAGCCGCTCGTCGCGCAGGTGGTTGGCCACCTTGATCCGCTCGTAGCCGGCGACCCGGGACTGCGCGCCGAGCACGATCTCGACGAGGGGCGAACGCTGCCGGGCGAGGCCCGGCCACGCGTCGCAGAGCACGGCGGTGGCCTGGGTCCGGCGCAGCGCGAGTTCGTTGCGGAAGTCGAGTTGGAGGATGCGCGGGTCGTCGTATTCGTGCTGGAGCTCGTGGAGCAGCTGCTGGGACTGGTTGAGCAGGGACTGGATCTTGGCCGAGGTGCCGCGCATGGCGGCGCGGGCGGCCGCGTCGACACGCTGCCGTTCCTCCAGGACCGCGGTCCTGGCTGCCTGCACGGCCTCGGTGAGCAGCTGGGCGGCGCCGCCGTCGACCTCGGCCGCCTCCCGCAGTCCGGGGACCTGGGCACTGGGGTGGGAGAGGGCGAGCGCGGTGGCCGGGATCCGCTTGCGTGCCAGCTGCCGGATCTCGTCGACGAGGGCCGCCGTACGGGCTTCCGCGGCCTTCGCCTGGCGTTCGGCCAGCTCGGCACGGGCCACGGCCAACTGCTCCGAGCGGGCGACCTGGTAGGAGCGTGCCGATACCGCCACGGCGGCTATGACGGCGATCAGCGTCACGATCCATGCCATGCCGTTACCGCGTTTCTGTCGTCGGGTCGGTCCTGTGTACGGGGCGGCGGAAGCCTGCAACGCCGCCGGATCGGCCGAAGCCCGCCCCGAGGCCGGGGCGGCGGAACCCTGCAACGCTGCCGGATCGGCCGGAGCCCGCCGCGCCGCCGAACGGGCCGAAGCCTGCCCCGAGGCCGGGGCTGCGGGAGCCGGGGCTGCCGCCGGGACGGCGAAGGAGCGGGAGGTCAGCCGGCCCGGCCTGCCGTCTCACGGGCCTGCTCCACTTCTTGCGCGACCGCGGCGACATCGGTCATGACCTGGACCACGCTCGGGAGTTCGGAATCGTCGAGCTGCCGGTACTCACTGCCGATGGTGACCACGAGCCGCTCGGGAAGCCCCAGTTCGGGGTGGCGCCCCTCCCGGATCACCCTGCGGGCCGCCTCCAGCGCGGGCACCCCGGCTGCGTGGAAGGCGTGGGCGCGGTCCCGCACGTATTCCAGGTAGCCGATGTGTTCGCGTACGCCCGCCCGGTCCAGCACCGGTCCGTGGCCCGGTACGACGGTCTCCGCGCCGGTGGCCAGTACCTGTTCGCAGGCCGCGATCACGTTGCTCAGCGGACCCGCCCAGTGGATCGGGTGGTCACCCGGCTGCTGCGGGGTCGAGGAGAAGATGATGTCGCCGCTGAACACGGCACTCTGCGCGGGCAGGTGGACCATGAGGTCCCCCGTCGTGTGCGCGGGCGGCAGGGCCATGATCCGGACGGGGTACTCCCCCAGGGTCAGTTCGAGTTCCCCGGTGAAGTAGGTCGTCGGCCGGACCTGGTCGGTCAGCGCCCAGTCGAAGGCTCCGAAGTGCCGTCTCAGGTAGGCGCCGAGCGCGATGTCGGGGTCACCGCCGTTGACCAGGGCGTGCTGCTGCTGCGGTGTGGGCTCGTAGTGAATGTGCTTCCGGGCCTCGCGGGTCACGATGATCTCCGCGTCCGGAAGCACTCCCGCGCCCCAGAAATGGTCCCCGTTGGCGTGCGTGACGATCACACGGCCTATGGAGACACCATCGGGCAGCAGCTTCGTGCTCTCGGCCAGGAACTGTCCCGCCAGCACCGTGTCGTACGGAGTGTCGATCCACAGCGCGCCACGGGGCGAGACGAGCAGGCCGCAGTTGGCCAGCCCCCAGCCCCTTTGCGGCGGGAGCCATGCGTGCAGGCCCCGGCCCAGGTCAACGACGTCTCCACCCGTGATCGGCATGGACGCGATTATGCCGACCGTGATCCGGCCGCGCGTTTGAACCCGGCCACGAAGGAGCGCTGTTGGCGCAAAATCGACCACCCGCCATTCCGAGGACACCCGGCCGGTGACGGTACGAGAGCAACCGAGCCGGTCACCGTCGGGAATCATCAGAGCATTGCCGGAGAAATCACCCCTCGGACTCCGTCCTCGTCACCGACGCACGGCAGCCCGTCGTCAAACCGACAGAGGCCGATTACCCACTGAGCATGGCTGAAAACAGACGCCAAAAGCCCCCGGGTGAGACCGCTTGAAGCGGCCCGCCGGGGGCTCATGACTCACGGAGACGACAGCTCGACGCTACGGACTAGTAGGCCGTGGGGACGTTCCACTGCTGGTTGGCGCCACCATGGCAGTCCCAGAGCACGAGAGCGGTGCCGTTGTTCGTATCGCTTCCCGGGACATCGAGGCAGCGTCCGGAGGCCTTGCCTACGAGCGTGTGCGCGGCTGCGTCGTACGTCCACTGCCGGGCCGGGTCGGTGACCGCGCCGCCCGCGCCCGGTCCGGCACAGTCCCGTACGCGTACAGCGGCTCCGTTCCCGGTGCCCTCCGCGGTCAGGCAGTAGTCGGACGGAAGCCGCAGCGTGCCATCGGCCGCCCTCACCCAGGCCTGGTTGGCTCCGCCCGAGCAGGAGTAGAGATCGGCTGCCACGCCGTCCGCGACACCCCCGAAAGCGTCGAGACACTTCCCTGCGGGCCCGGTCACCGCGCCACGCACCGAGTTGCCCACGGCAAGGTTCTGCACGGTGGAACCGGTGGCGACGTCGATCCGGGTCGCACAGGCGTTGGCGCTGCTCGACGTGGAGGCGACCGCAGCGGTGACCGTACCGCCGTTGCCGGTGGGAACCCCGAAGCGGGCATCGCTGAACGGCTGGTCGTAGCAGGTGGCGCGGGGATTGTTCCACTCGAAGTACTCGGTCCAGTCGACCATCCCGGAGGGCGAGATGGCGGCGGCCGGAGTCTTGATGCTGCCGAGCTTGTACGAGGTCCCGGCAGCGGTGTCCGCGACGGTGGCGCCGAACCAGCCGTCGCCCTCGGCCTCGACCCGGAACGTGTAGCGGTGCCCGGCGGTCCAGTCGAGGTTCATCCGGCAGCTCATGCCTTCGCCTTCGCCGCCGAAGGTCTGGCACCAGCTCCCGGTGGAGCCCGCGGTGGCCTCGGAGACGTCCCAGACGGAGAAGAGGAACGTGCGCTTCGATCCTCCGTTGGACTGCATGCCGAAGTACGCGCCGCTGCCCTTGTCGAAGCCGAACTGATGGCTCCAGAAGATGTTCGCCCGGTATCCGGGATCGTGCAGAACAGTGGTGGACCAGGTGACTTCGGTCAGCGCCGGAGCTCCGGCGAAGGAGTAGTTGGTGTAGGTCCCGGGCGTCGTGCCGAGCTCGGCGGCACGGGCGGGGGTGCCCGCACCCGGCTCGGCGGCGCCGACGGGAGGGGCCGTGCCGAACACGGCCAGGGCGGCGGCCGCGGCAAGGGCCGTGGCGGTAGCGGTGATCTTGCCTGACAAGTGGCGCAGGGTCATGCGTTGCACCTGCTTCGGGTGGGGGGATGGGGTTCGTTGCCGGTCCTCACATACGGACCTGACCACGTTCGAAGTACGCGACCAGCTCGGGGTCGAGGGCCGGCACGTCGTACGGCGCACCGCCCTCACGCAGGGAGCGGGTCGCGAGGACACCGGCGGCGACGCTCATCCGGGCGGCGACGGGTGAGGTATCGGTCACGCCCCCGTCGCGCACGAACCGGCAGAACTCCGCCATGATCCGGGCGTCGCCACCGCCGTGCGAACCGTCGGCCTCCGGCACCCGGTAGGTGAGGTCGGCGTCGGCGCGGTATCCGCTGGGGCCGGTGTTCCAGACCTTGACCTCGTCACCGGGGCCGTCGCCGAAGTTCTCCAGCCGGCCCTCGGTGCCGATGACGGTGTAGTTGCGCCAGTAGTCCGGGGTGAAGTGGCACTGCTGATAGGCGGCCACGACGCCGTTGTCGAGCTGCATGTTCATCACCGAGACATCCTCGACGTCGACGATGTGGTGCAGGTCCTTGCGGGCCGTGGGCGGCCAGTCGAAGTCCCGCAGCCAGTTGTCCGGGCGCGGGGTGTCCGCCTCCCGGCGCGGCAGGCCGCCGTAGACGAGCAGGTCACCCAGCGCGTTGACGCGTCGCGTGTAACCGCCGGCCAGCCAGTGCAGCACGTCGATGTCGTGCGCGGCCTTCTGGAGGAGCAGACCGGTGGTGCGGCTCCGGTCGGCGTGCCAGTCCTTGAAGTAGTAGTCGCCGCCGTAGCCCACGAAGTGGCGCACCCAGACGGCCTTGGGCTCCCCGATGTCCCCGCGGGCGATGATGTCGCGCATCAGCCGCACGACACCCATGTGCCGCATGTTGTGGCCGACGTACAGCCGCGTCCCGGTCTCGTGCGCGGCGCGCAGGACGTTGTCGCAGCTCTCGACGGTGATTCCCAGCGGCTTCTCCACGAAGACCGCCTTGCCCGCGCGGAGTGCGTCGATCGCGATGGCCTCGTGGGTGTCGTCCGGCGTGGCGACGACGACCGCGTCCAGGTCGTCCCGGCCGAGCAGCAGCTTGTAGTCCTCGACCGCGACATCGGCGGCGAATGCCTCCGCCTCGCGCCGGCGCACCTCGGGGTCGAGGTCGCAGACGGCGGTGACCGCCGATCCCCGCCCCGGGTGGTGGGCGGACGCCGCGATGGAACGTCGCAGACCGAGCCCGATGACGCCGATTCGCAGGTCCGGCACGGGAGTCCCTTCTGTACGGACGGTGGTGCACGCGTGTCACGCGTGCGTGCGGTCGTCGGGTCGTGCGGTCGCGGATACGCCGTGCGGCGAAGGCGGACCGCTATGGCGGGCGGCACAGTTGCCCGGTCGATGGCGCAAAGCGCACACCCGCCCGGATGGACGGGCCGCGCCGGTGCGGGCGGACCGAAGCGTCCTTCACGTCAACAGCTTCATAGTTCACGACCACGCACCCTCATGGCAAGAGTTGTTCGTTTGAGGGCAGTGGCAAACATCTCTTCGCATTCATCGGCCGCCACCGACGCGCCGGTGAGCGCACGAGGCCCGTCCGTCGGGCGCGACAGCTCAGGGGAGGACGGCGCACCGCAGGGCAGCGAGGGGGCGGAGGCAGAAGCAGCCGGAAGGCGCACCGCCGCGAACGGGTCAGACGGCGATGACGGTGACGCCGGCTTCCACGAAGCGAGCTGTGGCCTCGGGTGCGATGCCCTTGTCGGTGACCAGGAAGTCGATCACTCCCAGATCGCAGACCCGGGCGAAGGCCCGCTTGCCGATCTTCGACGAGTCGGCCGCGACCACCACCCGCTGGGCCTGCTGGGCGAGGAGCCGGTTGATACTGGCCTCGCCCTCGTGATGGACGTACGCACCGCGTTCGGTGTCGATCGCGTTGACGCCCAGCACGGCGACGTCCAGCGTGATCTCACCCAGCACGCCGCTGGCCAGCGGGCCCGTCAGCTCGTACGACTGGGGTCTGGCCACACCGCCGGTCACCACGATCTTGATCTGCGGCCGGATCACCAGCTCGTTGGCGATGTTGAGGGCATTGGTGACCACCGTCAGGGTCGGCTGGCCGGAAGTCCCGCCCGCACCCTCACCGACCAGGTCGGACCGCACCGCGAGCGAGCGCGCCACCTCGGTGATGGTGGTGCCGCCGGTCAGCCCCACCACCTCGCCGACCGCGACCAGCTCGGCGACGGCACGGCCGATGGCCTGCTTCTCGGGAGCGTTGCGGCCGGTCTTGTAGCGCAGGGCCAGCTCATAACTGACGCCGTGCGCGACCGCGCCGCCCCGGGTACGGGTGAGCAACTGCTGCTCGGCCAGCTGGTCCAGGTCGCGGCGGATGGTCGCGGCCGACACGTCCAGCGTCCTGGCGGCGTCCTCGACGTCCACCCGGCCGTGCTTACCGACGAGTTCCAGCAGTTCGTTCCACCGGGCATCCCTGGACAAGAGAAATCTCCTTACGGGTCCGGCCTGCGGGCGCCCGTCCCCTTGGGCGCGGTCACCGGACAGCGCAAGCGTCGCACAAGGCTCCGACGAGTCAAACCACCTGCGCGATCAATGCTTGATAATGCTCACTCAGGCCGAGTAACGTGCGTAAACGAGCATCCCATCCCCAGTACGGAGTGCAAAAGTGTCTTTTGTCGAGATCGAGACAGCCAGTCAGCCGGAATGCTGGCGCCGCGCCGCGGACCTCGCTCCGGGCCATGCCGCCGCACTGCCCGCCCCCGGTGAGCGCATCGCCGTGGTCGGCTGCGGTACCTCGTTCTACATGGCTCAGGCATACGCCTCGCTCCGTGAGGCGTCCGGGCAGGGTGAGTCCGACGCGTTCGCCGCCTCGGAGTTCCCCTCCCGCCGCCGCTACGACCGGGTCGTCGCCCTCACCCGCTCCGGCACCACGACCGAGGTGCTCGAACTGCTCGACCGGCTGCGCGGGACCACCCCCACCGTAGCCATCACCGCCGACCCGAACACGCCGGTGATGACCTCCGCCGACGCCGTCGTGGTTCTCGACTTCGCCGACGAACAGTCCGTGGTGCAGACCCGGTTCGCCACCACCTTGCTCACCCTGCTCCGCGCCCACCTCGGTCTGCACACCGACGCCGTCGTCCGTGACGCGGAAGCCGCCCTGACCGAGCCCCTGCCCGAAGGGCTGCTGGACTGCACCCAGTTCACCTTCCTGGGCCGCGGCTGGACGGCCGGTCTCGCCAACGAGGCGGCGCTGAAGATGAAGGAGGCCTCGCTGTCCTGGACGGAGGCGTACGCCTCGATGGAGTACCGCCACGGGCCCATCAGCATCGCCACCGCCGGCACGGCGACCTGGACGTTCGGCGCCGCCCCCGAGGGGCTGCGCGAGCAGGTTCTCGCCACCGGCGCCCGCTGGGTGGAGAGCGGACTTGACCCGCTGGCCGAACTCGTCCGCGTCCAGCGCCTGGCCATCGCCCGCGCCGCCGCCCGCGGCCTGGACCCGGACAGCCCGCGCCACCTGACGCGCTCGGTGGTCCTGGCGGAGGCCTGAGCCCGATACCGACCGGAACATGAAGATCGCGGAACGCACGGTACGGGCCGGGCCGGGCCGGGCCGGGCGGCGGTGCGGACGCCTGGACGGGTTTTCTCGCCGGAGGCGACGACCTGATGTGGCCCTCCGCACGGTTCGCCGGGGAGCCGGCCGCCCGTCGCAGGGCGGCCGGCCTCCCCGTACGTCTGATCACCCGCGCCGACGCCGGACACCGCCCCCGGCTGCCCGGCGAGGGTCCCGCGGCGCCCTCCGGCCGTTTCCGGTACGGGGGTTCACCCGCCGCCGACGCCGCGCTCGGGGCGGACGCGTGGCCGCACCTGCTCGATGCGCTGCGCGGCACCGGAGAGGGCGCGCGGCCCGGCGCCGGGGGCGGCGCACCGCTCGGCACGGGCCACCGGGCCGCGCGGTCTCAGGACTCCTCGAAGTAGGCGTCCAGGACCGCGTCGAAGCCCTCCGTCCACTCCTTGAGGTCGGCTCTGGCGGGCGCCTCGACCTCGGCGTTGAACCAGCGCCTTGTCGACATGTGGACCGTCACCGTGAACCGGCGTCCGAACCGGGCCGGCTTCAGCTCGACGGCACCGATCTCGTCCCAGTGGAAGTCGGCCTCCTGGTCGTCCAGCGTGAACCGGATGCCCTCCCGGTCCGCGGCGATCGAACCACGTCGGTCGCTCACTTCGAACGACGGGCCCTCGGCGGCCCCGTCATCGGACGAGGAGCCGTCAACCGCGCTCCCCTCGGCCTCGTTCCCGTCCTCGTTCCCGTTCTCGTTCGCGTCCTCCTCGTCGTCCGACGCCGTTGCGGCGGCGGGCTCGCCGTCGGGCACCGCGTCCTCGGGTGCGGCCTCCACGACGGCATCTTCGGGCGCGGCACCCTCGGGTGCCGGCTCCTCGGTCTGCTCCGGGTCCTCGGCCGCCTTCGCGGCGGCTCGGGGAGCCGTGAGACCAGGGATGTACGCCGGGTCTGTACCTGCGGCGTACGCGGGCTGAGTGTTGGGATCTATGCGCTGCTCCACGGCGGGCAGTATGGCCGACGAACCTGTACGGGGCCAGTGAGGCCGCCGTTCACCACCCCTCCCCGGGACGGAGATCGGCACGGGGCGGACCCGCCGGCCCGTCCCGTGCCTCCCCCGTTCCCCTTCCGGCCGTCGGTCAGCCGGTGGCGCAGACCTCGTCGCCCAGGGCGAACGCGGCCGGGACGGCGTTACCGCCCGTCAGGGTTCCGGTGAAGCCGAAGCCCACCGAGGCCCCCGGAGCCACCTTGCCGTTCCAGGAGATGCTGGCCGCCTTCACCTTCGCCCCGTCCTGCGTGGGCGTCGCGTTCCACATCTGGGTGACCTTCTGCCCGTCCGCGAACGTCCAGCCGAGCTGCCAGCCGTCCAGAGCCGCGGTCCCGGTGTTGGTGAGCGTCACATCGGCCTGGAACCCGCCGGACCACTGGTTGGTGACCTTGTACGTCACCGAACAGGCGGCGTCCTCGGGCGGGTTGCCCGGGTCGGTGCCGGGGTCCGTACCGGGGTCGGTGCCCGGGTCCGTGCCCGGGTCGGTGCCGCCCCCGTCACTGTCCGAGGAGTCGCCGTACATGATCCCGCGCCCGTTGGTCGAGACGTACACCCGCCCGTAGATCCTCGGGTCACCGGTGATGGAGGCACCGATCCAGCCCCACTGGTGCGCGTCGTCGTTGATCCGGGTCCAGGTCGTGCCCGCGTCCGTGGAGCGGAAGACACCGCGCACGCCGCCGATCTTCGCGGTGACGAAGAGCGTCTGGTACGAGGCGCCGGCGGCCGCCTTCCCGAAGCCGACCGAGTCCGCCTGCTCGACCCCGGACAGCTTGGTGAACGTCGCGCCCGAGTCGGTGGAGTGCCACAGCCCGTAGGCCCCCGTCGCGCTGCCGCCCGCGAGCCACACATCGCCCTCGGTACCCGGCACCGCCTTGAAGCGGACGTTGCCCTCGGCGGGCAGACCGCTGGAGGCCTTCGCGGTGAAGGTGGCGCCGCCGTCGGTGGAGACGTAGAAGGTGCCGGCCTTGTACCCGTAGAACTTCTTCGGGTTCTTCCGGTCGGACTCCACGGTCGCCCCGGCCGGTATCCCGGTGGACGCCGACCACGAACTCCCGTACCCGGTGGTGTACTGCACGCCCACACCCTCCGGGCTCCACACGAATCCGGAGGCGTCGGCCGCGGCCGCGACGGTGCCGCCACCGGTGACCCCGGAGGGTTCGGAGCCCTGGAACCAGTTGGACCCGTTGTCCGTGGAGAAGCCGATGTGCGGGGCCGCGTCGGCGCTGCCGACCCGGACCACCGTGTTGGGGCTGCTCTCGGCGAAGTCGAGGCTGGTGGTCGAGGTGAGGTTGGGCGAGGTGAACATCATGCCCGGCACGGCGTCGAGATCGGTGTGCCGGAAGCCCCCGATGTCGCCGAGGGCGCTGAGCAGCGGGGCCCCGGACGGCGGGCTCGCCAGGTCGTTGACGGCCGTCTCCTCCAGGCCCTTCACCATCGGGGTGATCTTGAACTGGCTGCCGGAGTCCCAGTTCTTGAGGTTCTCGGTGCCGTAGATCGTGGCGCCGGTGCCATACATCATCCGGTTCGAGTCGAACGGGTCGATCTCCAGCGCCTCCGTCATCCAGCCCAGCTTGGGCGTGGTCTCCGGCGGCGTCGGGTTGGCACCCCAGGTCAGCCAGGGCACGGACGAGACGTCCTGGGTGAAGCGGTTGGTGCGGTTCGGGTAGCTGCTGTAGTCCCAGGCCTGCGTCCAGGTCGCCCCGCTGTCCGTGGAGCGGAAGATCTGGGTGTCGGGCCACCAGGAGCTGTACGCGGTCGCCATCAGGGTGCCGGGGTTCTGCCGGTCCACGGACAGTCCGCTGAATCCGTAGTAGGTGTCCGCCTCGGCGACCGGGCTGACGTCCTTCCACTCACCGGTGGCGGTGGTGTAGCGCCAGATCCGGCCCTTGCCGCCGTCGTACGGGCCGCCGGTGTCGCTCAGCGTCAGATACAGATAGCCGTTGTCCGAGTCGAGCACCCCCTTGTGGGCCAGGTATCCGGTCGGCTGTCCGGCGATCCGGGACCAGGTGACGCCACCGTCGGTGGAGCGGTAGACGGTGTTCTCCTTGTCGGCCACCCCGACATAGATGTCCTGCGTGGCGCCGCCCGCGCTGCCGGTGCGCTCGTCGAAGGTCACCCAGACGATGCCCTGGTTGTCGTTGCCGTATCCGCTGGTGTCGGTGGGGTCCTGGGAGTAGTTGCCCGGGTTCGGGAAGGCCGTCACCTGCGACCAGGTCACCCCCGAGTCGGCGGAACGCCACAGGCCCTTGCCACTGGGCGCACCCAGGTACAGCACGGAGTTCTTGTTCGGGTCGACCGCGAGGCGCTCGCCCATGCCGCGCCCCGGCATGTTGCCGCCGAGTTTGAAGGGGAGGGTGCTGGCCTTCCAGCTGGCGCCCCGGTCCGAGGAGCGCAGGATCGCGCCGTTGGTCGGGTCCCAGCTGTTGGTGTACGTGCCCACGGCCGCGTACACGTTGTCCGGGTCGGCCGAGTCGGAGGCGAGGCTCGCCACACCGGACCAGCCCCAGTGGTCCCAGTCCACCCAGTCGAGCAGCGGTGTCCACTGCTTGCCCGCCTGGTCCCAGCGGTAGGCGCCGCCGATGTCGGTGCGGGCGTAGGCCAGGTTCTTCTCCGACCGGTTGAAGACAATGCCGGGGACGAAACCGCCACCGTCGATACGGACGTTCTTCCAGTCATAGGTGTCCGCGGCCAGGGACACATCGGATGCCTCGGCGGCCGGTGTGACGTCGTTGGCTCGCGCCGACGCGGGAGCGCCGGTGGCGAACAAACCGGCGGTGAGAGCGAGTGCCGCCATGAGGGCGGCAAGGGGTCTAGCGCTTGAGCGCACGGAAACGTCCTCTCCGAACGGGACCGCCGACAGCGGCGGTACGGGGCGGTTGCGGATGTGGGAGCGCTCCCATTCGCGTCCCGATGGTAGCGGCGCGAACCCGTCACGAGAAGGCAGTGCGCAGGGTTCATCGGATGACTTGGAGCCGATTGGCCGTCACCAGGGTGCCAGCCAGCCGTAATTCGCCCGTAACGCCGGAACACCGAGGGCCGCCCCGGACCCGGCATCTCCCGAACGGCCGCCCTGCCGAAGGCGGTTGCGCGCCCGGCGGCGGGGAGCACCCGGGACGGCCGCCCGTCCGGTGCCGTCCCCGCCCGGGTCCCGGCGGCGGGAGACCGTCCGCACAGGGCACGCGCCACTGGCCGGCAGCTGGGCGGACCCGGCCGCACACCCGCCCTCGCCGCCGTCGCGCCGGTTCGCGCCTACAGGCCGCCCGGCGCGGTGGTACTCGCCCCACGTACCCTTCCCCCGAAACGACGAAGGCGCGCGTCATCCACGCCGTCAGGTACGGGGAGTTCGCATGAGACACCGTTCCACTCCGCTCTCGACGGGCCTGGGCGCAGCCGCCCTCGCGTCCACCGCCGTCGTCTACGGGACGGCGCTCGTCCCGGGGGAGCCGGACGGGCCGCGCTGGGCGGTCCTCGTCCCGCTGGCCGCGAGTGCGCTGCTCGCGGGCTGCTGGGTCCTGGCCGTCCGGTCCGCACCCCTCGTGGCGCGCCGGCCCGTCCTGTCGGCCCGCGCCGGGATACCCGCCGCCCTGGGCTCGATACGACGCGACCGGGGACACATCGCGACGGCGTACCTCGTCATCTGGGCCCCGTTCTTCGCCGGAGCGGCCGCCCAGCACGGCTCCGGGTCGGCCCTCGGCGGCCTCTGGTGCGCACTGACCGCCGTCCTGGCCGCCGTGCTCTCCCTCTTCGCCCTGGCGCTGTTCACCTCACCACTGGGCACCGGGCAGAAGATCCTGCGGGCAGATGCCGCGGCGGGCCGGGTGCACGCGGTGCGGGCCCGGTTCGGCGACCCGGTGCGTGAGCGGTACCGGCGGCCCACCGGCACGGGCGCCGGCCGGTCCGGCACCGTCGACCACTACTACGCGGAGCTGCTGCCCGAGGGCGAGGACGGCGGCCCCGCCGTGCGGCCGACCGTGCGGTTCGCGTCGATGACCGGCGGAGGCTTCCGGGCCGGGATCGGCGACAAGCACCTCTCCCGCGCCGCGGCCGAACTGGCCGGGCACAGCGGGTGGCTGTGCTGGCCAACCCGCTGGAAGCACCTCGCCGACACGGACAAGGAGCACCGGGTCGCCGCGGCCTTCGTCACCGACTCCGGGCACGTCGTCTGGGGGCACACCCGCGAGGACGACTGGACGACATGGCTGCGCGGTGAGATCGCCCCCGTGCGCGAGACCGATCCCGCGCTCTCCGCCCAGGTGCTCACCTCACCGTCCCGGTTCCTCCCGGCGGCACACGGCATCAGCCTGCTCCACGCGGCCGTTGCCGCGCTGCTGACCCTCCCGTACCTCTGCGACGCGGTCCCCTTCGAAGCGGGCATCGGCCTCGGCGCGGCCGCCGGGGTGGTGGCTCTCCTCGCCGGTGGACGGCTGAGCGGCGGGTCCGGGAACATGGACCCGGAGCTGTGGACCGTACGCCGGGAATCGCACCCGTCGCTGGACTGAGGGCTCACGACGAGGCAGCGACCCGACTGGTGGCGGCGCCGGCCGGGGGCGGATCGCGTCAGTACCAGTCGCCCCTCCCGGGCGGGTCGCACAGTTCGAGAACCACCTCGCCCGCCTCGGAGGTCATACCGCCGACGGGCCGGACCCGGTCGCCGACGCTCACCAGGTGCGGAGCCGCGCCCACGATGCGGCACCGGTACACAAAGCCTTCGGGGAACCGGACCAGGGACTCGTTGCGCATGATCCGCGAGTACCGGTTGACGACACTGGACCGTACGACGACGCCTTGGCCGTCGCTGTGTTCCGACTCCAGATCGCTCGACGCGCAGACGGGGCACAGGAGTTTACGGAAGGAGGCGGTGCCGCACCACCGGCACACCTGGTACACCAGGCCTTCCGTGCCGTGCGGCCCCGCTGCTTCGCGAGCAGTGGGTTCCCTGTCGATTCCGGTGATGGACACGTCTCGGCCTCCCGCGCTCGGCTCGGCGCGTCGCACCTCCGGCGACGGCACACCGGCACCGTATGGCACTTAGTTCCATGAAGTAAAGGTACTGAGTGCCGGTAAGATGCGAACCGCTGAGTGAACTACCTCTCAGTGGCGCCCCGTTCCTCACCGAAGGCCGATTCGATGCGCTGCACGACGCGCCACATCGGGGCGCCCTTCGGCGCGATCATCACGATCACGTCGTCCTCGGTGGCGGGCTCGGGCGGGCGTTCCGCCGCCTGCCCCCAGACCGCGCGGACGAGTTCGAGCGCCCGGTCGACCTCGGATCCGGCATCTCCCCTGCCGCCCGAACGCAGCCAGGACCGCAGGCCGTTGTTGTGCGCAGCGACCACCGAAGCGGCGATCACCTCGGCACGCAGAGCCGCGTCCGGGGCTCCGGCCCACCGCCGCTCCAGGTACCCGGCCATGGTCCGCTCGTAGCGGCGCACGACGGAGAGTTCATAGGTACGCAGACCGGGCACCTCCCGGGTGAGCCGGTAGCGCTGCACGGAGAACTCCGGCTTCTCCGCGTACATCCGCAGCACCAGCCGGGCCGCGTCGCACACCGCGTCCACCGGATCCCCTTCACCTGCGGCCTCCAGGAAGGCGGTCATGTCCGCGAGGCACCGCTCGTGATCGGGGAAGACCGCATCCTCCTTCGAGGGGAAATAGCGGAAGAAGGACCGCCGCCCCACCCCGGCGCTGGCGACGATGTCGTCCACCGTGGTCCGCTCGAACCCGCGCTCCATGAAGAGCGCGAAGGCCGCCTCGGCCAGCACATCACGCATGGGGGGCTTCTTGGCCGGTACACGGTCATCGGTCATGCCGGAAACGTAGCACCGGAAGGGCGCATCCGACACTGGGTACCTTTACGAAGGGTACTGGGTACCATAGGATCGCCGAAGAGACACCACGAAGTACAGGGAGAGCCGGCGTGAGCTTGAGGATCGTTGTCTGTGTGAAGTACGTGCCCGACGCGACCGGTGACCGGCATTTCGCCGATGACCTGACGTTGGAT
>NZ_JBVHOQ010000073.1:0-21252 GCF_055568375.1 Streptomyces sp. NPDC026062
CGGAACACCGCCCCCGCTGACCGCCGCCGCCACCGGATCCTTGGCCTGCTCGAGGAAGACCCCACCCGCCTCTGGCGCCCACGTGACATCGCTTCACACTTCGGCGACATCACCATGGAGACCATGTATCGGCAGCTCTCCAGATGGGCCGAGACCGGCCTCATCCACAAACTCGGCCCCGGCCTCTACGCCGCCACAACGTGGACCCCAACACCCCTTGCATGAACTGCGAAAACGTTAACTACCCGGCCTTGGATCAAGGCCCAAGGCCCGTCATCGCCTACGACCGCAATACGCATACGAACGCCCTCCTGCGCAAGGCTGGTATCGACGTCATCACCATCGCCGGTGCCGAACTCGGCAGAGGACGAGGAGGCGGTCACTGCATGACCTGCCCTCTGGTCCGTGACGGTGTCGACTACTGACCGCTGCGGCACCCGGCCCGACTCCGCGGCAGGCTCGACCGATCGCCGACCGCGCTGGAGGTGGTGGCGCAGACGGGCCATCGGGACCCCCCTTGACGCGGTCCGCCGGTGAACCAGCCTTCAATGTCCAAGCCCCGGCCAGCAAGCACCTCACCGCTACTCCGGCACACTGGCGGTTCGGGGCGCACGATCCGGCCAAACAGTCACTTTGCGTCATCATTCAGTGACAGGGAGGCGCGACGGGGTGCTTTGCGGATACACAGAGGGGCAGGAACAACCGAGGAAGATCCAGGGACAGGCGCGGAATGCTGACGATCAACGTAGGAGTGCTCCTTGCTGTCATCGTTCTCCTGCGGCTGCGCCGACGCACAGAGGCCCGCAGCCGGAAGGACGAGAAACTCACTGTGATCATCGTGCTCGCTCTGGGCATTGTCATCGCACCGACCCCGGTCGGTGAAGGAATCCTCGGCTTCGTGGGCCAACTGGCCTCCGGCATCACCGACTCCAGCCGCTGACACCCCCGGAGCCGCCCCGATGGCCAACCGCCGCCCACAACGCCGCCCCGCACCCCGCCGCTCCATACGCCGAATCACGACGCGCCGACGTGGTACCCGCCCCCGCCGACAACGCAGGCACGACACTTGGATGACCCAGCTCGGCGTCGGCATCCTGATCGCCGCAGTGGCATGGGCCGTGATCTCGTGGCTCCTGGACCACTGGTGGATCCTGGTCGCTCTGGGGGCCGCCGCGACAGTGGGCGCAACGTGGTGGGCCCACCGCCACCAGCAACGGCAGAAGTGGGACCGAGTGCAACAGCGGGCCCTGCGCTACGAACTGGGGCAGCTGGACACCCTGCACCACCGCGATTTCGAGTACGCCGTACGCGACCTGATGCGCCGTGACGGATGCACCGACGCCCGCCAGATCGGCGGCGCCGGCGACAACGGCGCCGACGTCCTCGCCACCGACCCCCTCGGCCGCTCCTGGGTCATCCAGTGCAAACACCGCAGGGACGGTGATCGTGGCGCAGCCGTCGGCACCCCCGACCTCCAGCGAGTCAACGGAACCGCCCGCCAGCTGTACGGCGCGGACATCGTCCTGGTCGTCACCAACGGCCGCTTCTCCGCCCGATGCGAGCCACTCGCCGCGCAACTGCGCATGCACCTGGCCGACCGGCGAACCCTCGCCACCTGGGCCGGCACCGGACGTCCGCTGTGGGAGCTGCTGCCACGGATCCCCGCCCCCCGCAAGAGCCGGTAGCCGATAGCCGTAACAGCGTGCGAGCGCCTGCCTCACGGCACCGGTGCAGAGCGTGATCCGCCATCAGCCAAGCCTGGCAGGAGCCTTGCTGGGCACGCTATGCGCATCACAGGCCCGGCAGCCGTCCCTCGATGCAACAGGGGCGGCCGGTAGTGTGGTGCGAATGATGGTGGGTGCTTCGGAGACCAGGCTCGTTCTTCTGCGCGGAAACAGTGCTGCGGGCAAGTCGTCGGTCGCGGCCGGGATCCGGGAGCGGTTCGGCCGTGGCTTGGCCCTGGTCGGTCAGGACAACCTTCGAAGGGTCGTCCTGCGTGAACGCGACCGCCCCGGCGGCGCGAACATCGGCCTCATTGACACCGTGGCACGCTACAGCCTCGATGCCGGGTATCACGTCATCCTCGAAGGCATTCTCTACGCGGACCGTTACGGACAGATGCTCCAACAGTTGCGCGCCGACCACCGGGGCCACACCCACTGCTACTACCTGGACGTCCCCTTCCGCCAGACCCTGGCCAGACATGCGACCAAACCGATCGCGGAGGAGGTCGGCGAGGACCAACTGCGCGAGTGGTACCGGCCGCTCGATCTCCTGCCCGGCGGGATCGAGACCGTTGTCGACGCCGACAGCATCCTGGCCGACACGGTCGACCGCATCATGCGCGAGACCGGCCTCGCCCGGCTCCCCGCACGGGAGCACTGACCACTGGGACCGCGCCGGCGCCGGAGTTTCCCTGTATCCCGGGGGAGCTACGCCGGCTGCCGTCGTGGACGTCGTACCCGGACTTCCCGAGGCAGGTGCCTGACGCGTATGTCGCGGAGTGCGTCGGGCGGACCGGGAGCCTCGTCCACTGGTTCTTCCGCGGCCGGCACGACTGCTCGGGGGCCCTGTCCGGAGGGACCTGAGACCGGAGGGCCCGTCTGCGGGCCGGGGCCGGGGCCAGGGGCGAGCGGGTCAGGCCTGGTCGAACCTCTGGGATCCGGCGGGGACGGCTCTGGCCGCGGCCTCCGGCGTCGCGATGCCGGGGAGCATCTGCTGCCACCAGTGGCTCAGACGCTGGTGGAGATCACGGTGCCCGGACGTGACGTAGGAGAGGATCTGGATGCCGGTGAAGGAGCCCACCACGCTGGCTGCCACGTCCTCGGGTACCAGCCCCTCACGGAGTTCCGAGGCACCCTGGGCACGTGCCAGATCAAGGGCGAAGGCGCGCAGCCACCAGTTGTACATGCCGGAGTCGTCCGGCTGGAACATCCTCTGTTCCACGGTGAGACGTATGCTCGCGCGGAACAGGACATCCGTGCGCAGCCGGTGGGCCAGCTCGTGTGTGAAGTCGATGACCTGCTGCATCGGCGACGCGGCGGAGTCGCGTACCTCGATCGGAACCTCGGTCTGAGCGGTCATCACCCCCTTCGCGATCTCCTCCTTCGACTTGAAGTGGAAGTACATGGCTCCCTTCGTGATGCCGCTGCGCTCCTGGATCTCGTTGATGCTCGCGGCCGCGTAGCCGCGCTCGTCGAAGACCTCGGCGGCCCCCATCAGCAGCCTCCGTCGCGTTTCGATCGCCCGTTCCTGTCGCGTCATCGTGTTGCGTCCTCGCTTCCTGAAGATTTCGGTCTTGTGGTGAGGCTGCTGCAATGAGCCAAAAACAAACCGTACGTTAAGTATTGTAAGTCGTGTCCAGCGGCCATCGAGTGCCGCCTGGGGGATGCAACGCAGACAGGAGTCGTGAAATGTCGGTTGTTCTCACCTCTACGCACGTCCTCCCCGCCGAGCCTGTATGTCCTCTCACCTTTGAGCGAACAGCATCACGCGACCTGGTGCACCGTCGGGCCATAGGCGAAGTGCTGCTGACCGACCACTGGATACGTCTGGGAGCGCACCGTTTCAAGGTGGGCGCCCAGTGGTCGCGCGGGCACGGCTTCTACAGCCCGATCAATGATCGCTGGCATGATCCCCTGCTCGCCGCCGAAAGTATCCGTCAGGCGTCTTCTCTGGTCAGTCATGTCTTCTACGACCTGCCCCGGGACCACCCGACCCTGATGACGGAACTGAGCACGGATCTCGACCCGGACGCCCTTCTCCTCGACGACCGTCCGGTCGACGTCGAACTCGCCATCGAATGCAAGAACGTGGTGCTGCACGCGAACCGGCTCGCGGGGATGACCATGGACGTCTTACTCAGCCGCGGCGCGACGGAGATGGGGCGCGCCCGGATGGTGATCAACTGCATGCGTGGTTCCGTCTACCGCAAGCTGCGGGGTGCGTACGCCGAGGTGCCCGTCCGCATGCCCGTCCAGCCGGAACCCCTGCCACCGCACGAGGTGGGCAGGGTCGTCGAGGCCGACGTCGTACTCGGCCGGCCGCTGGAGGGCGGGGGCGCGGGGGACCGGTCCGGGAAGGTCTGGCCGCTGCGCGTCAACTGGGCGCACCCGACACTCTTCGACCACCCGACGGACCATGTGCCGGGAATGCTCCTGCTGGAGGGGGCGAGACAGGTGGCCCAGAGTCTCGCCGGCCCGGGCGCGATTCTGGCGGCCTCGATGTCCAACCGCTTCCACCGGTACGTGGAGTTCGACGCCCCGTGCCTCTTCCGCGCCTGCTTGCCGGACCCGCCGGGAGGCTCCGGTCCGCACGAGGTGCGGGTGGCGGCCGAACAGAACGGCGTCGTCGCCTACGAGTGCGTCCTGACGGTCCACGACGCGTCGGCGCCCTCGGGCGGATCGCGGTGAATCGCCCACGCCTCCTGGTCACCGGCGGCTCGGGATTTATCGGCGGCACGGTCGTTCCCCTGCTGAGCTCCGCGGGCGTGCGTGTGCGTGTACTGGTCCACGAGCGATCCGTCGAGGCGGGGCGGTACGCCGAGGTCGTCGACGGAGACCTCTCGGACCCCGCGTCCCTGCGCGGCATCTGCCAGGACGTGGACGCTGTGCTGCATCTGGCCTCGTACATCGGCAAGGACGAGGACCGGTGCGTCGCCGTGAACGTCGACGGCACACGCGGCCTCGTACGGGAGGCGAGGCGGGCCGGTGTTGACCGGTTCGTTCAGCTGGGCACCGCTGCCGTGTACGGCGGCCCCTTCCGCGACCTGGCCGAAGGAGCCATGGAGCCGCGTCCGGTCTCGCCGACCAGCCGCAGCCGCCTCCGGGGCGAGCGCTTCGTCCTGGAGGCGGGCGGTGCTGTCCTGCGCCCGTATCTCGTGTACGGCACAGGCGACCGGTGGGTGATGCCGGCTCTGCTGCGCATGCTGCGCGCCCTGCCCTCGGGATTGCCCGAACGCGGCGCCGCGCTGCTCTCGCTCACCGAGGTCGGCAGCCTCGCCGCGTCCCTTTCCCGCATGGCCGTCACCAGCCGGGCCAGGAGAGCGGCCGGCGTATTCCACGCCTGTCCGTCCGGCCCCGTCAGCCTGCGGGAGCTGGTCGCGGCGGCCCACCGTCACCTCGGCTTCCCGCTCGTAGGCGGTGACCAGTCCTTCGAGCACGCTCGGCAGGAGCTGGCCGCCGCCGGCTGCGACGGCCACCTCCTGGACCTGTTCGGTGTCGACCACTGGCTGGACGCGACCCGGCTCGGAGCCATGGGGGACCAGGACCGGACGCCCGAGGCCGGACTCTCGGCAGGCCTGACCGCCCACGCGGCCTGGTACCGCCAACAGCTCTTCTGATCCCGCGTCACCTCCCGCCGCACAGCTGCGGCGGGAGGTGACGCAGGACACATGCGCACGCCTCTTCCCGTAAAACAAACCGAACGTTAGGCTTTTGGAAATAAACCAATCGTTCGGCTTATTGAGTTCGGCTGTGTCCCCTCACCTCCCCAAGGGAGAGCTCTGTGTCCACACCGATCGTGATCGTGAGTGACGTACTTCCGGACGACGCCGTCGTCCCGCTCAAAGCCGCGTGCGAGGTCCGCCAGGTCGACGGCCGCGACCGTGCCGCCCTGTTCGCCGCCCTGTCCGACGCGGACGCCCTGATCGTGCGCAGCGGTACGAAGGTCGACGCCGAAGCGCTCGGCCACGCGCCCCGGTTGCGTGTCGTCGCGCGAGCGGGCGTCGGCCTGGACAACGTCGACACCGCCACCGCCGCGGCTCGTGGCATCACCGTGGTGAACGCCCCCGACTCCAACACCGTGAGCGTGGCCGAGCTCACCGTCGGGCTCATGCTCGCCCTGGTCCGCCACGTCAAGTCCGCAGCCCGCTCGCTGGAGGCGGGGCAGTGGCGCCGGTCCGACTTCACGGGCGTGGAACTCGCAGGCCGTACCGCGGGCATTGTGGGGAACGGCCGAGTCGGCCGGCAGGTCGCACGACGGCTGGCCGCCTTCGACATGCAGATCCTCGTGCACGACCCGTACGCCGTCCCCGCCGACAGCGGCGTCCGGTCCGTCGGGCTCGACGAACTGCTCGCCACCAGCGACGTCGTCACCCTTCACCTGCCAAGGACTCCGGAGACCACGGGCCTCATCGGGGCCCGGGAACTCTCTCTGATGCGGCCCACCGCATACCTGATCAACGCCGCACGGGGAGGCATCGTCGACGAGGCCGCTCTGGAACGGGCGCTGAGGGAAGGCCTCCTGGCCGGTGCCGCGCTCGACGTCTTCACCACCGAGCCTCCCGGCCCGGCGCCGCTGCTGCGCCTGCCGAACGTTCTCGGGATCCCTCACCTGGGTGCCAGCACGAACGGCGCCCAGCTCAGGGCCGGACAGGAAGTCGTCCGTCAAGTTCTCGCGGAGCTGGCTCCGCTGCTCGCACCCTCACCCGCCGCTGTCTGAGCGACCGCGCCCGCACGCCGGAGACCACCATGCCTGCACCTCTCTCAGCCGAGACAGTGCGCTCGCTGATCCCCAGAGCCCGTGACGACCTCGCGGAACTGGTCGCGCTGCGCACCGTCGTCGGGGCCTCGCCCCCGGACCAGTTCCGCCGTGCCGCCCGCCGGATCGCCGATCTGCTCGCGGACGCCGGCTTTCCCGAAACTCGCCTGCTCTCCACCGGAGACGGCCCCGAGACGGTCTACGCCCGCCGTCCCGGGTCGCCCGGCGCACCCTCCGTGGTGCTCTACGCCCACTACGACGTCGTCTCCGCCCAGGACGAAACCGCTTGGCGCACAGCCCCGTTCGAGCTGACCGAACGTGACGGACGCTGGTACGGCCGCGGCAGCGCGGACTGCAAGGGCAACATCGTCATGCACCTCACGGCGCTGCGGGCCCTCCAGGAGAACCGGCCCGGTGAGTCCGTGCCGGACCTCGATCTGATGGTCCTGGTGGACGGCTGCGAGGAACCCGGCGACGGAGGCCTGGAGAAGCTGCTGCGCGCCCACCCCGGTCTGGTGGTCGAGCCCGATGTGATCGTCGTCGCCGACACCGGAAACGTCGCCTCCGGTGTACCGACCCTCACCACCTCGCTGCGGGGCATGGCCGTCGTGGAGATCAGTCTCTCCACACTGTCCAAGACGCTGCACTCGGGCCAGTTCGGCGGGCCCGTCCCTGACGCGATGACCGCTCTCATCCGCCTCCTGGGAACGCTGCACGACAGCACGGGCACGACCCGGGTCCCCGGCCTGGCTCCCACGCGGGCACCGGGCGCCGAAGACGGCGGGGACCGCGCGGAGTACGCCGAGGGAGACCTCCGCGCCGACGCCGGATTCCTGGACGGCGTCGAGCTCATCGGCGCGGGCAGCGTCGCCGACCGGCTGTGGAACCTGCCGGCGGTCACCGTCCTGGCCGTACAGTCCCCGCCCCTCGACAGCGCCGTACCCGCGCTGCTGCCCTCGGCCAAGGCGCTGATCAGTGTGCGCACGACGCCGGGCACGGATGTGTCCGGCGCGCACGAGGCACTGGCCGGGCATCTGCGGGACCAGGTCCCCTGGGGCGCGCACCTGGAGATCCGGCGTGTCACCAGCGGTCCGTCGTTCCTCGCCGATACCGGGGGAGACGCCCACGGCGTGATGCGTGACGCCCTGCGGGACGCCTTCGGTGTCCCTGTCCGTGAAGTGGGGGCCGGTGGCTCGATCGCCGTCTGCTCCGCCTTGCGGTCGCTCTACCCGGACGCGGAGATCCTGCTGTGCGGCGTCGAGGATCCCCCGTCCAACATCCACGGCACCGACGAGAGCGTGAGCCCCCGCGAGATCGCCTCGCTGGCCCACGCCGAAGCGCTCTTCCTCCGCCGTCTGGCCGCTCTCCCGGCGAACCACCGGAGTGCTGGCGGCGACGGCGCCCCTCGCGCAACGCCGACCGGCCCGCAGGAGGACCGATGATCTACCAGCGTGCCTGTGACATCGTCACCGACGAGGTCTTCCTCGAAGTCGACGACGTCCTGCCGGGCAGCCATCTCTTCCTGAAGCTGGAAGGCATGAACCCGGCCGGGTCGGTCAAACTCAAATCCGCGCTCGGCATGGTCGACGACGCCGAACGCAAAGGTGTGCTCTGGCCCGGCGGCCGGATCGTGGAGTCGTCCTCCGGCAGTCTCGGCATAGCCCTCTCCGTGATCGCCGCCTCCTGCGGATACCACTTCACCTGTGTGACCGACCCGAACGTCTCCCCGCAGAGCCTCGCTCTCATCCGTGCTCTCGGGGCCGAGGTCGTCCAAGTGACGCGGCGGGACCACAACGGCGGCTATCTGGGCACCCGGATCGCCCACATCCACGAGATGATCGAGGCCGACCCGGGTCTGGTGTGGCTCAATCAGTACGCCAACCCCGCCAACGCGCAGGCCCATGCGCGGCGTACCGCCACCTCCATCCTGAAGAACATCGGGCACGTCGACGTCCTGGTGGTGGGCGCGGGCACCACCGGCACGCTCATGGGCTGCACACGGCACTTCCGGACGTTCTCTCCGTGGACGAAGATCGTCGCGGTGGACACCGTCGGATCGGTGACCTTCGGCGGCCCGCCCGGCCCCCGTCACATTCCCGGCCTCGGCACCAGCCGCCGCCCCGAACTGTGCCGGCCCGACCAGGTGGACGAGGTCGTCCTGGTGGACGAGAGCGACGCCGTCCGCATGTGCCGCCGCCTGGCACGTGAACGAGGGCTGCCGCTCGGGGGATCCACGGGATCCGTGCTCGCCGCGCTGGAGACGATCACCGACCGGATTCCCGCAGGCTCACGTGTCGTGGCGCTGTCCCCGGACATGGGAGACCGCTACGTCAGGACGATCTACGACGACGAGTGGGTGACCGACACCTTCGGAACGGACGTTCTCGGAAATCCCGGCAGACGTCCCGTCGCCGTGTGACCGGCCGTCTGCCCGCAGAGCGACGCACGACGTACCCGTTCGGACCAGAAACGAGACGAGGAATCCCGCATGTTCGACTTCCACGTGGTGGGCGGCGCGGTGCTGCGCACCCTCATCGACGACTCCCGCCCCGACATCGTCGACACGGTACGCTCCGCCTACCTCACCCACCACGACGGTGACTCCGTCAACCCCAACAGCTACTTCCTGCGTTTCCCGGACAAGCCGGATGCCCGCATCATCGCACTCCCCGCCCACCTCGGAGGCGACTACGGCGTCTCCGGAATCAAGTGGATCGCCAGCTACCCCCGCAACATCGAGCGCAACATCCCGCGCGCTTCGGCCACGCTGCTCCTCAACGACTACGAGACGGGCTACCCCTTCGCCTGCCTGGAGGCGTCCCAGATCAGCTCCGCCCGCACCGCCGCCTCCGCCGTCCTGGGGGCACAGGAACTGGCCGGCGGACCGACGGCGAACCGGATATGCCTGGTGGGCTCCGGGGTCATCGCGCGCAACATCGCCGAGTTCTTCGCCGCGCAGTCGTGGTCGGTGGACAGCTTCGTCGTCCATGACCGGGACGCCTCCTACGCCTCCGCCCTCACCCGCCGCATCGGTGAACTCGGTTACCGGGCCGAGCAGGAGGATTCCTACGAGAGGGCAGCGGCCGACGCCGACATCGTGGTCTTCGCCACCACGGCGCCCGAGCCCTGGGTCACCGGGGCGGACGCCTTCGCCCCGGGCCAGACCGTCCTCAACATCTCGCTGCGGGACCTCGGGCCGGACGTCGTGGCCGGCGCGCAGAACATCCTCGACGACGTCGACCACTGCCTGACCGCCAACACTTCGCCCCACCTGGCCGAACAGCAGCTCGGAAACCGCGACTTCATCGACGGCACCCTCGCACAGGTGCTGCGCGGCGAGATCACTCCGGCGACGGACCGGCCGCGCATCTTCTCACCCTTCGGGCTCGGCATCCTCGACCTCGCGGTGGGACAGCGCCTCTACCAGCAGGCAGTGGACAAGGGCCTCGCGGTCTCCGTGCCCGGCTTCTTCGGTGAGACACAGCGCTGGAACTGACGCCCGCACGCTCTCCTCCTTCGCCCGAAGAAAGGCCCCGTCATGCCTCTCAGTACCGTCACCACATGGCCCCACGCCCCCGCGCGAGAAGCGGAGCTGGCCGCCCTCGCAGCCGGCCACGCCCAGCGCTTCCCCTGGTACCGCGAACTGCTCCTGCGCCGCGGCGTCCTGGGTTCCGGCGACCTGTCCGGACTGCCGGTCATCGGCACCGGCCTCCTCGGCGCGCACTACTACACCGCGGAACACCCGCAGCTGCCGGGCGCGTCGGCCTACCACACCTCGGGAACCTCCGGCGGACAGCGCAAGAGAATCCTCTACTCACCCGCCGACGACGACGCCTACGTGGCCCATCGCCGCCAGCTCTTCGGGGAGTTCACCCGATCCGTACCGCACGGCTCCGTTGCCGTGGCCGACCTCGGCACCGGCCACGCCGCGGCCTCCGCTCGCCGCGTCTTCCTCGAACTCGGCTTCAACGCCCACGACATCGACTTCACCCGGCCCGTGGACGAGCACGTGGAGAAGCTCAACACCTGGCGCCCCGACATCCTCTTCACGATGCCGATGATCCTCGACAAGCTGCTCCAGGCCCGTCCCGGCCTGGACATCCGCCCGCAGAAGATCATGGTCGTCGGCGATGTCGCGCCCGTCGCCTGGCGCGACCACATCGCCGGCCGGTTCGGGCTGCGCGCCGAGGACGTCATGGACGTGTTCGGTTCCATCGAGGTCGGGGCCATCGCCCACTCGTGCGCGGAGACCGGCCTCTACCACTTCCACGACCACATCGTCCCGGAGGTGGTTCCTCCCGAGGAGCTGGCCCACCTCACCGAGGACGACCGGATCCTGTCCCGCCAGGAAGGAAGCGGGGCCCTCCTGCTCACGTCCCTCGCGCGCGGCTACTTCCCCGCGGTCCGCTACGTCACCGGTGATGCCGTCACCGGTCTGCACCGCATCCGCCACCACGGCCGCGAGGTGTTCGCGTTCGAGCGCATCGACGGGCGCCTCGCCGGAGACTTCAAGCACGGCGAGCGGATCAGCAACCACGACCTCGCCCAGATCATGGCCGAGAACTTCCCCGGCCGCCCCTTCGAGGCGTCCGACGAGGACGGTCTGGTCATCAGCGTCGTGGCGGACCAGGTCGGCGACGACCGGATCGCCGCGGTCCGGGCAGCCGTCGACCGACTGGCCCCCGACGTCGCGCAGATGATCGCATCCGGCCTCGTCGGACCGGTCCGTGTGAAGGCCGTTCCCCTGGACGGACTCAGATCCGGCCACGCCAAGCGCCGTCTCGACCTGAAAGAGGGCTGAACAGTGTGCGGAATCGCCGGAACGGTGTCCCTCGGACACGCTCCCGTCCACTCTCCCTACGCGTCCGCCGCCTGCGCGGCCATGGCACACCGAGGCCCCGACGAGACGGGGACCTTCGCCACGGCGGACGCCGCCCTGGCGATGTGCAGACTGAAGATCATCGGCCTGCACGACGGGTCCCAGCCCGTCCACAGCGACGACGGAACCGTAGTCTGCGTCCTCAACGGCGAGATCTACAACCACAAGGAACTGCGCGACTTCCTGGCCTCCCGGGGCCGTCCGGTGCGCGGGGGCAGCGACGCACAGGTACTGCCGCACCTGTATCAGGAACTGGGTGAGAGTTTCGTCGAGCGGCTCCACGGTATGTTCGCCGTCGCCCTCTACGACATCCGTCACCGACGACTCGTCCTGGCCACCGACCGGGTCGGCAAGAAGCCGCTGTTCTACACCAGGCCGACCGGCGACTCGGTGGCGTTCGCCTCGGAGCTGCCCGCTCTGATGCTGCACCCCGGCATCAGCCGGGACACCGATCCCCTCGCCATCGACCAGTACCTCAGCTACCGGGTCGTTCCCGCGCCGCACACCATCTACCGGCAGGTCCGCAGGCTGGAGCCGGCGACGACGCTGGTGTTCGAGGCAGGCCGTCCCGAACGCAGGCGCACATACTGGCAGTTCGACTTCACCGCCGAGTTGACCGACACGCCTGCGGACGAGATCGACGACCGGATCGACGCACTGCTCCAGCAGGCCGTGCGGGACCGGCTGGAGTCGGAGGTGCCACTCGGCGCGATGCTCAGCGGCGGCCTCGACTCCAGTCTGGTGGTCGCCATGGCGACCCGGCAGCTGGGCCGGCCCATCCACACCTTCTCCGTCGGCTTCGAGCACGCCGCATTCGACGAGTCGGTGCACGCCCGGGCCGTGGCCGATCACTGCGGTACCCACCACCACGTGTACCGGATCGGCGCCCAGGACGCGAAGGAGGCCGTCGACACCATCCTCACCCACATGGGCGAGCCCTACGCGTTCCCGTCCGCCATCGCGGCATCCTGCATGTACAAGCTGGCAAGGCAGCACGTCACCGTGGTGCTGACCGGCGACGGAGCCGACGAGATCTTCTGCGGATACGGTCGCTACCAGCGCCTGCGCGACCTGACCGGCGGCGGTGATCTCGCCGACCGCTACGAACGTGTCCTCGTGGACGGTGTGCCCCACGTGCTCAAGGACGAGCTGTACTCGGCCGACTTCGCCACGCGGATCCCAGGACACCCGCACAACCACCTCAGGGCCCGCTTCGGCCGCACCGATCCCTCGACGCCGGACCTCGACCGGGCCATGCAGGTCGACAGCGGATTCTGGCTGTCGGACGCACAGTTGGTGAAGATCGACCGCATGTCCATGGCCCACTCCGTCGAACCCCGCAGCCCGCTGCTCGACCACCGGCTCATCGACTACGTCACCCGTATCCCCGCCGCCCGCAAACTCGTCGGCGGGCAGGAGAAGGCCCCGCTCAAGCGGGTGGCCGCCCGCTACCTGCCGCGGCAGGTCCTGGAGCGCCGCAAGCAGGAACTCGCCGTGCCCCTGGAAAGCTGGCTCGGCACGGAGCTGCGCTCCACCATCACCGACACCCTGCTGTCCGAAGCCTCGCTGGAACGCGGCTACTTCCGCCCGGACGTGCTGCGCTCCACGGTCCGCGAGTTCCGTCCGGCGCACAGCTACGCGCTGTGGACGCTCTACATGCTGGAGCGCTGGCACCAGCTCCAGGAGGGCAGCGTCGCCCACGAGGCGCCCGCAGTCGCCCACGCCTGAGCCGACACCGCAACACACCTCCACCCGACCGTACCCGCACGCCCGCGAAGGTGACTCTCATGCCCTCTTCCACGACACTCCTGGGCGCACCGTCCATGCCCGCCGAAGGAGTCAAGCTCAGACCCACGTTCGACGCTGCCCGACTGCTGCGCGAACTCACCTCTGTCCGTGAGCACTCCTGGGACCAGCAACGCGTCTACACCGAGGACGGCGTCGGCGCCGCAACCGATGTGGACTGGCGTTGCCTCGCCCTGCGCAGTCCCGGTGGCGCCGGCGACCGCACGGACCCGGGCGGCCCCGGCCCGCTGCGCTTCGCGGACACCGTGTGGCTCGACCGGATCCCGTACGTCCGCGAAGTGCTGGAGTCGATCCCGGCCCCGCTGCATGCCGTCCGGTTCATGGCGCTCGGCCCCGATACCGTCGGTATGGACCACACCGACCCCAAGTACGGGCCGCGCTGGGGTGTCGGCCGGCTGCACGTGCCGGTCGTCACCAACCCCGACGCCGTGCTCGTTCTCGACGGTGTCGAACACCGCTGGCAGCCGGGGGACTTCTGGTTCGGCGACTTCAGCCGCACCCACCGCGTGCAGAACAGCGGAAGTGAGCACCGCGTGCACCTGGTCATCGATGTCCTGGTCACCCCCGGCCTGGCCTCCCTCTTCCCGGAGACCTGGCAGGAGTACTTCAGCGAGGGCGAAGTCCTGTTCAACCGTCAGGAGAGCCCGCAGACCGCCGACGAGCGTCGCCGACTGGGCACCACCCGCTTCTCCCTCCCCGCCACGTTCCATCTGTGGGAGGACTTCACCCCGCTCTCCGCCGACCAGCCCCAGGAGACCGCGACGCTGGCCGAGGACGGAGACCGGATGATGCTCCGGCTGTCCGGTGACCGTGTCTTCGCGCCCGTGCACCTCGGCGACAACGAATACCGCCTCGCGGGCTGGAGCGAGGAACGCACCTTCCAGGTCTTCCCCGACGGCCCGGACCCCAGGGTCGTGCTGCGGACCCGCGAGGGCGACCGGGTCCACGAACTGACCGTGCCCGCCGAGCGCCTCGCCGCCTGACCCACCAGCGTGCGGGGCGCAGCCACGGCTGCGCCCCGCCCCGACCGAGGGAAGCCATGACCGCCTACCGCGACAGCGGCGCGCCATTCGCGGCGACCGCCACCGACCGTCCCAGGCCCGTCGTCATAGTCATCACCGACCTGGTCGTGCTCGCCAAGCATCTGCGCCTGCTGGAAGCGGCCGGACAGCGCGGCCTGACACCGCTGTTCGTCTTCGGGCCCGAAACCCCCGCCGCGGAGCTTGCCTGGCATCGCAGCGACCCGGAGCACCCGCTCTCCCGTATTCCCGACGAAGACGTCCGGCATGTCGCGGACACCTCGCTGGAGACCCTGCTGCACGGCGTCACCCCCTGGCTGTGCGACCGGACCGTGCGTGCGGTCCTGAACGTCGGCGAGGTGTTCGTGGAGGCCGCCGGAGCCCTCGCCCAGACGCTGGGGCTGCCCGGCCCCGGCACGCACGCGGCGCTGATCTGCCGCAACAAGGTGCTCCAGCGCATGGCCGCCCCCGGTCTCGCGCCCCGCTGGACCCTGCTCCAGCCGGGCCGGACGCGGCCGACGGACGGCTGGGACGTGTTCCCCGCCGTCCTCAAACCTGCGTCGCGGATGTCCAGTTCGGGCGTACGGGCGGTCCACGGGCCGGGTGCCGTACCCCCGCTCCTGCCCCACTACGGACCCGACGAGCTGCTTCTCCTGGAGGAACGGATCGTCGGCCGCGAGTACTCCGTCGAGACGCTGGTCCGGGACGGCGAGGTGCTCTGGGCCGGCATCACCGCGAAGGACACCAACGAATCCGGCACGTCCTTCTTCACCGAAACCGGTCACACATCTCCCGCGCCCGGCCTCACCCCGGCCCAGGAGGAGCTGCTGCTCCGGGCCAACACCGAGTTTCTGCGGGCCGTCCGGTTCGGCACCGGCATGTGCCACGCCGAGTTCAGACTGACGGCGCAGGAGCGGGTGATCCTGATGGAGGCAGCGGCCCGCCCGCCGGGCGACGCCATCACCCGGCTGTGGCGCCTGGCCACGGGCATGGACCTGGACGCCGCCCTGCTGGACCTCGCGCTCGGCGCCGAGCCCGCCACCGCGCCGCCGCGCCGCCGCGCCAGGCAGGTCTACCTCGACCACCCCCGGGGGCTGCTCGCCGATGTGACGACAAGGGACGTACCCGTCCACTGGGTCAGTGAACAGGGCCGGTGGCCGGACCTGCCGCCGCTCCCGGGCGACGCACCGCCCCGAGGACACGCGGTCCTGGTGAGCCGCCGTCGCGGCGACCTGCTCGGTGACCAGACCGACTCCCAGGGCCGGTCGGTCTCCGTCGTCCTGGACGGCCCCCTCGACGCGGATCTCGACAAGGCCGTGGCCGAGGCGACCGCGATCACGACGATCCACACGCTGGAGCCGTCGACCGCCGCGACCGAAGAGGCAGTTCGGTGACCGCTCACCCCACCGCAGCCCCCGGCACGGGCACCGGGGCCACGGCGCGCGACGCGGCCAACGCCCGGGCCGTGGCCCGCCTCACCGACTCCCGCCCCGTCCTGGAGACCGTGGCCCCCGCCGGTGAGGTCGTCCCCGGTATGACGCCCCGGACAGTCCTCGTCTCCGGTCCTCCCATGCTGTGGGAGGAGTACGGAGGCGGGCAGCGCCGGGCCGTCATCGGCGCCGTCCTCTACGAGGGCCTCGCCCGGAACACGGCCGAGGCCGAAGCGCTGCTCGCCGACGGCACGATCGAGGTGCGGGCCTCCCACGACCACGCCACGGTCGGATCGCTCACCGGTGTGTGCACCGCGTCGATGCCCGTCGTCGTCGTCCGTGACGAGGCCTCCGGACGGCGTGCGTTCTGCCGGATGAACGAAGGCGCCGACCGGGCCTCGCTCACCTTCGGAGTCTGGGACGAAGGGGTCGGCAACCGGCTGCGACACGTTTCCGAGGTCGTCTCGCCCGCACTCGCCGAGGTCCTGGAGCACCTGGGAGGGCTGCCGCTCACCCCGCTCGTCCGCCGGGCCCTGGCCATGGGCGACGATCTGCACAGCCGGCACAAGGCGTCCGGCGCACTGCTGCGGACCGTCGTCCTGGACGCGCTCCTCGACCTGTCCACGAGCGGGGTCGCGCCGCACCACCGGGCGCTGGCCACCTATCTGCGCTCGGCCGAGTACCTGTTCCTGCACCTCGTGATGGCGGCGGCCAAGGCCGCGGCAGACAGCGCCTCCGGCATCACCGGCAGCACGCTGGTCACCGCGATGAACCTCAACGGCAAGCAGTTCGGGTTACGGGTGTCCGGCCTCGGCGACCGCTGGTTCACCGCCCCGCTCCCGCCGGTGTCCACCCTGCGCGGCCGCCTCTACGACGGCTGGACCACGGACGACCTGGCGTACGTGGGCGGGGAAAGCCTGATCACGGAGACGATCGGCCTCGGCGGCATGGCCGCCGCTGCCGCCATGCCCCTGCAGGACCACTCCGCCGGCACGCCGGCCGACATGATCCGCCTCACCGAACGCATGTACCGCATCACCCTGCGGGAGCACCCCGAGTACCGCATTCCCGCCCTCGCCTACCGCGGCGCGCCGTGCGGCATCGACGTGACGCGCGTCGCGGAGACCGGGATCGTCCCCGCCATCCACCTCGGCGCGACGCTGCGCGACGGCGGGCACGCCGGCGCCGTCCTGTTCCTTCCCCCGATCGGACCCTTCCAGCGGGCGGCGGAATCGCTGTCCGCCACCTCACCCGGTCACCACCATCACACCAGCCCGACCCGGAGAAACCTGTGACGCCCTCGCTGCCCTCCCGCCCGGACACGGACAAGGCCCCCCTGACCGACCCGGACGGTCCCGACCGCCCGGCCAACCCACCGGCCAACTCCCCGGCTCCCCCCGGCTCCGTCCGCAACTGGCTCGCTGTGGTCGCCGTGGGCATGGGCGTCTTCGCCTTCACCACCACCGAGATGGTCCCGATCGGACTGCTCCCTGCCATGAGCCGTGACCTCGGTGTCTCGGAGGGATCCGTCGGCCTGTCGGTGACCCTGTACGGCGCCATCGCGGGCCTCTTCGCACCGGTGCTGACCGCGGCGACCCGCAGGCTCGACCGCCGCGTGCTGCTCCTGCTGGTCCTCGCCATCTTCATCGCGGGCAACGCGTTCACCGCACTGTCGTCCTCGTACGCCGTCCTCATGGTCTCGCGGCTGCTGACGGGCTTCGCACACGGCGTGATGTGGTCGATCGCCGCGAGCATCGCCATCCGTCTGGTGCCCAAGGAACAGGCCGTCAGGGCCACCGCGGTCGTCTTCAGCGGCATCTCCATCGCGTCCGTCGCCGGCGTGCCCTTCGGTACCTTCATCGGCCAGTCCGACTGGCGTACCGCGTTCTGGGTGATCTCGGGGATAGGCATCCTGATCCTGACGGCGGCGGTGCTGCTCGTGCCACGCCTCGAACCACGCACCGTAGTGCGCCTGGCCGAACTGCCCCGGCTGCTGAGGGACAGCAATCTCCGGATCGCCACCCTCGTCACCACGGCCATGGTGATCGGCCATTTCGCCGCCTACACCTACGTCGCGCCCTTCCTCGAACAGGACGCGGGCATCCCGGCCCACTGGGTCAGCGCCCTGCTGCTCCTGTACGGCGTGGCCGGCATCATCGGCAACTTCGGAGGCGGCGCGGCCGCAGCGCGCGCACTGCGCACCACCACGCTCACCTGCATCCTGCTGCTTGCCGCGGCCGTCGTCCTGCTGGTGGTCAACGGCGAGTGGCACCCAGGAACGGTCGTCCTGCTGCTCGTGTGGGGCATCGCGTACACCGCGCTGCCGGTCTGCCTGCAGACCCTCGTCTTCGCCAGCGCCCCGCAGGCCCCCGAAGCCGCGACCTCGTTGTACATCTGCGCCTTCAACGTCTCCATCGCGCTCGGCGCGCTGGTCGGCGGGCGGTTCGTCGACACGTCCGGACCCTCCGCGGTGATGTTCATCGGTGCCGGATTCAGCGTGGTCGCCGCCCTCCTGATGACCCGGTACCGCGTCGCCCGCCCCAAGTAGCCGGCCCGGTCGTCACCAGTGCCGAACACCCCTCCCGGAGGCCTTCATGACTGTTCCCCCCGTCGGACCGCCGGTCGACCTGCGCTCCGACACCGTCACCCGGCCGGACACGCGGATGCGCGAGGCCATGGCCCGTGCCGAGGTCGGCGACGACGTCCTCGACGGAGATCCCACCATGCGGGCGCTGGAGGTGAAGGTCTCCGGGCTCCTCGGCACCGAGGACGCGCTGTGGGTGCCCAGCGGATCGATGGGCAACCTGATCGCCCTGTGCGTACACCTCGAACGAGGAGACCGTTTCCTCGCCCCGGACCGCGCTCACATTCTCGATCTCGAAGCCGGTACGGCCGCCTGGCTGGCCGGAGGCATGCCCCGTGCTCTGCCCTGGACGGCCGACCCCGGGGTGCCGGAGCCCTCCGACATCAGCAGGGCCGTCGCCCCCGGCGGACCGTATTTCGCCCTGCGGGACCGGTTGTTGTGCCTGGAGAACACCCATGGCGCAGCCGGCGGCACGGTCACCACTCCGCGGCAGCACCGCCGCCTGGTCGCGGTCGCCCACGACTCCGGGCTGCTGGTCCATCTCGACGGCGCCCGCCTGTGGAACGCCGCCTCCGCACTCGGCGTGGCACCGGCCGTGCTGGCCGAGGGCGCCGACACCGTCCAGGTCTGCCTGAGCAAAGGGCTCGGCGCGCCGGTGGGTTCGGTGCTGGCGGGAAGCACGGAGTTCGTGCGTCAGGCCCGTCGGGTCCGCAAGATGCTCGGGGGCGGTGTCCGGCAGGGCGGAGTCCTGGCGGCGGCCGGACTGGTGGCCCTGGAGCGCCGGGACCGACTGGCCGTCGATCACGAACACGCCCGGCTGCTCGCGGCCGGCCTCGCCGACCGGGGATGGAAGACCGCAACCCCGCAGACCAACATCGTCATGGTGCCCGTCGACGACCCGGCCGGCACCGTCGCCCGGCTCGGACGCGACGGCATCCTCACATTGCCGACGGACACCGGCGTCCGCATGATCACTCACTGTGACGTATCCCGCCACGACATTCTGCGGACGATCGATGCCTTCCCAACCGCCTGAGCGGGGTACCGGGGCGGCGGGCACCGCGCTGCCCCCCGGAGTACTGCCACCGGGTGCAGGCCGGCCCCGGCACCCGGCCGGCCTGCCGACACCCCCCAAGCGGTGTCCGACCTCGCTCGGCCGGACACCACCGAGCCGCCTGCCGATCCCCCCACCGGAGCGCCCATGCCGTTGTCGCGTACACCACTCAGCTGGATCCCCGAGAACGCCTCTGTGCCACGACCCCGGCCACCGGGCGAACCGGAGCACGTGTCCGGTGTCACCAGGTCCGCCGCCCTGCCGCTGGCCGGGGCCGTCGCCGGAGGCGTCGCGCTTGCCCTGGAGTCCGTGGTCAACGGCAGACTCGGGGAGCACGCCGGATCCGTGGCCGCGGCAACCTGGTCGAACATGCTCAGTCTGGCCGTCGTGGCCGTCGCGGCGGTCTTCCTGACGGCGCCGCGGTCGGCGTTCGCCTCCCTGCGCGGCGCATTGCGTTCCGGCAGTCTGCGCCCCTGGCACTGCCTCGGCGGCATCGCCGGTGGCAGCATGATCCTTACCCAGGCGCTGACCGCGGCGCCGCTCGGCCCGGCCTCGTACACGCTCGCACTCGTCTCCGGCCAGACGCTGTGCGGGGTGCTCGTCGACCATCTCGGCCTGGGCCCGGGTGCCGCGCACCCGGCAACCCGGCGCCGACTGGTCGGCGGAGTGCTCTCCGTGTGCGCGGTGGCCCTTCCGGTGCTGGCCGCACCGGACGCCGGACGCACACTGGCGCTCGCTGCCCTGCCCTTCCTCGCGGGCTGCGCGCTGTCCTGGCAGATGGCGGTGAACGGCCGGGTGGACGAGGCCGCCGGGCGGCACCCGTACCCCGCGGTCCTCCTCAGCTTCGCCACCGGCAGCGCGCTGATGCTCGCCGCCGCCGGGATACTGGCGGTACTCGACCGGCTGCCCGAACCCCGCTCCGGCCCCTCGTGGCACTACACGGGTGGCCTGCTCGGCTGTGTGGTGGTGCTGTCCGCCGTGCTGACCGTGCGCCGGATCGGTGTACTGGCCGCGGGGCTCGGCATGGTGGGAGGACAGGTACTCGGGTCGCTCGTCCTCGGGCCGCTGATGGGCCAACCGCCGCCGCACCTCTGGGCGGTCGTACTCGGAGGGGTGCTGCTGATCGGCGCGGCCGTACTGGCGGCTCCGCCCGCCACGTCCCCCGGCCCCCCCTCGCCGCCTCTCACGATTCATCCGCCCGACGGGCTCGACAGAGGAGAAAAGTGACCTCTGGTGGTACGACAGCAACGCGCCATCCGTTCACGCGAAGCCATCCTGCGCGCCACGGCAAGGGTCGTCGACCGGCACGGTCTGACCGCCGCGACCATCACCAGGGTGAGCGTCGAGGCGGGCCTCTCCAAGGGTGCGATCTACTTCCACTTCGCCGACAAGAACGCACTGGCCTCCGCCCTGGAGCAGGAGGCGGCAAGGGCGTTGGACGGGATGGCGGCCGCTCAGACGTGCCGGGCGACTCCCGCTCTCACCGCAGTGGTCGAGACGACCCGCGAACTCGCCCGCGCGCTGACCGATGACGTGGTCGTGCGGGCCGGGTTCCAGGTCAGCTGCGACCGTGCCGAGGGGGGAGAGCCGGTCCTGCGCGGCCGGCTCTCCTGCCTTTTGGTGAGGTTGCTGGAGGACGCCCGGCGCGACGGAAGCCTCGCGCCGGGCGCCGCGGTCGACGACATCGTTGTCTGCGTCGTCGCGATCACGGTGGGAATCCAGATGCTGGCCCGTCAACGCGGCGAGGCTCAGGTGGTTTCCCAGGTTCTGGAACGCTTCTGGCGCGGCACTCTGCCCGAACTGGCCCCCGGCCCGCTGCCGAGGTACCGGAGGCCACGGTCACAGGACGGGCAGGAGGGCGGTCCGGAAGGCAGAGCGGAGGCCTGCGACCCCACCGACTGCCCTTAGGTTCTGTCGTCAAATGATCTTGTGTGGTGGATCATGGTCGGGTGATACGTCGCCATGAACTGTCGGATGCCGAGTGGGAGTTCGTCCGCCCT
>NZ_JBVHOQ010000074.1:0-17800 GCF_055568375.1 Streptomyces sp. NPDC026062
CAGAGTGTTGTGGCCGCGCATCCGTGGGTGGCTCAGGCGGCGGTGATCGCCCGTGAGGACATCCCGGGTGACAAGCGGCTGGTCGCCTACGTCGTCCCGGCCGAGGGCTCTCAGGTGGGTGAACTCGCCGACGAGGCGCGACAGTTCGCTTCGCTACAGCTGCCGGAGTACATGGTTCCGTCGGCGGTGGTGGTCCTGGATGCGCTGCCGCTGACGGTGAACGGGAAGCTCGACCGCAAGGCTCTTCCGGCACCCGAGTACACGACCGGTTCCGGCCGCGGCCCTTCCACGGTCCGTGAGGAGATCCTGTGCGCGGCGTTCGCCGAGGTCCTCGGCGTCGACAGTGTCGGTGTCGACGACGACTTCTTCGCACTGGGCGGCCACTCCCTCCTGGCGATCCGCCTGGCGGAGATCCTGCGCGGCCGTGGTGTGTCGGTCTCGGTGCGGGCGCTGTTCGAGTCGCCCACCGTGGCGAGCCTTGCCGCGGTGGCGGGGACCGAGCAGATCGAGGTCCCGCCGAATCTGATCCCGGCCGATGCGCGGGCGATCACGCCGGAGATGCTGCCGCTGGTGGACCTGACTGCCGAGGAGGTCGAGCGGGTCGTCGCCACCGTCGAGGGCGGCGCGGCGAACGTCGCCGACATCTACCCCCTCGCCCCGCTCCAGGAGGGTCTTCTCTTCCATCACCTCCTCGCCGACGGCGGCGAGGACGCCTACGTCATGCCGACAGTGCTGGAGTTCGACTCGCGTGAGCGGCTGGACGCGTTCGCCGGAGCGCTTCAGAAGGTCATGGACCGGCACGACATCCTGCGCACGGCCATCGTGTGGGAGGGCCTGCGCGAGCCGGTGCAGGTGGTGTGGCGGCACGCCGAGCTCCCCGTCGAGGAGGTACAGCTCGACCCGCACGACGCCGACCCGGCGCGCGAGTTGGTCGCCCTGGCCGGATCCCGCATGAACCTGGGGCGAGCCCCGTTGATCGGTCTGCATGTGGCGGCCGTGCCGGGCGCCGACCGGTGGCTCGCGCTGTTCCGGGCGCACCACACGGTGCAGGACCACACGGCCGGCGTGGTGATGCTCGAAGAAGTGCAGACCGTGCTCGCCGGGCGGGCTGCCGAGTTGCCGGAGCCGCTGCCGTTCCGGAACTTCGTCGCACAGGCACGGGCCGGCCTCGACAGTGCGGACCACGAGGCGTTCTTCGCCGATCTGCTCGGTGACGTCACCGAGCCCACCGCACCGTACGGACAGGTGGACGTGCGTGGCGACGGCGCGGGCGTGAAGCGGGCCGGGGAGACGTTCTCCGGTGAACTGAGCGCGCGGTTGCGCGAGTTGGCGCGGCGGATGGGCGTGAGCCCGGCCACGGTGATGCACGTGGCGTGGGCGCGGGTCCTTGCCGCGGTCAGCGGCCGGGACGACGTCGTCTTCGGCACCGTCCTGTTCGGACGCATGAATGCCGGTGCGGGGTCCGACCGGGTGGCGGGTCCGTTCATGAACATGCTGCCGGTGCGGGTGCGTCTGGGTGACGGTACGGGCGTCCTCGCGGCGGTGCAGGCGATGCGGGGTCAGCTCGCCGCGCTCATCGAGCACGAGCACGCGCCGCTCGCCATGGCCCAGCGGGCCGCCCAGGTGGCTTCGGACGCCCCGCTGTTCACCTCGATGTTCAACTACCGCCACGAAGGCGGTCGTGCGTCGGCCCGGACACCGGAGGTGGAGCAGCGGCAGGTGGGTCTCGACGGGGCCAGGACCGTGCTGGTCGTCGACCGCACCAACTACCCCTTCTCGGTCGCCGTCGACGACGACGGTGACCGGCTGCGGGTGGTCGTCGACGCGGTCGAACCGATCGACCCGAGCACGGTGGGCGTGCTCGTCCGTACGACCACCGAGAACCTGGTGGGCGCACTGGAAGAGGCGCTGGACGGCGGTCCCGACGCTGCGCTGAACGGCATCCCGGTGCTCGACGAGGCCCGGCTCAGCCGGGTGCTCACCGAGTGGAACGACACCGCGGCCGACATGCCGCCGATGGCGGTGCCGGAGTTGATCGAGGCGCAGGCGGCTCGCACTCCGGACGCGGTGGCGGTCGTCGCTGACAGCACGGAGGTGTCGTACGCGGAGCTGGACGCCCGCGCCAACCGTCTCGCGCACCACCTCGTCGGCTTGGGGGTGGGGCCGGAGTCGCTCGTCGGTCTCTGCCTGCCGCGCGGCGTCGACATGGTCGTGGCGATCCTCGCCGTGTGGAAGGCGGGGGCCGGATACCTGCCGATCGACGCGGAGTATCCGGCCGAACGGATCGCCTTCATGCTGGCGGACAGCGGGGTCGCGGTCCTGCTGAGCGACGAGGAGGTGCTCGACGAGCTTCCGGTGGGCCGAGTGCATGCCATGGCACTGGACGACCCGCTGGTCTCCACCGCGGTGGGCGCGTGCCCGGACACCGCGCCCGGAGTGCGCGTCGGGCCGGACAACCTGGCCTACGTCATCTACACCTCCGGCTCGACCGGCCGCCCGAAGGGCGTGGCGGTCACCCACGGGGGTCTGACGAACTACGTCGTGTGGGCGAGCCAGGCCTACGGGATGCAGGACGGTGGCGGGGCGCCGCTGCACTCCTCTTTGGCGTTCGACCTCACGGTGACCAGCGTGCTGGTGCCGTTGGTGTCCGGTGCCGCGGTGGTGGTGAGCCGGCCGGGAGGAGCCGAGGGGCTGGCCTCCCTGGTCGGTACCGGCGGCGGATTCGGGCTGATGAAGCTGGTTCCCGCCCACCTGCCGCTGCTGGCGGAGCTGGTGCCGGACGACCGGATCGCGGACGCGGCGCGCAAGGTCGTCGTCGGCGGCGAGGCGCTGACCGGGACCGTCGTCCGCTCCTGGCTGGAGCGGGCGCCTCACTCGACCGTCGTCAACGAGTACGGTCCGACGGAGACGGTGGTCGGGTGCACCGTCTTCGAAGTGGAGGCCGGCCAGGACGTCGGCGAGTCGGTGCCGATCGGCAGGCCGAACGCCAACACCCGGGTCTATGTGCTGGACAGTGCCCTCCAGCCGGTGGTCCCCGGTGTCGCCGGAGAGCTGTACATCGCCGGAGCGCAGGTGACCCGGGGCTACGTGCGGCAGCCCGCGCTGACGAGTGGGCGCTTCGTGGCGTGTCCTTTCGAGCCCGGCGGGCGCATGTACCGGACCGGGGACCAGGTCCGGTGGACCGAGGCCGGACAGCTGGAGTACCTGGGGCGGGTCGACGAGCAGGTGAAGGTCCGAGGCTTCCGGATCGAGCCCGGCGAGGTCGAGGCAGCCTTCCTGGCCCATCCGTCGGTGGGCCGGGCCGCGGTCGTGGCCCGCGAGGACACGCCGGGCGACGTTCGTCTCGTCGCCTACGTCGTACCGGCCGAAGGTGAACACTCGGCTGACGAGGAACTCTTCGATATCCTGCGGAAGTTCGTGGCCCAGCGGCTGCCCGGGCACATGGTGCCGGCGGCGGTGGTCCCGCTGGAACGGCTGCCGTTGACACCCAACGGCAAGCTGGACCGCAAGGCACTGCCCGCTCCGGAGTACACCGGGGCGGCGTCCGCGGGCCGGAAACCGTCGACGCCGCAGGAGCGGTCGCTGTGCGAGGCGTTCGCACATGTGCTGGGCGTGGACGACGTCGGAATGGACGACGACTTCTTCGAACTGGGCGGCCATTCGCTTCTCGCGGTCCGTCTGGTGAGCCTCGTGCGTGCGCGGCTTTCCGTCGAAGTCCCGTTGCGGGTACTGCTCGACAACCCGACGGTGGCAGGTCTCGCACAACAGCTTGGAAAACTGAAGTCAGCTCGGCCGGCGTTGCGGCCCATGCGTAACCAGGGGGAGTCCTGATGTTTCCGTTGTCATTCGCGCAGCGCCGTCTGTGGTTCATCGAGCAGCTCGAAGGGCCGAGCTCGACGTACAACATTCCGCTGGTCGTTCCGCTGTCGGGCGGCGTGGACCGGGAGGCGCTGAACGCCGCGCTGCGGGATGTGATCGCCCGTCACGAGGTGCTGCGTACGGTGTTCCCCACCGTCGACGGCGAGCCGCACCAGGACATCCTCAAACTCGACGACGTGTCCTGGGAGCTGTCCTTCGCCGAGGTGGCCACGCATGAACTGCCGGCAGCCGTCCGCGAGGCGGTGGCCCGGCCGTTCGACCTGTCGAGCGATGTGCCGATCCGTGCCTGGCTGCTCACCACCGGGCCGGATGCGCACGTCCTCGTCGTGGTCGTCCACCACATAGCCAGTGACGGCTGGTCGACCCGGCCGCTGGCCCGGGACGTGTCGATGGCGTACGCGGCGCGGTCCGAGGGACGGGCGCCGGAGTTCGATCCGCTGCCGGTGCAGTATGCCGACTACACGCTGTGGCAGCGTGAACTGCTGGGCGACGAGAACGACTCCGACAGTGTGATCTCCCGGCAGATGGCGTACTGGCGCGAGCAGCTGGCGGGCATCCCGGACCAGCTGGAGCTGCCGTACGACCGGCCGCGTCCCGCGGTGGCCGACTTCCGTGGCCACACGATGCCCCTGACGGTGCCCGCCGAGGTGCACGCACGGCTCGCGGGGGTTGCGCGCGGGTCGGACGCCACCATGTTCATGGTCGTTCAGGCGGCGCTTGCCGCGCTTCTGTCCCGCCTGGGCGCCGGCACCGACATCCCGATCGGTGCCGCGGTCGCCGGCCGTACCGACGTGGCCCTGGAGGACTTGGTCGGTTTCTTCGTGAACACGCTGGTCATGCGTACGGATCTTTCGGGTGACCCCACGTTCTCCGAATTGCTCACCCGGGTGCGCGAGACCGGGTGGAGCGCGTTCGCGCACCAGGACGTGCCGTTCGAGCGGCTGGTGGAGGAACTCGCACCGACACGTTCCCTGGCCCGGCATCCGCTGTTCCAGGTGATGCTCACCATGCAGAACACCGCCGACGCGGCTCTGGACCTGCACGGCGTGCAGGCCGGGGGCGCGGCGGCCGGTGGCCGGGGCGACCTGCTCACGGGCACCCTGGCAGCCAAGTTCGACCTGGAAGTGAGTCTGTCCGAGGCGTTCGACGCCGACGGGCGGCCGGCCGGGCTGCGCGGCGAGATCGTCGCTGCGGCGGACCTGTTCGACGGCGCGACGGCCGCGCGCCTGGCCGCGCGCCTGGGACAGCTCCTGGAGACGGTCGGCGCCGCTCCGGAGACCCGCTTGAGCGCACTCGATGTCCTGGACGCGGAGGAACGCCGCCGGGTCCTCGTGGAGTGGAACGACTCCGCCGTCGAGGTGCCGCAGGCCACCGTGGCGGAGCTGTTCGAGGCTCAGGCGGCCCGCACCCCGGGCGCGGTCGCCGTGGCGTGCGACGGTGCCGAGCTGACCTACGCCGACCTGGACGCGCGCGCCAACCGACTGGCCCGGCACCTGATCGGCCTGGGCGTCGGCCCGGAGTCGCGGGTCGCGGTGTGCGTGGAGCGCGGCGCGGACGCGGTGCCGGCCCTGCTCGGCGTGCTGAAGGCGGGCGGCGCGTACGTGCCGGTGGACCCGGCCTACCCCGCCGAGCGGATCGCGTACATGCTGGCCGACGCGGAGCCCGTGGCGGTCCTCGCCGACTCGGCCACCGCTGAGCTCCTTCCGCCCTCCGGGCCGCGGACGGTGGTTCTCGACGCCCCGGAGACCGTCACCGCACTCGCCGCGCTGCCTTCGCAGGCTCCGGCGCAGGACGAGCGGGTGGCTCCGCTGACCCCCGGGCATCCGGCGTACGTCATCTACACCTCCGGCTCCACCGGACGTCCGAAGGGCGTCGTGGTGGAGCACCGGTCGGTGGCGGGGCTGCTGGCGTGGGCGGCCGCCGAGTTCGGCGGCGCGGACTTCTCCCGGGTGCTCCTCTCGACCTCGTTCACCTTCGACGTGTCGGTCTTCGAGCTGTTCGGACCGCTGGTCACCGGCGGATCCGTCGAACTCGTCCCCGATCTCCTCGCACTCGCCGACGCCGCGCACGGCCCCTGGCAGGTGAGCCTCGTCAGCGGTGTCCCGTCGGCCTTCGCCCGCATCCTGGGCCGCTCCGCACCCGAGCTCCGTCCACGCACCGTGGTCCTCGCGGGCGAGGCGCTCACCGCCGACGCAGTCGCAGGCATCCGCCGGGAACTGCCGGGCGCGCGGGTGGCGAACATCTACGGCCCCACCGAGGCGACCGTCTACACCACCGTCTGGTACGCCGACACCGATGCCGAAGGCGCCGTACCCATCGGCCGGCCCATCTCCAACACCCGCGTGTACGTCCTGGACGACCACCTGTCGCCGGTCGCGCCCGGAGTGGCCGGCGAGCTGTACATCGCCGGCGCCGGCCTGGCCCGGGGCTATCTGCACCGCCCCGCACTGACCGCCGAACGCTTCGTCGCCGACCCCCACGGGGCCCCCGGAGAGCGCCTGTACCGCACGGGCGACCTGGTCCGGTGGAACGCCGACGGGCAACTGGAGTACCTGGGCCGCGCCGACGAGCAGGTCAAGATCCGCGGCTTCCGCATCGAGCTGGGCGAGGTCCAGTCGGCGGTGGTCGCCCACCCGTCGGTGTCCCAGGCCGTGGTGGTGGCCCGGGAGGACGTGCCCGGTGACAAGCGCCTCGTGGCCTACGTCGTCACCGACGGCGAGCCCGGGGGGGACCTGTCCGCCGCGGTGCGGGCCCGGTTGGCGGAGCGGCTGCCGCACTACATGGTGCCGTCGGCGGTGGTGGCCCTCGACGCACTGCCTCTGTCCCCGAACGGCAAGCTGGACCGCGCGCAGCTGCCCGCCCCCGAGTACGCGGCCGGTTCCGGCCGCGGGCCGTCGACGGTCCGTGAGGAAATCCTCTGCGAGGTGTTCGCCGAGGTCCTGAGCCTGGACAGCGTGGGTGTCGACGACGACTTCTTCGCGCTGGGCGGCCACTCCCTGCTCGCCGTGCGTCTCGTGGAGGTCCTGCGTACCCGTGGTGTGTCGGTCTCGGTGCGGGCGCTGTTCCAGACCCCGACGGTGGCCGGGCTCGCGGTGGTGGCCGGGGCGGAGAGTGTCGTCGTACCGCCCCATGCCATTCCTGAGGGCGCGCGGGCGATCACGCCGGAGATGCTGCCGCTGGTGGACCTGACCGCCGAGGAGATCGAGCGGGTCGTCGCCACCGTCGAGGGCGGCGCGGCGAACGTCGCCGACATCTACCCCCTCGCCCCGCTCCAGGAGGGACTGCTCTTCCACCACCTCCTCGCCGACGGCGGCGAGGACGCCTACGTCCTGCCGACCGTGGTGAGGTTCGACTCGCGTGAGCGGCTGGACGCGTTCACCGAGGTCCTCCAGCAGGTCGTGGACCGGCACGACATCCTGCGGACCGGAATCGTGTGGGAAGGCCTGCGCGAGCCGGTGCAGGTGGTGCGGCGCCGCGCCGCCGTGCCCGTCGAGGAGGTCTCCCTCGACCCGCACGCCGCGGATCCGGCGGCGGAGCTGGTCGCCCGAGTCGGCTCGGTCATGGACCTCCGGCGGGCGCCGCTCGTTCACCTGCACGTGGCGCCGGAGACGGACGGCGGAGCGTGGCTCGCGCTGGTGCGGATGCACCACATGGCGCAGGACCACACGGCGCTCGAAGTGCTGCTCGCCGAGGTCGAGGCGCTCCTGTCCGGACGCGGCGACGAGCTGCCCGAGCCGCTGCCGTTCCGCGACTTCGTCGCGCAGGCACGCGGTGGGGTGGCCCGCGCCGAGCACGAACGTCACTTCTCCCGGCTCCTCGGCGACGTGACCGAGCCGACCGCGCCGTACGGCCTGGCCGACGCTCACGGCGACGGCGTCACGGCGGTCCGCGACCGGCTGCCCATCCCGCCGGCCCTGGTGCAACGGGTGCGTGCCGTCGCACGGAGCCTGAGCGCCAGCCCCGCCACCGTGCTGCACGTGGCGTGGGCGCGGGTGCTCGCCGCCGTCAGCGGCCGTGAGGACGTCGTCTTCGGCACCGTCCTGTTCGGGCGCATGAACGCCGGCAGCGGGTCGGACCGCACGCTGGGCCCGTACATCAACACGCTGCCGGTGCGGATCCGTACCGGTGAACTCGGTGCGGCCGACGCCGTCGCCACGATGCGCGGGCAGCTCGCCGAACTCCTCCACCACGAGCACGCGCCGCTCTCCCTGGCCCAGCAGGCCAGCGGCGTGCCCGGGGACACCCCGCTGTTCACCTCGCTGTTCAACTACCGGCACAACAGCAGCCGTCCGATCGACACGGCCGTGGCCGAGGCGAGCGCCTCGGGAACCGCGGGCATCAGGACGGTCTTCTCGCAGGAGCGCAACAACTACCCGCTGACCGTCTCGGTGGACGACGACGGGGCCGACGGCATGTCACTGGCCGTGGACGCGGTCGCCCCGATCGACGCACGGGCCGTGGGCGCGCTGTTGCACACCGCCGCCCGGAACCTGGTGTCGCTGCTCGAAGATGTTCTCGACGGAGGCCCGGACCAGCCGTTGCGCACTGTCGGCGTGATGGACACCGACCAGCGCCGCCGGATGCTGGTCGAGTGGAACGATACGGCGGACGGCACGCCGCTCCGGCCGGTGCCGGAGCTGATCGCGGAGCGGGTGACCCGGAGCCCGGAGGCGGTCGCCGTGGAGTGCGACGGCGCCGAGTTCTCCTACGGCGACCTGGACGCGCGCGCCAACCGTCTCGCACACCTGCTCATCCGCCACGGTGTCGGTCCCGAGTCGGTGGTGGGACTCTGCCTGGAACGCAGTGTGGACGTCCTGGTCTCCGTCCTCGCGGTGTGGAAGGCCGGCGGCGCGTACCTGCCGGTCGACCCCGAGTACCCCGCGGAGCGTGCCGCGTTCATGCTGACGGACGCCGCGGTGACGTGCGTCCTTGCCGAACGCGGCACGCGCGACCGGCTCTCGGAGTTCGAACGCCGGTCCGACGCGCCGGTGCTGGTGCTCGACGGTCCCGACGCGCCGGCCGGGTCGGCCGATCTGCCGGAGACGGCGTCGTCGCCGGCGTGGGACACCGGCACCGCCCTGGCAGCCCGGAGCGCCTATGTCATCTACACGTCCGGCTCGACGGGCCGCCCCAAGGGCGTCGTGGTCACCCATGGCGGCCTGGCGAACTATGTGACGTGGGCCTGCCGTGCCTACGGCATGGAGGAGGGCGGCGGCGCTCCGCTGCACTCCTCACTCGCGTTCGACCTGACGGTCACGAGCCTGCTGCTGCCCCTGGTGTCCGGCTCCCGAGTCGTGGTCAGCGGGGACGGAGGCCCCGAGGGCCTCGCGGCCCTGCTGCGTGACTCCGAGCCGTTCGGACTGGTGAAGGTCGTGCCGGGGCATCTGCCGCTGCTCTCCCGACTGCTGCCGGAGGGACGGCTCGCCGGGGCCGCCCGGCGCTGGATCGTCGGCGGTGAGGCGCTGCGGGGCGCCGATGTGCGCGCCTGGCTCGAACAGGCGCCCGATACCGTTGTGGTCAACGAGTACGGGCCGACCGAGACGGTGGTCGGATGCTGTGTCTTCGAGGTGGCGGCCGGCCAGGAGGTGGGGGAGTCGGTGCCCATCGGGCGGCCGGTCGCCAACACCCTTCTGTACGTGCTCGACAGCGACTTGGCACCGGTCCCGGTCGGCGTCGCGGGTGACCTGTACATCGCGGGGGCGGGCCTGGCCCGTGGTTACGCGGGTCGGTCCGGGGCCACCGCCGAGCGGTTCGTGGCGTCACCGTTCGCGCCGGGCGAGCGCATGTATCGCAGCGGCGACCTCGCGCGGTGGCGGGCCGACGGCGAGCTGGAGTACCTGGGCCGCTCCGACGAGCAGGTCAAGATCCGTGGGTTCCGCATCGAGCCGGGCGAGGTCGCGTCCCTGCTGGCCGAGCACCCGCTCGTGGCCCAGGCGGCGGTCGTGGCGCGCGAGGACGCCCCCGGTGACAAGCGGCTCGTGGCCTATGTCGTGCCGGACGGCGGAACCCGGACCGGTGAACCGGCGCGGGAACTGTGCCGGTTCGCGGCCGAAGCGCTGCCCGCGCACATGGTGCCCTCCGCGGTTGTCGTCCTCGACGAACTGCCGCTCACCGTGAACGGCAAGCTGGACCGGGCGGCGCTGCCCGCACCGGAGTACGCGGCGGGTGCGGGCCGAGGGCCCGCCAACGCCCGCGAGGAGATCCTCTGCGAGGTGTTCGCCGAGGTCCTCGGCATCGAGCGGGTCGGTGTCGACGACGACTTCTTCCGCCTCGGAGGGCACTCCCTGCTCGCGGTGACGCTGGTGGAGAGGCTGCGGTCGCGAGGCGTCTCCGTCTCGGTCCGGGCACTCTTCGAGTCGCCGACGGTGGCCGGCCTCGCCGGGGACACGGCCGCCGCGCGTGTCGAGGTCCCGCCGAACCTGATCCCGGCGGGCGCTCGGGCGATCACGCCGGAGATGCTGCCGCTGGTCGACCTGACCGCCGAGGAGGCCGAGCGGATCGTCGCCACGGTCGAGGGCGGCGCCGCCAACGTGGCGGACGTCTACCCGCTGGCCCCGCTGCAGGAGGGCCTGCTCTTCCACCACCTGATGGCAGGGTCGGGACGCGACACCTACGCGGCTCCCACCGCGCTCGAGTTCGACTCGCGCGCTCGACTCGACGCCTTCGTGGACGCACTTCAGCAGCTGGTGAACCGGCATGACATCTACCGCACCTCCGTGGTGTGGGAGGGGCTGCGGGAACCGGTGCAGGTGGTGTGGCGCAACGCCCGGGTGCCCGTCGAACACGTGACGCTGGACCCGGACGGCGCCGGCCTGGTGGAACAACTCCTCGAACTCGGCGGCGCCACCATGGACCTGAGCCGGGCGCCCCTGGTCGACGTGCACGTCGCGGCCGTCCCCGGCAGCGACCGCTGGGCGGCGCTGCTGCGCATGCACCACATGGTGCAGGACCACACCACCCTCGAGGCCGTCTTCGAGGAGCTCCAGGCCTTCCTGAGCGGCCGGGGTGCGGAACTGGCGGACCCCCTGCCGTTCCGTGACTTCGTCGCCCAGAGCCGCGGCGGAGACAAGCGTGAGGAGCACGCACGCTACTTCGCCGAGCTCCTCGGCGACGTGACGGAACCGACCTTCGCGTACGGTGTCGCGGACGTGCACGGCGACGGCAGCGACCTCGCCAAGGCCCACCTCGGCTTCGAGCCGGATCTCGACGCCCGGGTGCGCGACACCGCCCGCCGCCTCGGAACCAGCCCCGCGACGCTGCTGCACGTGGCCTACGCCCGGGCCCTCGCCGCCGTCAGCGGCCGTGAGGACGTCGTCTTCGGCACCGTCCTGTTCGGCCGGATGAACTCCGGCGCCGGCTCCGACCGGGTGCTCGGTCTCTTCATGAACACACTGCCGGTCCGGGTGCGGGTGGCCGGCGTCGGAGTCCTGGAGGCGGTCGGCGCGATGCGCAGCCAGCTGGCCGGGCTTCTCGAGCACGAGCACGCACCGCTCGCCGTCGCCCAGGGTGCGAGCGGCGTCACCGGCGACACCCCCCTGTTCACCACTCTGCTGAACTACCGTCACAACACGACGAGACCAGCGGCCGCCCGCGCCGCGGACCGCGGCCAGGAGAAGGGCTTCGAGGGCATCCGCAGGCTGTTCATGCGGCCCCTCAACAACTACCCGCTGACCGTTGCCGTGGACGACAACGGTGACAGCATGGGCCTGGCCGTGGACTCCGCCGACCCGGGCGACCCGCACGCCGTGGGCCTGCTGGTGCGCACCGCCCTGGACAACCTGGTCACCGCGCTGGACTCCGCGCTGGACGGCGGCGCCGAGCAGCGGCTGAACTCGGTCGACGTGCTGCCCGAGGACGAGCTGCACCGGGTCCTGGTGGAGTGGAACGACACAACGGACGAGGTGCCTTCGCGCACGGTCGCGGCTCGTTTCGCGGAGCAGGTGGCGCGTACTCCGGATGTGGTGGCGGTCGTCGCCGACGGCACGCGGGTGTCGTACGCGGAGCTGGATGCCCGCGCCAACCGTCTGGCTCATTACCTGATGGACCAGGGCGTGGGTGCGGAAGCGGTGGTGGGCCTGTGCCTGGGCCGCGGGATCGAGATGATCACGGCGATCCTGGCCGTGTGGAAGACGGGCGCCGCCTACCTGCCGATCGACCCCGGGCAGCCCGCAGACCGGGTGGCGTACGTCATGACCGACAGCGGTGCGGCGCTCACGCTGACCACCGAGGAGATCCTGGACGATCTGCCGGCGGGCAAGCGGCTCGTCGCACTCGACTCACCGCTGGTGACGATGCAGCTGGCCGGCGCCGAGGAGACAGCCGTCCAGGAGGCGGTGGCCCCGGACGGGCTCGCCTACGTGATCTACACCTCCGGGTCGACGGGTCGTCCGAAGGGTGTGGCGGTCACCCATGGCGCGCTGGCCAACTATGCGGCTGCCGTGCCGGGCCGGGTCGGGTTCGGCACTCCGGGCGACCGGTACGCGCTGCTTCAGGCGCAGGCCACCGACCTCGGCAACACCACGGTGTTCGCGAGCCTGACCACAGGCGGCGAGCTGCACATCCTGGACGAGGAAGCGGTCACCGATCCGGAGGCCGTCAGCCGCTACCTGGCCGAGCACCGCATCGACCACCTCAAGGCGGTCCCCTCCCACCTGGCGGCGCTCGGTGCGGCGGGGGACCTGGCCGGGGTGCTGCCCGCCAAGTCCCTGGTCCTCGGCGGCGAGGCCGCCCAGCCCGAGTGGGTACGGACCCTGCTGTCCGCCGCGGACGGCTGCGCGGTGTACAACCACTACGGCCCGACCGAGACCACGATCGGTGTGGCCACGACCCCGCTGACGGCCGAACTGGTGGCCGACGGCGTGGTCCCCGTCGGCACACCGCTCGCCAACACCCGCTTCTACGTCCTGGACCACCGGCTCCGGCCGGTGCCGGCCGGAGCGGCCGGTGAGCTGTACGTCACCGGTGCGGGTCTGGCGCGTGGCTACGTGGGCCGCCCCGACCTGACCGCGGAGCGGTTCGTGGCCAGCCCGTTCGGCCGTGCGGGGGAGCGGATGTACCGCACCGGCGACCTGGCCCGCTGGGACGCGGACGGCCGGCTGGTGTTCGCGGGGCGCTCCGACGAGCAGGTGAAGATTCGCGGTTTCCGCATCGAGCCCGGCGAGGTCCAGTCGGTCCTGGCCGCCCATCCCCTGGTGGCCCAGGCCGTGGTGATCGCCCGCGAGGACGTGCCCGGTGACAAGCGCCTCGTCGCCTACGTCGTGGCCGACGACCCGGAGGACACGCAGGACCAGGGACTGCCCGCGACGATCCGGAAGTTCGCCGCGCAGCGCCTGCCGGAGCACATGGTGCCCTCGGCGGTGGTGCTTCTCGACCGGCTGCCGCTCACGGGCAACGGCAAGCTGGACCGCAAGGCCCTGCCCGCTCCCGGCTATCACGGGACCTCGCAGCCCGGGGGCCGGAACCGGTCGGCCGGAGTCCGGGAGGAGATCCTCTGCATGGCCTTCGCCGAGGTCCTCGGGGTGCCCGCGGTCGGCGTGCACGACGACTTCTTCGAACTCGGCGGCCACTCGCTGCTCGCGGTCCGGCTGATCAGCCGGATCAGGACGCTGCTCGGCGTCGAGGTGGAGGTCCGCGACCTGTTCGAGACGCCGACCGCCGCCGGGCTCGCCGAGCTCCTGGCCGGGGCACGCGAGGCCCGGCCGCCGCTGACGGCCGGCGCCCGGCCCGACCGGCTGCCGCTGTCGTACGGCCAGCGACGCCTGTGGATCATCGACAAGCTGGAAGGCCCCGGTGACACCTACAACATCCCGGTCGCCGTACGCCTCGGGGGCGAGGTGGACCACGCGGCGCTGAACGCGGCGTTCCGGGACCTCATCGCGCGGCACGAAGTGCTGCGCACCGTGTACGCGGTCGTGGACGGCGAGCCGTACCAGCAGGTCCTCGACCCGGTCGCGCTGGAGTGGGACCTGACGGTGACCCGGGTCGCCCCCACGGAGCTGTCCGGTGCGATCGCCGACGCCCAGCGCCACACCTTCGACCTCTCGGCGGCCGTGCCCGTCAAGGCCTGGCTGTTCGAGACGGACGGGCAGGACCATGTTTTGGTGGTGGTGATCCATCACATCGCCACCGACGGCTGGTCCTGGGCACCACTGGCCCGCGACCTGTCCCTGGCGTACGCCGCGCGCAGCGAGGGCCGGGCCCCGAGGTGGCAGGAACTGCCGTTGCAGTACGCCGACTACGCGCTGTGGCAGCGCGAGGTGCTCGGTGAGGCGGACGACCCGGACAGCCTGCTCTCCCACCAGGTCGCCTACTGGCGAGAGGCCCTCGCCGGTATCCCCGAGGAGCTGACGCTGCCGACCGACCGGGGGCGCCCGGCCGTGGTCGGCCACCAGGGGTATCGCGTACCCATCGAGGTCCCGGCCGAGGTGCACGCACGGCTCCTGGAGGTCGCGAGGGCCGAAGGCGTGACGATGTTCATGGCGTTGCACGGCGCGCTCGCGGTGCTCCTGTCCCGCCTCGGCGCGGGTACCGATATCCCCATCGGATCGGCACACGCGGGCCGCACCGACGAAGCGCTCGACGACCTCGTCGGCTACTTCGTCAACACCTTCGTCCTGCGCACCGACCTGTCGCAGGACCCGACCTACAGCAAGGTGCTGGAGCGGGTCCGGGAAGCCGGCCTGGGCGCGTTCGCACACGCGGACGTCCCCTTCGAGCGGCTCGTCGAGGAGCTCGCCCCCGCCCGGTCGCTGGCCCGTCACCCGCTCTTCCAGGTGATGCTGCTCCTGGAGAACACCGTGGAGGCGGTCGTCGACCTGCCCGGCCTCGACACCCGCGCCGACGTCCCGTCGCGGCCGGCGTCCGGCACGGCGCCGGGCGACGTGTCCGCGGCGGAGGCGGTGGTCAAGTTCGACCTGGACGTCAGCATGGTCGAGACGTACGACGCCAAGGGCGCCCCCGCGGGTCTGCGCGGCACCGTGACCGGCTCCGCCGACCTCTTCGAACCCGCTTCGGTCGTGCGCATCGCCGAACGCCTCAACCGCGTCCTCGCGACCCTGTCCGCCGCGCCGGACACCCGGCTCGGTGCCGTCGACGTCCTGGATGACGACGAGCGGCACCGCATGCTGACCGAGTGGAACGACACTGCGGCCGAACTGCCGGACACCACGGTCGGTGCCCTGTTCGAGGCGCAGGTCGCGCGCACCCCCGACGCGATCGCCCTGACCTTCGGCGACACCGCCCTCAGTTACGCCGAGCTGGACGCGCGGGCCAACCGCGTGGCCCGGTACCTGGCCGGCCGGGGCGTGGGACCGGAGTCGGTCGTCGCGGTCGTCTTCGACCGCACCGTCGACCTGGTCGTGGCTCTGCTCGGCGTCGTCAAGGCGGGCGCCGCCTACCTGCCGATCGACCCGAACTACCCGGCCGACCGCATCGCGTACGTCATCGCCGACTCGGGTGCGGTGTGCGTGCTCAGCGGCGAAGGCATGAGGGACCGGCTCGACTCGTTCTCCGTGGACGCCGACGGCGACGCCGGATCCGGCGTGCCGGTGGTGCTCCTCGACGACCCCGAGGTGACCGCGGAGCTCGCCGCCCTGCCGGATCGGGCCGTCAGCGACGACGAGCGCACCCGGCCGCTGCTGCCCGGCCACCCGATGTGGGTGATCTACACCTCCGGATCCACCGGACGCCCCAAGGGTGTGCTCGTCGAGCACCGCGCGATCGTCAACTTCCTCACGGCGATGCAGGATTCCTTCCCGCTGGCCGCCGAGGACCGGCTGCTCGCCGTGAGCACCCACGGTTGCGACATGGCCGGATTCGAGTTCTACCTGCCGCTGCTCAACGGCGCGCGACTGGCCCTCGCCGCGCAGGAGCAGGTCCTCGACCCGTGGGCCCTGCGGGAGCTGATCCGCACCGGCGGTGTGACGATGGTGCACGCGACACCGAGCCTGTGGCGCGGCCTCGTGGCCGACGCCGACGACCCGGTGGACCTCAGCCGCGTCCGGGCCATGATCGGAGCCGAGGCGCTGCCCGGCGACCTGGCCCGCACCCTGCTGGCCCGGACACCGACCCTGACGAACCTGTACGGCCCGACGGAGACCACCACATGGTCGACCGCCCAGGTGCTGCTCCCCGACGCGGCCGACGTCACGTCGATCGGATCCCCGATCGGCAACACCCAGGTCTACGTCCTCGACGACGGCCTGGCCCCGGTGGCGCCCGGCGTGGCGGGCGAGCTCCACATCGCGGGCGACGGACTGGCCCGTGGCTATCTGGGACGCGCCGGCCTCACGGCGGGACGCTTCGTGGCCTGCCCGTTCGGTGCCGAGGGGCAGCGGATGTACCGCACCGGCGACGTCGTCCGGTGGACCGCGGATGGTGCACTTCAGTACGTCGGACGCGCCGACGACCAGGTCAAGGTGCGCGGCTTCCGGGTCGAACTCGGTGAGATCGAGGCCGCCCTGGCCACACACCCCGCGGTCGGCCAGGCCGTGGTCGTGGTCCGCGAGGACACCCCGGGCGACCACCGCCTGGTGGCCTACGTGGTGCCGGGCTCGGCCACCGATCCGAAGGCGGCGGAGGACCTCGGCCGGGAGGTGCGCGGCCTGGCCCAGGGGCGCATGCCGCAGTACATGGTGCCGTCCGCGGTGGTGGTCATCGACCGGCTGCCGCTGATGCCCAACAGCAAGCTGGACCGCAAGGCGCTGCCCGAGCCGGGCGTCACCGCCGCCGAGCCCACCGGCAACGGGGCCGTCACCGCCTTCGAGTCCAGCCTGTGCGAGGCGTTCGCCGAGGTTCTCGGGGTGGAATCGGTCGGAGTCGACGACGACTTCTTCGCCCTCGGCGGGCACTCCCTGCTGGCGGTCCGGCTCGTGGAGCGGCTGCGGGAGCGGGGCGTGTCCGTCGCGGTGCGCGACGTCTTCTCGGCGCCGACCGTGGGTGAGCTGGTGAAGGAGATGAGCCTGTCGTCGGTGCGGGCCGCCCTCGACGAACTGCTGCCGATCCGTACCGAGGGCAGCAGGCCGCCGTTCTTCTGCCTGCACCCCGCTGATGGCCTGAGCTGGTGCTACATGCCGCTGGCCCGGTACGCGCCGGCCGACATGCCGCTGTACGGCCTCCAGGACCGCGGGCTGCACGGAGCGGACGGACTGGCCCGGTCGGTAGGGGAGATGGCGGACCGCTACGTCGAGCAGATCCGCCGCGTGCAGCCCTCCGGCCCGTACCACCTGCTGGGCTGGTCCTTCGGAGCGGTGGTCGGACACGAGGTCGCCGTACGGCTGCGCGCCGCCGGTGAGCAGGTCGCGGCGCTGGTCCTCATGGACCAGAACCCGGCCGTGGCGGACCCCGAGGCCGAGCCCCTGGAGGCCCCCGGCGAGGTCACGGACGAGCTGTTGGCGAGCTTGACGGAAATGGTGCGCCATCAGGCGGCGGGAGCCCTCGGGGCCACCACGGACGAGGAGTACGAGAACATCGCGCGGGTCCTGGTCAATCAGCGCCACATCCAGCGGCGCCACGAGCACGGCCGGTTCGAAGGCGACGTACTGCTGATCACCGCCGACCGTGAGGACCGCGCCGACCCGGTCACAGAAGAGGCGTGGCGGCCCTACGTCTCCGGGGAGATCCACCGGACCGGTGTCGACTGTGTCCACCACGAGATGGGCACGCCGGACGTCCTGGCGAAGGTGTGGTCCGCCGTGGCGGACTGGATGAGCCTGGACGACTGACCGCTGCCGCGGTGCACGCCACCGCGGCAGCCCCCGGCGGACATGCCGAAACGGGCCGGGGGGGGGCCCGCCCCCCCCCCCCCCCCCCCCCCCCCCCCCCGGGGGGGGGGGCCCCCCCCCCCCCCCGCCCCCCCCCCCCCCCCCCCCCACGCCGGTCTGGCATGCCCGCAGGAGCCAGGAGCCAGGAGCCAGGAGCCAGG
>NZ_JBVHOQ010000075.1:0-17471 GCF_055568375.1 Streptomyces sp. NPDC026062
GCGGACGAACTCCCACTCGGCATCCGACAGTTCATGGCGACGTATCACCCGACCATGATCCACCACACAAGATCATTTGACGACAGAACCTAGCCAGACCTCGGGCGGACGGTCAGCGCAGGATGCCGAGCTGCCGTGCGGCCGTCAGCCAGGACGGGAACTCCGACAGGAGCCGGTCGTACAGCTCCGCGTCAGGGACCTTCTCGATGTCGTCCGCGGCGAAGAACCCGACGTTGTCCACCCGCCGGCCGGGCAGCGTGTCGAAGCGTTCCAGCACGCCGTAGTGCGACCGGCCGAGCCCGATGAACTGCCAGAAGACCGGCTCCTCCACCGCCGCACGCAGCTCCCGCTCGATCTCTTTGTTCCGGTACACGCCTCCGTCCGAGAAGAACAGAACGAGGGTCGGGTCGGGCGAAGGATTCTCACGCACGAACGCGCGTACTTCGGCGATGACCTTCTGCTCCTCGTTCTGGATCCCGACCGCTCGCATGTCGACCTGCCCGGGGCTGAGCCCCTTCGGTGGCTTCTTGCGGCCGAAGAGACTCGCCTGGCCCACGCGCACGTGCAGGGCCAGCCATTGGGGCAGCTCACCGACCACGAGGTCGGGCAACCTGGCGGGATTGCTGGCGAACGTCCAGGCCTGCATCTCCCCGTCGTCGTCGAGCTGTGCCGCGACGGCCGCCATCCGCTCGGTCACGCTCGCCACGGTGCCGCGTGTGTAGAGGCCGCTCATCGATCCGGACGCGTCGAGGACGAGGATGACGCGCGCGGTCAGCTTGGCCAGACCGTGCTTGGTCAGGCTGACCGCGACCTGTTGTTTGCGGAGCGACAGACGCTTGCGCATGTCGACCGGGAGGTTCTCCTCACCCTTGGTGAGCCGGATCGGGGGCTCGTCCCGGCCGGTCGCGGAGCCGGCGGCGGAAACCGGCCGGGCGGTCGGTGGCGTGGGGGAGCGGTGCGCGGGAGCGGGTGCGGGCTGCTCGGCGTCGACGCTGATGCCGAAGTCCGTTGCCAGCCCGGCCAGCCCGTCCGCGTAACCCTGGCCGACGGCCCGGAACTTCCATCCGCCGTCGCGCCGGTAGAGCTCCCCGCTCACATACGCGGTCTCCGAGCCCGCCGCCATGTCGAAGCGGGCCAGCTCGGCACCGGACACGGCATCGAACAGCCGCAGATGGAGCCCGGGTACCTTACCGAAGGTCCCGCCGTCGGCCGAAGCGCACAGGGCGATGCGTTCGATATCCCGTCCCAGGGTGCGGAGATCGATGTCCAGCGAGTCGCTGCCCGCCTGCTTGCCGAAGTGACGCACGGCGCCGGAAGCATGCTGAGGCTGGTTGTAGAAGACGAAATCGCCGTCGGAACGGACCCGGCCGCTGCTGGTCAGCAGCAGTGCGGAAGCGTCCACATCCGGCACGCCGGGTCCGGGGGACCAGCCCAGGACAGCTCGGATGGTGGATGCCGGCACCGCCATGTTGGCGCCCTTGCTCAGTGTCCTCACACGTACAGTCTGCCTTCCGCCGCTGCGCATGACCCCAGGGGGACGGGATCCGGCCGGCCGGTGGCCCGCGGCCCGCAGGATCCCGGCGCCCCGGGCCGGTGCTCCTCAGCCGTGCCGGAGACTCCTGATCAGGTCGCGCGGCAGACCATGGGTGTCGTGAAGGTAGTGAAGGTCCTCCTCGGTCAGCCGGCCTCGGAACCGGGGGCGGGAGAGTACCTGCCGACCGCGTTCCATGAGGCGACGGAACCGTTGTTCCTCGTCATGCAGCTCCTGACGCACGCCGGCCGGTGACATGTCCTGCCGGAAGTGGTCCAGGGTGTGCCGGACCAGGTCATCGGGAAGATCGCCGAGACTGTACGAAGGATCCTCCCGCCACAGCACGGTGAGGACCCGCCGTACCAGGCGGCGCAGCACGTAGCCCCGTCCGGTGTTGGCCGGCCGCACGTCGTCCCCCAGGACCACGACGGCTGAACGCAGATGGTCGCAGACCAGACGCAGTGACGGTTCATCCAGCCGCCACAGGGGCGGCACGAGCCGGCGCCAGAGGTCGAAGAGGTCGCACTCGAACACGGACGACTTGCCCTGGAGCAGGGAGGCGAGCCGCTCCAGGCCCAGGCCGGTGTCGACGTTGCGCTGAGGAAGAGGCACGAGGGAGCCGTCGTCGAGCCGTCGATGCCTCATCATGACGTGGTTCCACACCTCCACCCAGCGGTCGTCCCGGGTGGGCGTCGACTCGGGTGGGCAGTCACCGCTCCAGAGGAAGATCTCCGAGTCGGGACCGCACGGTCCGACGGGTCCGTTGGACCACCAATTGTCCTCCAGGGTGAGTTCGACGGGGACACCGAGCCCCTGCCACAGCTCAAGAGAGGCACGGTCGGGCTCGCACTGGCTGTCGCCGGCGTGGACGGTGGCATGCAGCAGACCGGGATCGATGCCCAGGGCCTCGGTGAGCAGCCCGTACCCCCAGTCGAGACTGAGAGGGCCCTCGTAGTCGCCCAGCGACCAGGTGCCGAGCATCTCGAAGACCGTCAGGTGGGTGGCGTCACCGACCTCCTCCAGATCAGTGGTGCGCAGACAGCGCTGAACGTTGACCAGCCGTCTGCCCAGCGGATGGGGACGGCCCTCCAGATACGGAGTCAGCGGGTGCATGCCGGAAGTGGTGAACAGGACGGGGTCGCCCGGTGGGGGCAGCAGCGTCGAGCCGGTGATCAGGCGGTGGCCGCGCTCTTCGAAGTACTCGACGAACGTACTGAGCAGCTGTTCCGTATGCATGGGATGGCTCCTTCGCGATACAGCGGGGGAGGCACCGGAGAACGGAACCGTTGGTCGCCCGGCCGGGGCCAGGGGCTCCACGGCACTACCGACGGACCGTTTCCGGTCGCCGGGGGAGGGAAGGTCAGACGGCGGCAACCGGCGAGCTGGTCGCTCGCGCGGTCGCGGTGGTGCTTGAGCCGGTGACGTTCATGTGGCCGACTCTACCGTGGTGTGTTCACCGGAACACATGAGTTTTTTTCGGCCTCCGTCGTCCGGCTCTGTGGTCCGGCCGAGGCGCTGCACGACGTCAAGTCCCTTCTGGCCGAAGGGCTCCGACATCAGGCGGAGTGCGGACCCGTGGTCCGGGGAGGATCAGGAATCAGCCGTCATGAGCGGAGCCCGCGGGCGGGCAGCATCCGCCCGCAGGGGACTCAGATGTCGAGTATCCGTCACCGGAGACCTCTGACATCTCTGAGACCGCCGAGATCCCGGAGGCATCAGTGGCACCGGAGACTCCGGAGACCTCGGAGCCGAGGGGCCACGCGGTGATATCGCGATAGAAGATCGGCTCAGGGCTCCGGCCGACGTTGCTGCCGACCAGGTGCAGACGCTGCGCAGCCCACCGGTGTCCGGTGAACCCGGAGATCCCCGCCGCGATTTCCGCTGCCGAGGACCGGTCGCCCCGGCGCGCACGGGCCAGCGTCAGATGCGGTCGCAGAGGCCGTTCCTCGAACGCGATCCCGCAGCCCCGGACCGCTGCACGCACGTCAGCCGCGAGACGGTGCAACTCGTCCATGTCGCCGTCGATCCCGGTCCACAGCACCCGGTCGTCGAAGTTCCCGCCGCCCCGCAGCGCCAGGCGGGGTGGCCGATGTGCCGCCGCGACGCCGGCGAGGGGCGGGCGCAGAAGGGGAACCGTTTCGGCCGGTAGCTCGCCGAGGAACGCGAGTGTGATGTGCCAGTCCTCGATACGGTTCCACCGCATGCCTGGGTGAGTGCCGTAGGCGGCGCGGAGTTCCCGGGCCAGTTCTTCCTTGGCGGGGTCGGGCGGGGCGAGGGCGATGAACACGCGAATGGTCGCGGGCTGTGCCGGTTCGTTCACATCGGGCTCCGTACCGGATCCAGGCGTTTGGTGCGATGGCGGGGGAAGTCGGCGAAGGAGGCGGCGCGCCGGGACATGGCCGCACGAGCTGACGGCCACTACCGGTCATCGGGGTGGATCCGGACCGTCCCACTTGCCGCCCGCAGCCAGGGGTGAGCGCATCCATGGAGGGATCGGAGGCCCTTGACGACCAGCGCGATCATACGCGGTGTGCAGCCAGGGCCGTCGGGTGGGACGAGGCCGCTGCCGGTGCGCGGGACGCCTTCCGCCTACTGCTGCGGCGGCTTGAGAGCGGCGTACGTGCCCGCGCCGCCGGCCAGCAGGATGACGCAAGCCGTGAAGATCAGCCCGGCCTCGCGCAGACCGAGCCAGGTGGCCAGAGCGCCGACCCCGACCACCGGCACCGAGATCCCGGTGTACGCGACGACGAAGAAGGCCGAAATGGTGCCGCCCCGGTGCATGGCCGGTGCGGCATCGCTGACCAGCGTGAGTGCCGCACGAAAGGACAGCCCCTGGCCCGTGCCCCCGCACAGAGCACCGAGGACGAGCAGCGGCAGGGATTCCGCGATCAGCGACGACGCCACCAGCAGCAGGCCGACGACGAGCGCACCGCACCCGAGCGGGAGCGCGAGGCGCGAGCCGATCCGCCGGGTCAGCGACTGCCCGGCAGTCGAGGCCAGAAAGACGGAGAACACGATGGCTCCGGTGACGGCCAGGTTGTCCACGCCCAGCGTCTGCGCGGCGAAGCTCGGCGCGACCGCTGTGAAAAGCCCGAGCAGGGCGAAGCCGGCGAACGCAGCCACGGAGGCGCGTGCGAACACACCCTGGACCTCGGACGGCACCGAGATGCCCTGAGGCTCCGGCCGCGGGCGGCGCTGAGTCCGGCGCACGGTCTCCGGCAGACACCAGGTGATCCCGCATGCCACGGTCACCAGGCCCAGGTGAACCCAGAAGGGCAGCGTCAGCGGCCACGGCGAGTATTCGGCCAGGAAGCCGGAGAGCAGCGGCCCGCAGCCCAGCCCTCCCATGTTCGCGGCCGTTGCGGCGAAACCGGCCCGCGCCTTCTGCCCGGGACGGGCGAGTTCCAGGACCGCCGCCGTTGCCGCGCCGCTCAGCAGGCCGGCCGCGCCGCCGGACAGGAGGCGGCCCGCGAAGAGCAGCGGCAGCCCGCCCTCCAGCAGGAAACACCCCGCGCTCCCCGCCGACAGCACCATGGCGCACAGGAGCACGGGTCTGCGGCCGGCCTTGTCGGAGTAGTTGCCCATCAGCATCAGTACGGCGATGACCGCCAGGGCGTAGGCGGCGAACACGACGGTCACCATCAGCTCGGAGAAACCGATCTGTTGCTGATAGAGCCCGTACAAAGGAGTGGGCAGCGTGGTCCCGGCCATTCCGATGGCGAACACCACAGCCGCTGCCGGATAGCCGGGCCGCCGTCCGCCGCCCGCTTTCACCGCACTCTCACCAACGATCACCCGCGTCACCTTACGATCGGCCACCCCCGCGGACGGCGCCCGGCGCGAGGGGCGCAGGCCGGGCGAGTCGCGGCCGGTGGCGAGAAATGGGCACGGATACCGGAGTCCGCGTATCCGTCACCGCCCGGCTGTCCGCCCGTCCACGCGTCCGCCCGTCCCCGTCCGCACCCGGAGAGGGGCGGAGACGGGCGGTGGACGATCGCGGCAGACGGTCCTTCAGCGACCGGCCCCCAGAGCATGGAGCAGCATCGGCAGCGAGGAGTGCAACTCACGCTGCCAGTAAGCCCAGCCATGGGTTCCGGGTCCGTAGAAGCGCGTGGTCACGTGCCGTGCGCCACGGCGTTCGAGTTCGTCGGCAAGGGCCTGGTTCTGTCTGTTGAAGTCCGCCTCCAGCGCGCTGGTGCTGCCGGGCGTGTCCAGGGGGCCGGTGGTGCCGTCACCGCAGGACAGGTACACGGGGATCGACTTGAGGTGCTCGGCCAGATGGAACGGGTCGTGGGCCGCCCAGACATCTCGTTGCGCCACCGGGTCGCCCCAGACCCTCAGCGGGTCGTTTCCCTGGCCGGCGAAGAACCCCATGATGCGGTTCACCGACTCGTCGTCGAGCAGCGGGTGCACGGAGCCGGAGTACGCCGCTGCCGCCTTGAACATCCCGGGGTGCCGGGCGGCGTACAGCAGGGCGCCCTGGCCGCCCATCGAAAGGCCCGCCACGACGCGATTGCTGCTCGCTCCCCAGCCGTGTTCGAGCAGGAGACGCAGCTCTTTCGTGTGGAAGGTCTCCCACGCCGGGTCACCGCCCCGGCCGTCGTTCCACCAGTCGCTGTACCAGCCGTTCCAGCCTGCCTCCGGCATGACCACGAGCACCTTGCGCAGACTCTCGGTGCGCGCGAGGTCGGTCCGAGCGGTCCACGACGTGTAGTCCCCGCAGCAGCCGTGCAGCAGCCACAGGGTGGGCCAGCGTCGGCTCCGGTCACCCGGGTCCCAGCCGTCGGGCGTGAGGAGGCGCACGTTCACCGTCCGGCCGCCGAGGGCCGTTGAACGGACGGACAAGTCGACCTGCCGGTCGGCGACCTGGGTGGTCGCGACGACCTCGGCACCCCGGGACGGGACGAGCCCGCCCGAGTCCGAGGCGGGTGACGCCGCCGAGGCGGTGGCCCATGGCACGGGCGCCGACACCAGTGTGAACAGCAGTGTGACAACAACGAGCAGGAGGCGGGCTCTTCGGATCGGGACGGCAGTCATAGCGGCTCCTGACAGTGAGAGATCGCGGGCTCGGGCCTTGTCTGGCCGGGGCTGGTCAGTTCCGGCCGGGCAGGATCAGCAGGGCGTCCCCGACGGGGCGTTCACCGGCGGCGTCGGACGGTGAGTTGATGACTTGCCCGTCGACCGTCATGGTGGTGGACCCGCCGCCGTCGAGACTGACCGCGTCGCTCAGGCCGAGAGCCCGGGCGACGGCGGCGCTCTCGGGGATGCTCAGCCCGAGCGCGTCCGTGCTGCGCCCGTCGGCTGTCACCAGTACGGTTCTGCCGGCGGCGTCCACCCCGGCCAGCGTGCGGGGATTACGCTTGTGCACCCATCCGTAGTAGAAACTGGCCTGGCCGGGCTGCACCATGCCGTCGGTCGCGGGCGGCGTGACGTGCAGGCTTCCGTCGCGGACCAGTTCGGGGCCCCCGTTGAGGATGCCGGTCGCCGGTGACGCAGAGACCTTGCGGCCGTCGCCGTCCCGCAACTCCCTTTCGATGTTCAGGGGCCGGCCGATCCGTGCCAGGGCGGCCAGTTGGGCGACGCGTTCGCCGGTCGCCCGCACGGAACTGCCGCCGGCCGGCAGCGGTCCGCCGCGTGGCGAGCGCAGCTCCAGCACCCGGCCGCGACTGTCCAGTACGGCCTCCAGGCCGTTGCCGCCCGGCGTCTGGCGGCCGTATTCAGGGGTGAAGGCAACGAGCTCGTCGTCGTCGGTGCATGTCACGTCGTGCAGGGGGAGCGAGGTCGGAGTGTCGTCGTCACCGCCGCCGCAGTTCCTGATCAAGCCCGGCACCCGGTTGATGCCGTCCAGAGGCTGCGGCGCGCCCCGGCCGACGACTCGCGCCCTCCAGGTGAGCCGGGCGATCCGGCTGTGGCGGCCGTCCTCGCGGATCACCAGGCCGGGGCGGCCGTTCACCGGCTCGCTCAGCAACCTGCCGTCGTATACGCCGACGCCGGCCGGATCGCCCGGTGCTCCGGCCTTCGGGTCGAGGACGAAGAACCCGGCGTTGATCCCTGCGGTCGCGCCCGCCGCGACCGCCAGTTCGCTGGTCTTCTCGCGGTTCTCCAGATCGGGACCGTACGACGCCTTGAGCCCGCCGTGGAACCGGTCCGGGTCGATGGTGAGCACGTCGATCCGCCACGGGCCACGGTCTGCGGGATCGCCGTCCCAACCGGTGTACACGGCGGATCCGGCGTACCCGGCCTTTCTCAGCCGGGTGAGTCCGGCCGAAGCGGCCGACTGCGATTCGAACCGTCCTACCCGGACCCGCCACCCGAGCGATCCGCCGGCGTAGTCGGAGACGGCCGGAGTCATGACATGTTCGGCCCTGGCATCGAAGCCGGCCCCCTGCACCTCAAGAGTGAGCTCGTCGGCGCTCGCCCGGTCCTTCAGCGCGGTCGGCGGTGCGTCGGGGTCGGGCGAGGTGGCACCGCCGGGTATGGCGACCTCGATCGTCCACGCGAGCGCCGCAGCGTCGGCGCCGCGCACGATCCGCGTGAGCGTGACGCCGGGCTGGAGCGTCCGCGTACTGCGGGTCTCGGTCAGGCCGACGGCACCCAGCGGTAGTGCCTGTGCCGGCTCCGGACGTGGTTCGGGCGATGCCGGCACCGGCACGGCACCCAGCAGAGCCAACATGACCAGGACCGTGGACGCGCCGAGGACCTTGCTGTTCATGTACCCCCCTGGGAGAGATCCGCCCAGCAAAGGTGCGTGTACCGACGCCTGCCAGTCAAGACGTGTGCACGTCAATGACGATCATCGTGGAAGGGGCGTCCGCTACGGCAGCGACCGTATTCCCGCCATCCGCCGGGCACTTGCCCGGCGCGGGACGGCTCATGCGGGGTGCGCCGGACGGACGCAGCCTGCATGAGCCGTCGGACGGCGCTACTGAACGGGCGGGGCAGGCGTATCGGACGCAGACGCGTCGGCAGTGGTGTAGTAGACGGAACGGCCCTGCTTGGAGCGCGTCAGCAGACCTCGGGCAACACCCTGTTCGAGACTGTTGCGCACCACCGTCTGCTGCACCTTGCGCCGGGGGTGGGCCTCGGCCAGAGCGGCGGAGACCTCCGCCGCCGACTTCGGACCGCTGTGATCGGTCAGGTAGCTCTCGATCAGCGCCACCCAGGTCTCCTCGGCTGCTCCCTTGGCGGGAGCGGCCTTCCCCGCGGAATCCGCCGAACGGGCCTTCGACGAACTGCTCCTGCGGGTCGCCTTCCCCTGCCCCGTCGCGCTCGTCCCGCGGCGCGCAGCCGGAACAGCAGCTTCCTTCTTCTTCTTGCCGCGACCCGATTCCGGCTTCCCGACCTCGGCGAGCACGCCCTGCATCTTCACCAGAACCCGCTCGCTCTCCTCAAGTTGAAGGAGTTCGCTCTGCAGCCTCGCCAGCTCGGCACGCACCTGTTCCTGCTCGTTCGTGTTGGCCGCGAGGTCCTCGGTGACCTTCTGCGCATACCCCGCGGTCACTCCGGCTGCTGAACCAGTGTCGGACATGAGGTCCTCGTCTTTCATTGGGCAAATGGAGGGTCAGTCCCCGATGCTACTCACATACCGCCTCGGGAATTCCCCGGAGAAGCCTGGCACGACGCGACGCAGGTCCTGCCGGAAGGGTCCTTTCCGCAGGGCGACGTGAGCCACGGTTGTGCGGCGCGACTCACAGCCCCGGGCGGCATCCGTTCACGCGTCAGCCCTGCGCACCGCCGACGGACGGAGCCCCGTCGGCCCCCACCCGTTCGGACACCGTCGACGCGGCACGTCCGGGGGATGCCGCGTTCCTGCGCCAGGAACGACTCTGTCAGCGGCCGGCCCGTTCGCAGCGGAAGGGGACGCGGTCGCAGAGGCAGGAGGGGACCCGGCCGGTGAGGGCTGTTCCGTCGGTGTCGGCCCCTGGACCCGCGACGGATCGGCGTCGGCTTCTTCACTCTGACGAGCTCGCTGACGGGTGCGGCGCGGTTGCCGCCCAACTCGGCGTCGTCCGCGCCGGATGCTGTTCTGCTCGCCTTCGGCCCTCCTTGCGACCACAAGCAGGGCTGGCGCCGCGTGACACCGACCGCCCACAGCGGATGAATCCTTGTCAGCACGTCGTGGGGTGTGCTGTCGTGGACGCGATCACACGCGCGGGAATGAAGGGGAACACCGATGACCCACAGTGCCGGGCAACTGCTGGCTATCAGCGACCTGCACATCAGCTATCCCGAGAACCGCGCGCTGGTGGAGAAGATGGTTCCCGACTCCGACGACGACTGGCTGCTCGTGGCCGGTGACGTCGCCGAGACCGTGGCCGACATCGAATGGGCCCTCGGGACCCTGGCGAGCCGATTCCGCAAGGTGGTCTGGGCCCCCGGCAACCACGAACTGTGGACACACCCGAAGGACACCGTCACCCTTCGCGGCGTCGCCCGCTACGAGCACCTGGTCGACGTGTGCCGCGATCTGGGCGTGACCACTCCCGAGGACCCCTATCCGGTCTGGAACGGCCCCACCGGCCCGGTCGCCGTCGCACCGCTGTTCCTCCTGTACGACTACAGTTTTCTGCCGGCCGGCTGCAACACCAGGAGCGAGGGCCTGGCCTACGCACACAAGACCGGCGTCGTCTGCAACGACGAATACCTGCTGCACCCCGATCCGTACCCGAGCCGTGAGGCCTGGTGCCGGGACCGGGTGGCCCGGACCGAGCGTCGGCTGGCAGAGCTTGACGAGAACCTGCCCACCGTCCTCGTCAACCACTACCCATTGGACCGTCATCCCACCGATGTCCTGTGGTACCCCGAGTTCGCGATGTGGTGCGGCACCCGGCTGACCGCCGACTGGCACCACAGATTCCGGGTGGCGGCCATGGTCTACGGCCACCTCCACATCCCCCGGACCACCTGGCACGAAGGCGTCCGGTTCGAAGAGGTGTCGGTGGGGTACCCACGCGAGTGGCGTACCCGGAAGGGGACGCCCGGCACCCTACGCCGCATCCTGCCGTCAGGAGAGCGAAGCCAATGATCGAGGAAGTACTCCCGGACTCAGTGGTGGCCGTCGAGAGCCTGGCCGGAGACGCGGCCGACCACGCCCCGCTCCACCCCGAGGAGGAGACGGTGGTGGCGCGGGCGGTGGACAAGCGCCGCCGCGAGTTCACCGCGGTGCGTGCCTGCGCCCGCCGGGCCATGGACAAGCTCGGCGTCCCGCCCGGGCCCATTCTGCCGGGTGAGCGCGGTGCTCCCCGCTGGCCCGAGGGCCTGCTCGGCAGCATGACCCACTGCGACGGGTACCGTGCCGCCGCCCTGGTCCGCGCCACCGACCTGGCCTCCCTCGGCATCGACGCGGAACCGCACGGTCCGCTCCCGGACGGCGTCCTGGAATCCGTGGCCCTTCCCGCTGAGCGGAAGCGTCTGGCTCTGCTCGGTGCCGGGCAGCCGGCCGTTCACTGGGACCGGCTGCTGTTCAGCGCCAAGGAGTCCGTCTACAAGGCGTGGTTCCCGCTGACCGGGAAGTGGCTGGACTTCGAGGAGGCGGACATCGAGTTCCACCAAGATCCCGGAGCCTCGCCGCAAGGCCGCTTCCGCGCCGAACTCCTCGTCCCCGGGCCGCTGGTCGGAGGACTACGGGTCGGGCACTTCGACGGTCGGTGGGTCATCCGCCAAGGCCTGGTCGTCACCGCGCTCACGGTTCCTCACCCCTGACCGAACGCTGCTGAGCAGGATCCACTGCATGGTCAAAAGGCCATTGGGATCGTTCCGGCGGTGGTGAATCGAACGCCGGCCGCCGCCCTGCCGGGCTGTCTCGGCGTCGTTCCGTCCAGCCGCCGGAACCTGTTCGACGCAGCCGGGATCAGTGCTGCCAGGTGCCGCGCATGGCTGCCGTGGCGAACCCGGGCCCGAACGCGACGACGACCCCTGTGGCGCCGGCGGGCGGCGCCTCGGTGTGGGTGCGTTCCAGGATGCGGAGGACGCTGACACCGCCGAGGTTGCCTTCGTCGGCGAGTGTGCTGGTGGAATGCCGGGTGTCGTGGGTGTCGAGACCGAGCGCGGTGGCGGTGTCGTTGATGATCCGCCGGCTGCCGGGGTGGATGACCCCGAAGTCGACGATGCGGTGACCGAGCCACTCCAGGAAATGCGGCAGGACGTCGTCCGCGGCGGTGAGCGCCTCCTTCGTGGAGTCGAAGTGGAAGCCGGCGGCGTCGGCACGCCCGTTGTACCGGGCGAGGCTGTTGGGGAGGACGTGTTCGTACGTGTCCGAGGGGGCGGCGATGGCGAGGCCGGGGCCGAGGGGCTGGCTGGTGACGAGGGTGGCAGCCGCACTGTCCCCGAACAGGGCCTTGTAGATCATGTGCTCGACGGCGGTGTCTTCGTGGTTGTACACGGCGGAGATGACTTCGGCGGCGACGACGAGCACGGTGGTGCCGGGGCGGGCGGTGACCATGTCGACGGCCCGGATCAGGGCTTGGGTGCCGCCGGCGCACGCAAGGGTGGTCAGAGCGACGCGGCGGACGTCCGGGCGCAGCCCGAGACGCTCCATGAGGTGAATGTCCAGATTGGGGACGGCCCACCCGGTGGAGTGGGTGGTGATGACCGCGTCCACATCGGCCGGAACTAGACCATGAGTGGTGAAGGCAGTGCGTGCTGCCTGCTCTGCCATGACAACGGCGTCCCCGAAGGCGGCTGCGGCCCGTTGCCCGATGTCTGCCTTCCCCGACACGGTGGGGGCGGTGAGGGGGCGGGTGAAGTGGCGTGTGTTCACACCGGTGTTGTTGACGATGCGAAGGATCGCGGCGAGGCGCGGATGGTCGGAGTGGTGGTTGCGGATGTCGTCGAGGACTTCCCCGGTGGTGACCTTGTGGGAGGGGAACACGGTGCAGGGCTGGGCTATGTGGGCGGGCACGACATCCTCCGGCAGACAGGGTGCGGCGGCATGTGGGGGTGAGCACAACCTAAGGCACCTGGAGCAAGGTGTTGCCCCTGATCAGAGCTTTGCCGGTAACGAACCGCGCGGTATGTTCCGCGGGGTTGGATGTGGAGACGCGCCTGGGCGCGGTTACAGGGCGTGGAGCATAGGGGTGCGGGTGTGGGCGCGCCTCGCACCCGGGTGGAATACGAGGACGATGAGACGGGCGCCCGGTGCGGTCATGGGCTGGGCCGCGCACATCGTGACCCAGCCGGGACCGTCCACGGCATGGAGGAGGGGGCGTTCGTCGCCGTCGGGATGAATGTGGGCGCCGCCGGTGTCCCAGATCGGTGCGCACTCCGGGTCCGCGGTGACCTCCTTCTCGAGTTGGCGCAGCACTTCGTCGTCGGGCCGGGCCGCGAGGGCGGCCCGGAGCTGGGGGAGGACGAGGGGTGCCCACGCGGTGGCCCAGTCCGTGAGGGTGTTCCGGCCGTCCGGGTCCAGGAGCATCCACCGCATCGTGTTCTTCGGGATGCGGCCGTCCGGGAAGAGTTCACCGAACGGAGCGTTGTGCGCGAGCAGTTCCCACGACGCGTCGGTCACGTACGCCATGTGCGTCATCCCGTCGACTGCCTCCTGCCACACCCCGGGCACCTCCTTCCCGGAGCGAGGGGTGAGCGGGGCCGGTGGATCCCCTATCCCCGCGTACCGGCACAGCGACACCCACTCCTGCTCGTTCAGCGCGAACAGTTCGGCGATGTCGCGCAGCAGGTCAACGGGCGGGTTCGAGTACGCGCCGGACTCAAGGCGCCGGTACGTGCCGAGGGTGCGGTGGCACAGCTGGTCGACCTGATGCTGGGAGAGGCCAGGAGCGCGCCGGCCCTGCTTCGCCGGGCGCTGGAAGCCGTGGCCGGTCGGGTCGATCAGGGCGCGGCGCTCCGTGAGGAGATCGCGCAGGGCCTTCTTGCTCATTCGATGAAATCCCCGGTGTATGAGACACGATGTGCGGCACGCAGCCTATTTATATGCACGGGGCTTAGCGCTAAAAACCAGCCGAAGATATCCATCTGTTGACCCGTCATGCTGGACGGGTGTGAGCCACTGGCGGCCTGCAGTCGCGGCGGGTGGTGATCACGGTGCTACATGTGTGGGATTCCCGACAAATCGCAATAGGTAGTGGGCGCGGTTTGGTCTAGTGGCTGGAATTCTGTGTCCCGTTCAGAACGGTGACGGGAAGGGCTCGACCGGCAGACCACAGCCTGTCCTTCAGTGGCGGTGCTTCGCAGCGTGGTCTGCCGCTCCGGCCCTTCCCGCCGCCCACTCCGACCCCCTCGTCGGGGCGGGACGGGCTCTTGGTGCGGTCGGTGATCCCCTCGCCGACCGCACCTTCCACATGTCCGGGCCGCGGTGCTGGTGGACTGCCGCGCCCGGGTGAGGGCCGTGCGACGGGTGGGCCGCGCGCACTCTCGACATGCGCGCCGAGACTCTCCGTGCCGGCCTTCGACGTCCCGCCGTCAACCGTGCGCGAGGCCGTCAGGACGGCCGCCAATCCCGCCTTATCAACCCGAACACCCACGAGTCGGATACCTCGCCGTTCACTACGCAGTCTTCCCGCAACGTCCCTTCACGCACGAATCCGACCTTCTCCAGAACCCGGGCGGATGCCAGGTTGCGCGTATCGGTCTCGGCCTGAACCCGATTCAGGTCCAGCGTGTCGAATGCCCACCGCAGCAACGCGTGTGCGGCCTCCGTCGCATAGCCGTGGCCCCACATCGACGTGTCGAGGACATAGCCCAACGACGCGCTGCGGTAGTCCGGGTTCCATCCGGTCAGACCGCACCAGCCGACGAAGGCGCCATCAGAAGCGCGGTCGATGGCCAACCGTGCCCCGGTGCTTTCGTCCCCCATCTTCCGGCACATGGTGATGAAGCGCGCGGCGCGGGTCCGATCGTTCCACGGCGGGGAGTCCCAGTACCGCATCACGTGGGCGCTGCTGTGCAGCGCGAAGAGGAGGTCGGCGTCGGCGTCGGTGAAGGGGCGCAGTCGCAGGCGAGCGGTGTGCAGCACCGGGGTGGTCAGAGTCATGTGGACCATCCTCGTACCTGACGGGGTGGACGGAAGGCCGAATGTCCGACCCCGGTCCAACCCCCGGGGCAGAGCCTTTCATCGGGGTGTGGCGTGGCCGGTGAAGCGACGGCGGTAGGACGTCGGTGTGGTCGCGTAGTGCGCGGTGAAGTTCTGCCGGAACGTCACCGCGCTGGCGAACCCGCATGACGCGGAGATGCGGGTGATGCTCCAGCCGGTCGTCTCCAGCAGTCTGCGGGCCTCGTCGAGTCTGCGGGTGAGAACCCACTTGGCGGGGCTCATGCCGGTCGTCTCGTAGAAGCGGCGGGAGAAGTTGCGGGTACTCATGTGCGCGTGGGCGGCGAGTTCGGTGACGGACAGACGCTGGTCGAGGTTGGCCAGGGCCCAGGTGATCGTGTTGCCGATGGGCCCCGCGGCGTCATCGGCCACGGGCCGGTCGATGTACTGGGCCTGGTCGCCCTCCCGGTGGGGCGCGATGACGAGATGGCGTGCGACGGTGGCGGCGGCCGCCGCCCCCAGTCGGTTGCGGACGATGTGCAGACAGGCGTCGAGCCCGGAGGCCGTTCCGGCGGAGGTCAGCACATCACCGTGATCCAGGTAGAGGGCATCCGCGTGCACCTCCACGGAGGGGTACCGATCCGCCAGACTCTCCGCCGAGGCCCAGTGGGTGGCAACGCCACGCCCGTCGAGCACGCCACTGCCCGCTACGGGGAACGCACCGAGGCAGAGGCCGGCGATCCCCGCTCCGCGCGCGTGCGTGTCCCGGATCAGAGTGACGAGATCGTCGTCCGGATCGGGCAAGTCGGTGGGCCAGGAAGGAATGACGAGAAGGTCCGCCGATTCCGCCGCGGCGGGCCCGGCGAGGTTGTCGATCCGGAGGCCCTCCGAGGTGTGGACGGGGCGTGCGCCCGTGCTCCACACGGTGGTGGTCCACCCCGTGGCCAGTCCCTGCCGGGCCACCTCGCCAAAGACGAGCAGGGGCGCGGCGAGGTGAAACGCGGTGATCCCGTCGAAGGCGCGAATGGCGATACGCATGCCTGTCCTGATCTCATCGATTATCTGCTTTTCTGCCACTCACTGTAGTGGCTGTCTCCCGCTGAGGATGGTGTGCACGACGCCACCCGCGCCGTATCCGCCGGAAAACAGGAGAGAACGTTGACCGCACCACGCCGCGCCCTTGTCCTCATCGACGTGCAGCAGGAGTACTTCGACGGATCGTTGAACATCCAGTACCCGTCCCGCGACGAATCGCTGGCGAACATCCTGCGGGCCCTGGACATCGCCGCTCAGGCGGACATGCCGGTCGTCGCCGTCCAGCACGAGTACCCGCAAGGCGCCCCAGCCTTCACGGCCGGTTCACCCGGCTGGGAAATCCACCCCGAGGTGGAGCGCCGCATTGGCCCCACAGCCAAGCGAGTGGCCAAGAACTTCTCCGACATCTTCGCCGCCACCGGCCTGGCCGAGTGGTTCCGGGAGAACGAGATCGACACCTTGACCCTCGTCGGATACATGACGAACAATTGCGTCCTGTCCACCTCCGCAGCGGCCGAGCCCCTCGGTTTCGGAGTCGAGGTGCTCTCCGACGCGACCGGAGCCATCCACCTCGCCAACGAGGCCGGGACCGCATCCGCGCAGCAGGTGCACGAGACCCTGATGACGCTGCTTCATTCGAACTGGGCCGCGGTCACCACCACCGGCGCCTGGGGATCGGCCGTCACGGACGAGGACCGCCTCACCAAGAGCGACCTCATCACCTCGGCCAGGCAGGGCCAGGCCGCGCACTGACGGCACACCCCCTCCGCCAGGTGACAACGTCCGCCACGAACGCACGGGGCCGGGTCACCGATGCCGTGCCGGAGGAGCTGGCCCGGCGGTGCCCGCGGTGGGCCCGTCGGTCGCGGGCAGGTCCCGTGGCCTGTGGGTGGGACCGGCTCTCCCGGGCCCGGCCGAGGAGGGGAAGCCGCCAGGTGCCGGCGCCGTGGCACTTACGGTTTGTGGGATACCCAGAGCGCTTCCGCCGGCCAGTGGTGTGCCCAGTCGGGCGGATCGGTCTGGTTGTAGCCGTTGGCTGTTCCGGGTCCGGGCCGCGGCTCGATGAGATCGTCGACAACGAGACCTGCGCAGCGAAGGACCCTGATCCAGTCGCCGTAGGTGAGCTGATAGCTGACCGCGCCCTCGCCTTCGGCGATGGCGTCCAGCCCGAAGTAGTCCTGTTGCAGCGTCGTGGTCGCGCGGCCGGCGGCCTCGTCGTAGCAGGCTTCGAACCACGGGCTGGCTACGTTGAACACCAGACGCCCACCGGGGCGCAGAACGCGTGCGGCCTGCGGGACGGCCAGGTGCGGGGGCGCCCAACTGAGCCCTCCGTAGTCACAGAACACCAGGTCGAAGCTGTCGGCGGCGAACGGGAGGTGTTCGGCGGCGCCTTGCACCAGCTGGTAGTGATCCGCTCCCATCGCACGAGCTGCCGCGGCGAGCTGGGCGTCGGACAGGTCGAGCCCGACCACGGTGGCGCCCTCGGCGGCGAGAGCCCTGGACCACTGGCCGGCGCCGCAGCCGAGTTCGAGGACGCGCTTGCCGGTGACGTCGCCCAGGGCGTGCAGGTGCGAGTCGGGGATGGCGTACGTGCCCCACAGCCGGGGCGCTGCGCCGATCTGCGGGTCGTGCTTGTGCTGGTAGGCGCCGCTGATCTGGTTCCAGAACCGCCGGTTGGCAGAAGTGCTGTCCACGCGCTGACTCAAGCAGTCTCTGCCGGGGGTGGTCAACACGATTGCGCTGCGGCCGGGTGACCACCGGCTCACCCTTCTGCTGCGCAGTTGTCCAGAGTTCGGGATCAAGGCCCAAGGCCGGGTAGTTAACGTTTCGCAGTTCATGCAAGGGGTGTTGGGGTCCACGTTGTGGCGGCGTAGAGGCCGGGGCCGAGTTTGTGGATGAGGCCGGTCTCGGCCCATCTGG
>NZ_JBVHOQ010000076.1:0-16825 GCF_055568375.1 Streptomyces sp. NPDC026062
GGCCCCGGGGCGCCTGGGGGGGGGCGGCCCGCGGGTGCGCCGGCCGCCCCCCTTGGGCGGGGCCCCCCCCCGCCCGGGCGGGGGGGGCCACCCCTCACATGGCTGCCGCGGCTCAGTCGTAGCTGATGTCCGAGCTGCTGTACTTGCAATACGTGCCGTCGGGACCGCTGCCCGTCTCCGTCGGCTCGTCACCGTCGTCGTTGCCCGTGTAGCGGACGCACGGCTTGATCTTCTTGCTGCTGTCGCCGTGGATCCGGACGGACTTCAGCGTCGCGGTGTCCCCGTAGTTGGTGTTGATCCCGACCAGGGCCTTGCCCGGTGCCGTCACATCGACGTCGCTGACCGCGATCGTGCGCTTGTACTGCGTGGAGCAGTTGCCGCACGACCGCACGAGCTTGCCGAAGTCCGAGACCTGGAAGCCGCTGATCGTCAGCGTGCCCGCGCCGTTGAACTGGAAGACCTTGTCGGCGGCCTTCCTGGCACCGCCGCCGGTCACCTTGTACGTGGCGCTCGACGAGGTTCCCTTGAAGGACGCCGCGTCCTCGCCGACGTCCTCCCACCACACGTTCTGGATCGTGCAACTGCCCTTGCAGTGAATGCCGTCGGCGGCGGGTGAGCCGACGACGACGTTCTTCAGGACCGCACCGTCGGCGAGTTCGAAGATCGGGTCCTGGCCCTCGTCCTGCCCGCCGTCGCCCAGGTCCCCGCTTCCGTAGAAGCGCTTCAGCCCGCCGTCGTACGTCCCCGAGACCTTGATCGTCGCCGAGACGGCCTGGGAACCCGAGGGCGTCGGCCAGGCGGCGGCCGCGGCGGCCGCGGGGGCCGCGTCGGCGGACTGGACCAGGAATCCGGTGGTGAGCGCGGCGCCGGTGAGCGCCAGTGCCGTGGCCGAGGCGGCGATCACGCGGCGGCGGCCGGTGCGCCGTGCGTGGCTGCCGTGCGGGGCGGGGTTCTCGTGCGGTGCTCGGCTTTGCTGCGGTGCGGCTCGATTCTGCATGTCGGTGTCCCGTTCCTTGGTGGTGGGGGAGCGTTGCGCTCCTTGGTCGCCACCGGGGGGCCGGGGGTTGCCGGGTTCAGCCGCCTACTTTCCGCCGGGACGCGCCGGCCCGTGCCGGACCGTCCGTGCCGGCCCGTGCCGGGCCGTCCGGTCAGTGGTCCGGGCCGAAGTAGTCGCCCACCGAGGCCCGTTCGCCGGAGGTGCGGACCGCGTGCGCGGTCAGGTAGTCGCCCGCCGCGTCCCGGTCGCCCTCGGCGTGGTTGTACTGCCCGGCGAACGTGTGGGTACCGGCGGGGACGGTCCGGCCCGGCTTCAGCGCCCACCGGTAGACGAGATAGCCGCCGTCCTCCGTCACCGACACGGTGAAGTCCTTCCCCGGCAGCGAACGCCAGGAGCCGGTGCTGTTCACCCCGCCGGTGAGCGCGATCCGCAGCTCCACGGTGAGCGCGGACAGCGGTTCGGCCGTCCGCAGCGTCACATCGCTCTGCGCCCAGTACGCGTTGGAGTGCGGATCGACGGCACCGTCCGTCCACAGCGGCCCGTCCTCCGTCCGCAACGGGCCGAGAGCCGCGGGCGGTGTCACGGACGGGGTGGGAGCGGGCGTCACGGGCGCGGCCACGCGCTCCCCGTGAGATCCGCCCTCACCGGCGGAGGTGACGGCGACCGCGCCGAACGCCAGCACGCCGCAGACCGCGGCCGTCGCCCCCGCGACCCGCAGCCACGGCGCCGCCGCACGGGGCGGCCTGGCCGGGCCGGCCGGTGCGCGGCCCTCGGTCATGCCGCGCTCGACCCGGGCCAGCATCCGCTCCCGGCCGGGGCGGTGCGCCTCGGCGGCCTCCCGCAGCCGCACGGACAGCTCCTCGTCCTTCACCGGTCTCCTCCGCTGGGCTGCGCCGCGACGGCCGCCTGCACATGTGCGGCGGTGGACGTCTCGGGACCCAGCAGCCGCTGCAGTTCCGCGACGGCACGCGAGGTCTGGCTCTTCACCGTACCCACCGAGATGCCGAGCACCAGAGAGGTGTCCCGCTCCGAGAGGTCGAAGGCGTGCCGCAGCACCACACAGGCACGCTTGCGGAACGGCAGTCTGCGCAGGGCCCCCTGGACGTCGACGACCGCCGACACATCCGGGTCGTCGACGGCGTCCCCGCTGCCGCGCGGCGCCCAGAACAGCGCGATCCGCCGCCGCTCGCGCACCGCGCTGCGGATCCGGGTCCTCGCCATGTTGGCGACGACGCCGCGTGCGTACGCCACCGGGTGGTCGGCGTTCCTGACCCGGTCCCAGCGGTGCCAGAGCGCCAGCAGGGCGTCGGCCGCCAGATCGTCGGCGGCATCCGCCTCTCCGGTCAGCAGATGGGCCAGCCGGGCGAGTTCGGCGTAATGGGCCTCGAAGAACTCATGGAACTCGGCGGCAGCGGCATCGGCGTGGTTGATGGACGGGCCCACAGCTACCTCATCTCTGCGCTCGCGTTCCGGTGCCTGCGTGTGCCGGACTGTGTACGTTCCCAGCCGCCGCCCGCGGTGGGCGGCGGGGCGAGAGCGTACCAGCGTGCCCCGGAAGCGCTTCGACGCGGGTGTGTCACCCAGTAAGGCGTAACAGAGCGAAAACCTGAAGAGCCCGGAACAGAAAGAACGTCCCGGAGCCCCCGGGGGGAGGGGGTGGTGCCGGGACGTTCTTTGTGTTCCGGGCTCTACCGCTGGAGCGCGGCCTTCATCATCTTCTGGGCGATCGGGGCCGCGAGGCCGTTGCCGCTGACCTCCGACGCCGCCGAACCCGAGTCCTCCACGATCACCGCGACCGCGACCTCACGGCCGCTGGAGTCGTCCTTCGCATACGAGGTGAACCAGGCGTACGGGGTGTTGCTGTTGCCCACCCCGTTCTCCGCGGTGCCCGTCTTGCCGCCCACCTCGGCGCCGTCGATCCGGGCGTTGGTGCCGGTGCCCTGCTCCACCACGGTCACCATCGCGCTGCGGAGCTGCTTGGCGGTGGACGAGGAGACGACGCGCTTCGTGTCGCCGTCCGCATAGTCCTGAAGCGTGCCGCCCTCGGAGTCCGTCACCTTGGAGACCATGTGCGGGGCGGCCAGCTCGCCGTCGTTGGCGAGGGCGGCGGAGACCATCGCGATCTGCAGCGGCGTCGCGGTGACCTCGAACTGGCCGATGCCGCTCAGCGCCGTCTGTGCCGCGTCCATCCCGGACGGGTAGACGCTCTTCGAGGCCCTGACCGGCACATCGAGCTTCTCGGCGTTGAAGCCGAACTTCTCCGCCATCGCCCGCACCTTGTCCTGGCCGAGATCTGCGGCGACCTTGCCGAAGACGTTGTTGCAGGAGTACTGGAGCGCCACCCGCAGCGTCGCGTTCTCGCAGGGCGCGGTGGCGCTCTCGTTCCTCAGAACGGTGCTGGTGCCGGGCAGCGTGTACGGGACGGGGCTCTTCGTCGGCTCGTCGACGGAGCCGTACAGCCCGTTCTCCAGCGCTGCCGACGCCACCACCAGCTTGAACGTCGAACCGGGCGCCAGCGGCTGCCGCAGCGCGCGGTTGACCAGCGGCTTGTCCGGGTCCGCGAGCAGCTTCTGCCAGGTGTCGCCGTCCGTCGTCCCGCTGATGGCGGAGGGGTCGTAGGACGGGGAGGAGACCATCCCCAGGATCTGCCCGCTCTTCGGGTCGATCGCGACGGCCGCGCCCTTGTCGTCCCCGAGCGCGTCGTAGGCCGCCTTCTGGACGTCCGGGTCGATCGTCGTCAGCACGTCGCCCGGCGCGTTCTGTTTGCCGGTCAGCGAGTCCAGCGGATTCTTCAGCCGGGTGTCGGTGCCGTCCAGTACCCCGCTGTAGATCCCTTCGAGCTGGGTGGAGCCATAGGCCTGCGAGCCGTAGCCGGTGACGGCCGCGTAGAGATCGCCGTCCGTGTAGGTGCGCTTGTACGCGAGATCGCTGCCCTCCGTCCTCTTCGATCCGGTGACCGGGGAGCCGGCCACGATGATGTCGCCGAGCGGCTGCGCGTACTGCGCGATGGTGTTCCGCCGGTTGTGGTCGTTGTCTGCGAGCGCCCGTGCCTGGTACGCCTGCACCCAGGTCGCCCGCCCGAGCAGGGCGAGGACCAGCAGCAGGGAGAAGACCGAGGCGCGCCTGATCGTCTTGTTCATCCCGCTGGAGGGACGAGCGGTACGCCGCACTCCGTTCCCGGTTGTGCCGCTTCTCACCCATTCCTCATCCATGCCGGTACGTGGCCCCGGTGCCACGTACCGGCATGGACGACGGTCTCCACCGGTCGGGGAGACGGACCGTCGCGGCGGCTCAGACCAGTTCGGGCTGAAGCTCCGGCTGCCGCGCCGCCGGTGCGGGCTTCGGGTCCCACTGCCGGGTGGTCCGCACGTACGCGTAGATCACCGAGGCGGTGGCCAGGACGAGCAGGGGGCCGAAGAGCCACGGATGGGCGGCCATCGGCGTCGACAGATAGCGGGAGGCCACCAGGATCGCGGTGAAGACCGTCGCGCCGTAAGCGACCAGCTGGGTTCCGGAACGGTCCCAGCCGCGTTCGAGCGAGCGCAGGGCCGTCTCGATGGTGAGGGTGAAGATCACGCCGGTGATGATGTCGATGCCGTAGTGGTAGCCGAAGCCCAGCGTCGCGGCGAGGGTGGCGGCCAGCCAGAACGTACCCGCGAACCGCAGGAGCCTGGGGCCCTTGCGGGAGTGGATGAAGATCGTGGTGGCCCACGCCGTGTGCAGGCTGGGCATGCAGTTGCGCGGGGTGAAGTCGTCGAACGGCATGTGCTGCGGGCCGCTGCGCGGCGGCATCGTGTCGGGCCACAGGTTGGCCACGGCCCAGTGCCCGCCGTCGGCGCCGAAGGCGAAGACCGGTCCCACGACCGGGTAGATCATGTAGATGGCCGGCCCGAGAAGGCCGATGACCAGGAAGGTGCGCACCAGATGGTGGGCCGGGAAGCGGCGTTCGACCGCGACCTTGCGCAGCTGGTACATCGCGACGACGACCGCGGCCACGGCGAGCTGGGTGTAGACGGAGTTGAGGAAGACCTCACCGAACGAGCCGGTGGACCTCACCAGCCGCCCCACCAGCCACGAGGGGTTGCCCAGCGCGTGGTCGGCGGTCGCCACGTACTGGTCGAGCACCAGCGGGCGGGTCTTCGAGGTGATGAGCAGCCAGGTGTCACCGGTCTTGCGGCCGGTCACCAGCAGCAGGCCCAGCCCGACACCCTTCAGCAGCAGAAGGCGTTCCTGGCCGGTACGGCGGGTGACGGCGAGGACCGCGCACCCCAGGATCACCCACAGCGCGCCGTTGCCGAAGGGGTGGCCGTGGGTCACCGGCGCGTCGGCCACCCATCGCACCAGCAGGATGACGAGGTCGATACCGATCGCGGTCCCGATCGCGACGAACCGCTGCCGCCAGGTGAGGACCACCATCATCAGGCCCATGCTGCCGTACAGCAGGAATCCCGAGGCGGGGGCGAATATCACCTCGCGGGCCTGGCTGGCGATCGGTCCCGGCAGACCGTAGTGGCGCGCGGCGATCTCCAGGGCGACGAGGAACCCGAGGCCCACCACCGCTGTCGCGGCATAGAGCACCGTCCGTGGCCGCCGCCAAGTGCCGGGCGTATTTCCGTTGGTTATTCGCGAAAACACCCGCGATGCTATAGGTATCAAGAGTTTGGCCGATTTGTTAGATGCTGGTGGGGTACGTCACGTCATGGGGCACTTGTCGTGCCGGGCAGCACGGTTCGCCTGTGTTGGGTGAGCGATGAGGTAAATCGCCATGAATTCGAGCATGTTATCGGAGTGCTGTTCGAGTCCTCGATGGTCGTGGCGGATCGCACCGTCGACCGCATGGCGGACCGCACGGCGGGTCGGCGGCAGGCGGCATGGCGGGTCGGCGGCGGACCGCGTGGCGGGCCCGTCGGTGGGCCGGCCGGACCGGTGCGCCGGTGGGGCGTCGGAGGTCAGAGCCTCCGGGTGGCGAGGGTCAGCCGGTCCCGGGCGTCGAACAGCGCGTCCTTCACCGTCTGCTCGTGCGCCGGTGTGAGCCGGGCGACCGGCACCGAGCAGCTGATGGCATCCCGGGCCGGGGTGCGGTACGGCACCGCGACGCCGAAACAGCGCAGTCCCAGCGTGTTCTCCTCGCGGTCCACCGCGTAGCCCTGTTCGCGGATCAGGCGCAGCTCCTCGATGAGCTTCTCCCGGTCGGTCAGGGTGTGTTCGGTCAGCGCGGGCAAGGTCTCGGGCAGCATTTTGCGGACCTGCTCGTCGCTGTGGGTGGCCAGCAGTGCCTTGCCGAGCGAGGTCGAGTGCGCGGGCAGCCGGCGGCCGACGCGGGTGAAGGGGCGCAGATAGTGCTGGGACTGGCGGGTGGCGAGGTACACGACGTTCGTCCCGTCGAGACGGGCGAGGTGAATGGTCTCCGTGGTGTCGTCGGAGAGCCGGTCCAGGGTGGGCCGGGCGGCCGCGACCACCTCGTCGCCGTCGATGTACGAGGTGCCGACCAGCAGCGCGCGCACACCGATCCCGTACCGCGTCCCCGTCGCGTCCGTCTCCACCCAGCCCAGCTCGACCAGTGTGCGCAGCAGCATGTAGAGGCTGGACTTGGGGTAACCGACGGCTTCCTGCACCGCGGCGAGGGAGTGCATGCCCGGCCGCCCGGCGAAGTACTCCAGCAACTCCACCGTCCGTACCGCGGACTTGACCTGCGCCCCACCAGACTCGGCAACCGACATCGCCCTATGCCCCTTCCAGCCCACTTACGAAACCCTGCGACTTCTTGCCAACACCGAACGCCCGGAAATAGAGTCGCTTCATATTCACGATCAGGAACTCTGTTCAGAATACCGAACAACTTCTGATGTGTGTGGCAGTGGAGCGGAAGGAATCACGGTGGCAGCAGCACCAGTCTGGAGCGTCGACCCCCGCACCGGGAACCCGCGTGAGCAGGTTGCGGTGGAGGCTACGGCGGAGGAGGTCGACCGGGCGGTCCGGGCCGCTCACGCCGTACGCGGCTCCCTCGCCGACCGCACCGTGCGCGCCGCGTTCCTGCGTACCGCGGCCGATCTGCTCGCCGAGGCCGGTGAACACGTCATCGAGGCCGCCGACGCCGAGACGGCGCTCGGCCCGGCCAGGCTGACCGGCGAACTCGCCCGCACGGCGGCCCAGCTGCGTGCCTTCGCGGAGGTCGTCGACGAGGGCGCGTACCTCGACATCCACATCGACCACGAGGACGCCACCCGCACCCCGCCGTGGCCCGACCTGCGGCGCTACAAGATCCCGCTCGGCGTCGTCGCCGTCTACGCGGCCAGCAACTTCCCGCTCGCCTTCTCCGTGCCCGGCGGCGACACGGCCAGCGCTCTCGCGGCCGGCTGCCCGGTCGTCGTCAAGGCGCACCCCGACCACCCCGCGACCTCCGAGCTGTGCGCCTCCGTCCTGCGCCGGGCCGCGGCGCGGCACGGACTGCCCGAGGACGTCGTCACCCTCGTCCACGGATTCCGGGCGGGCGTCGAACTGGTCAAGCACCCCCTCGTCAGTGCGGCGGGCTTCACCGGATCCGTCCGGGGCGGCCGCGCCCTCTTCGACGCCGCGGCCGCGCGACCGGTCCCCATCCCCTTCCACGGCGAGCTCGGCTCCCTCAATCCCGTCGTCATCACCGAGGCGGCCGCCGCCGAGCGCGGCGAGCGGATCGGCACGGGCCTCGCGGGCTCGATGACCATGGGGGCGGGCCAGTTCTGCACCAAGCCCGGATTCGTCCTGGCCCCCGCGGGCGAGAGCGGAGACCGGCTGCTGAAGTCCCTCACCGGAGCGGTCAGCGACACCGAGGCCGGAGTCCTGCTCGACCACCGCATGCGCGAAGCCTTCCTCGCCGGAGTCGGCGAGCGCACCGCCCTCCCGGAGGTGGAGGCCCCGGTCACGCCCGGAGCGGGCGGTGACCACACCGTCGCGGCCGGCTTCCTGACCGTACCGGCGCGGCTGCTCGCCACCGAGGGGCCGCACGACGCCCTCCTGGAGGAGTGCTTCGGCCCCGTCACCGTCGTCGCCCGCTACACCTCCGACGACGAGATCACCGCCGTCCTGTCGCGGCTGCCCGGCAACCTGACCGCCACGCTCCAGATCGCCACCGACGAGACCGACGACAGCGCCGCCGCGCTGCTCGACGCGCTCACCCCGCTCGCCGGACGCGTCCTGGTCAACGGCTGGCCGACCGGCGTCGCCGTCGCCCCCGCCCAGCACCACGGCGGCCCCTACCCGGCCACCACCTCCACCTCCACCTCGGTCGGCGCCACCGCGATCGAGCGCTGGCTGCGCCCGGTCAGCTACCAGACCACCCCCGAGGCGCTGCTCCCGCCGGAGCTGCGCGAGGACAACCCGCTGGGCCTGCCCCGCCGCGTGAACGGACGACCCGAATGACCCTGCACCTTCCCGAACTCCCCTTCGAGCTGGAGCCGTTCGGGCCCGCCGCGGGCTGGAGCCACGAGGACGGCGTCCTCACCGGCCGCGCGGGCGCCCGGCAGGACCGATTCGTCCCGCCGGGCGGCGCCGCCCTCGACAGCGAGAGCGACGCGCCCCGGCTGCTGGGCACCGCCCCCGAGGGCGACTTCCAGCTCATCGCCCGGGTGAAGGCCGGCTTCGCCGCCACTTTCGACGCGGGGGTCCTCTATCTCCATGTGGGCGACCGGGAGTGGGCCAAGATCTGTCTGGAGCTCTCCCCGGACCGCCCCACCATCTGCACCGTCGTCACCCGCGGATACTCCGACGACGTCAACTCCTTCGTCGTGGACGGCGACACCTACTGGCTGCGTCTGAGCCGCACCGGCAACGCCTACGCCTGCCATGCCTCGCCCGACGGCGAGAAGTGGACCTTCGTCCGCGTCTTCGCCCTGGGCGATCCGGAAGGGGGCGCCCGCGCGTCCATCGGCTTCCTCGCCCAGTCGCCCACCGGTGACGGCTGCGAGGTCTCCTTCGACCGGATCGAGTTCCGGCCGACAGGGATCGCCGACCTGCGCGACGGCAGCTGACCGGGCCGGTTGCGCACATCGATGACCGCCGGCCCGGCTGTCCGCCTTGGGGCGGACAGCCATCCGGTGCCGCGCCTCGTGGTGCCCGCCACCACGCGCGGGTGCTGACCGCCTCCGGGGGAGGCCCAGCCGGGCTGGGGCCCGAGTTGGGTCCTGGGGCCCATGACGGGGGGAGCCCCGGTCTCTTAGCCTGAGGGGTCGTCATTCTGCCTGCGGGCAGTGCGGGTTGGGGGGCCAGTCATGTCTGCGACAGGTGGCATATCGGCGTACGGAGCCGTGGGGCCCGAGCCCGGGGCGGGGCGCCGCGCGCTGCCGCGCGCCATGGGTGCGGCCCGGCTGCTGCTTCTTGTGCTGTTCGGCGCGACGTTGCTGGGGGGCGCAGGCCTGTTCGGCTCCGCGCTCGCCGCCGACGCGCTGGACGGCGTCGCGATCGGCCTCCTGCTGTACGGGGCCGCGCCCGGTGCCGTGGGCTGGCTGCTCTCGCGGCGGGTGTGGACCGGCGGGCGGGGTGTATGGGGCGGACTCGTCGCCGTACAGGTGTGGTTGATCATCAGCGGCGCGGCCAATGCCGCCGACGGATCCCTGCGCGGCTTCACGCAGGTGTTCCTGCCGGTGCTGATCCTGGTGTTCCTGACCCGGCCGGAGAGCCGCGAATGGTTCCGGCTCCCGGAGCGGGAACGGGAGGGCAAGCCGGACTTCTCGCTGCCCCACATGATCACCTGGCGCCGGGACCGGGGGCAGTCGACCCTGGAGTACGTCGGGCTGGTCATGCTCGTCGCGGCCATCGTCGTGGCTTTGCTGCTGGCGGGCGTGGGCGGCCCGGTTTCGGACCGCTTCCAGGCCGCGGTCTGCTCCGTCACGGGCACGTCCTGCCCGGCGACGGGCACCGGCAGCGGCACGGTGAACGCGGGCGACAGCGCGGGCGGCGCGGGCAAGGGAGGCGCCGGCGAGGGCGCCACCGTGGTCGGCGGTGCGGACGCGGGCGGTGCGGGAGCGGGCGGGGCCGCCGACGGCCCAGCCGGTACCGGTACTGATTCCGGCCGTGCGGGCGGGGCAGGCGGTGCGGGAGCGGGCGGGGCCGGCGATGGTGACGCCGGTACCGGTACTGATTCCGGCCGTGCGGGCGGGGCCGGCGGCGAGGGCGCCGCAGTGGTCGGCGGTGCGGACGCGGGCGGTGCGGGAGCGGGCGGGGGCGCCGGGGGCCCCGACGGATCGGGTAACGACAGGCCCGGCACGGAGACCTACCCCGAGACCGCCGTCGAACCCGAGGCCGCCTACGACGACATCCCCGCATCCGGCGAGGACGAATCGGGTGAATCCGATGGCTCCGGCGACGGTGAGGAGAAGGAGGACTGCAGCGGCTGGGGCCTACTCGGCTGTGCCTGGGACCGAACCGCCCAGGTGGGCACGGGTGTCTTCGTCGATGGCCTCTGGGGCGATGTGACCGGGATCATCGATCTCGTCAAGCCCTCGACCTGGTCCGGCATCGCCGACTACGGCAAGCAGCTCGGCAGCCAGTGGATGGACGACTCCAAGGACGCCACGAGCAAGTGGGACGAGGGCGACTACCTCGGCGCGGTCGGCGACTGGGGCAAGGCGTCGTTGAACACCGTGGTCGAGGTCGGCGACGTCATGTTCGTCGGCGACGAGGTGCGCGAACGGTGGAACAACGGACAGAAGACCCGCGCCGTCACGGGCGTCCTGTGGAACGTCGGCTCCATGCTCATCCCCGGGTACGACGTGGCGAAGGGTCTCAAAAATGTCAGCAACGCCGGCGACGTCGGCAGGGCCGCCGCCCACATTGCCGAGGCCGCCGAGGACGCGGGGGCGGCGTCGCGCAGGGCCCGCAAGGCGGCCGAGGCGGGTGACATCGACGGCGTCCGCAAGGCGGCGAAGGAGGCCGACGACGCCGCCGACAAGGCCGAGGACGCGGCCCGCAGGACAGGCTGCTCCATCGCCTCCGGCCCCCTCGGGCCCAGGACCCGTTACGGAGGTGCCGGCGTCGCCGGATCCGGAACCGGGGTGCTCGCCGCAGGCCCTGCGGACCATGTGATCCTCGCCGACGACGGCTGCGACAAGGCGGCCGAGGCCAAGGCGAAGGAGGCCCGCGACCAGGAGCGCGCCGCCTGGACGGACAAGAAGCGTGCCGAGGAGAAGGACCGTGCGGCCAAGGCGCTGGAGCAGAAGAAGCCGTGGCCGGACGCCGCACGCAATGACACGTCCGACCCCCGGAACTACAACTCGCCCGACTGGGCCAAGGACCTGAAGGACCCGGAGCTCGGTTCCGCCGACGCGGGCGACGGGTACTGGGCAAGCCGCGACCGCAACCCCAAGCCCAACTGGAAGAACGAGTCGTGGCTCCGCTACCAGGAACAGATCACCGGCACCAACCGGGGCAAGGAGTACATCGTCGCCAACCCCAAGGAGGGCAAGCCTCCGGTGGAGTACGACGGCTGGGACTCCGGCAGGCAGACGTTCCTGGAAGCGAAGAACGGCTACCAGAGCTATCTGTCGACGAGTGACAAGGGAACGCTCACCCCGTCCGGCCGGGAGAAGTTCGTCAAGGAGGCGACAGAACAGGTCAACGCCTCCGGAGGGCGCCCCGTCGAATGGCACTTCTCCGACCCGGACGTCGCCAGGGCAGCCCGGAAGGCCTTCCGTGACGAAGGCCTTCCGATCAAGGTCGTCCACACCGGGCAGAACCCGGAGCTGAGCACGCGGAAGCCCGGGGCCTTCGACTGACGGCTGTCCCGCCAGGAATGGGCGGGACAGCCGTTAGCCTGGGCGCGCGCGCCGATCCGCGGTCGCGCGGGCCTTCGACTGACGGCTGTCCCGCCAGGAATGGGCGGGACAGCCGTTAGCCTGGGCGCGCGCGCCGATCCGCGGTCGCGGTCGGGATCTACGACGGCTCACAACGGTGGAGGCAGGACATGCGACGTGTGGTGCGGGGCTTCTGGGGACCCCGGAAGGAGTCGCCCCTCGAACTCGCGGGGCGCTGGAGGACGATGCTGGACGCGCTGCCCGCCCTGCTTCCGGCGGCCGGTTCGGCCCGGGCGGGGCAGCCGTGGACCTGGACCCACCACCACGCGTCCGGCCGTCCCACGGAACTCCGGCCCGAGGAGGCGGAGCTGGCGGCCGCGCTGCGGGCCGACCACGACTCCCCGCAGACCTCGGACGGGGCCGGCCTGAGCCTGACGGTCACGGGCGAGCCGGGCTGGGAGGTCGCCGTCACCGGACGGGCGGGCGGCGAGTCGGAGTACGTGACCCAGGCCGTCGTGCTGACGGTCGTCTCCCCGGACGACGCCGAGGTCCCGGAAGCCGCGCTGCTCGCACTGATCGCGGACACCTGGCAGCCGGACATCGGCGACGTGACCGACGACGACCTGCTCGACGCCCTGGAGGACGACGCCGGCTACGACTACACACAGTCCCAGCTGTGCGTCGGCCGGCTCGGCTACCTCTCCCCGGGGCGCGCGGCGCTGGCTCCCGACGGGGTGGGTACGGCCCGCAAGGAGCTGCGCGGAGTGGGCGTACTCCTCGACATCGCACCGCCCGGGGACGCCGGCGCCGTCGTGGACGCCTATGTGCGCCTGCGCGATGCCGGAGCGCTGGAAGCCTTGCCCCGTCCTATGAACCGCACGGTCTTCTAGGCGCACTTCGAAAGCAGCGCCGTCCGCTCGGAGCAGGCGGGACTTCGAAACATGCCCGGGCGGCCCCCGGCGCGCCCCCCGCCCCCAGGTGAGCCGACCGCCGCGCCGCGCCCGGGAATGACCGGCACCCCGATCGGTGTTCCCCCGTGAGCGGAGGGCCCCTCCGTGCTGCGCGAGCAGCCGCACGAGAGCCTGGAGAGAAGAAGAGTCATGCGCGTCGAGATCTGGAGCGACATCGCCTGCCCGTGAACCAACAGAGCCATAGGTTACCGCGACGCTCTGACCAGCGGGGATGAACAGCGCAAGACCCCGCCCATGCGCCACGGGGGCGGCACACGGACGGGGCCGGTAGCGGGTGTGCGGTCGGTCAGTGCGGCGCGGAGGTGGACGCGCGCAGTTCAGACAGTCGGCGCTGATACAGAGGGCCGATGGCGTGCGCCCCCCTGGCCTCACTCGGGGTGGCCTGTTCGATCAGGTGGTGAGAAACCGCCTTGAGGTGAGCGGCCCATGCGATCACGTGCTGTTGCGCTGTCCGCCCGCATTGCTGCGGTTCACCAGGGAGGCACAGCGGGAGTTGCGGCCCGAGCTTGTTTGCCGCGTGGCGGAGGTACCGAGCGATGGTGAGCCATTCGTCCTCGGTCCGCCGAACGGCGTTGCTCTCGCCTTCCCACCCCCACGGGCCGAAGTCGTCCCCGTGATCATCCATGTGCGCGCTCCCTGGTATTCAGCGGATTAGGCCGGTGCGGCGATGGTAGCGGCGCTCTCTGCTTCCCTGGGGTCACAGTGCCCGACCGAGGGAACGCACGGACCGCACGGCCCGCACATGGGCAGGAACTGCGGCGGGGTGCACGACTGGATACCGTCCCCGTGCACCGCCGCGATATCGGCCGCAACGTCGGCCATCTGCGCGCCGCCCCAGATATCGGAGATCGGTGTTTCCAGCACGTTGCCGAGAGTCAGGAATCGACCGAGGACGCACGGCCATACGTCGCCGCTCGGGCCGATGGCACATTTCTCATGGGCGCAGTGCCCGCACAGATCAGCGATGGTCGGCGCGGCCCCCTGACTGGCCCTCCCGAATGCGCGGGTACGGTCTCCGCCGACCGTGCCGACACCGAGCGCCGTAAGGTCCTGCGCCGCTTCCTGCACTCGCTGTCCGTCCCGCACGGCGACCACTCCGCCCCGCAGCGGGATACCGAGGGAAAGGGCCTTTTGCACGTTGGCGCGCGTCTTCTTGTGCGCCCCTCGGATTTGCGTCACCGCGTCGTGTTCCTCGGCGCTGTCCGAGTAGTACGACGTGGCCAGCTTGACGCCGTACTCCCTGAACGCGTCCCACAGTTCCGGGCGGATGTGGGTCATGTTCGAGAACACCTCGATACCGAGGCCCCGCCCGTGAGCGTGCTCGATCAGCGCGGGCAGGCTCGGGTACAACGTCGGCTCTCCGCCGATGAACTGGACATCCACGGTGCCCATGTCGGCAAGCTGGTCAATCACGTTCAACCAGTCCCGCACGGTCATGGTTCCGTGTGTTCCCTTGGGCCCGCTGTCGGCGTAGCAGTGATCACAGAACTCGTTGCAGAGTCCCGTGATCTCAAGCCACGCGAATAAGAGACGGTTTCCGGCAGTGCTCATTGCAGCTCCTTATGACCGTTGGTGTTTGGTGCCCCGCCCCTGTCGAGAATGCGGATGCGCGGGGGACGCACCCGGATGCGTTCGACAGGGACGGGAGTTCAGAGGCGGCCGGTAGAGGCCAGCGGCACGCAGTTGGGGCAGTCGTCGGGGTGGAACGGCGACGGGGGATGAGTCGGCCCCGGCAGGTAGACCACCCCTGTGCGGGCTTGCGGGGCCGTCTATGAGGGTGACTAGCTTCGGGGGCGGGAGAGGGTGCGTACGGCGCTTGTGTGCCTTCGCGGCGGCTGTCACCGCTTGGCCCGCCGCTTGGTCCCCTCCGGGTCGGCGCAATCGATGTGCCGATAGATCGTGACGGGGGAGCCGGACTGACGCTCGATCGTCCCGCGTCGGCAGCGCTCAAGGGTCTTGACCGGCTTCATGCAGGCCGGGCACGTCTCACCCGAGGGGGCGAACGTCGTGTACTCCCACTGTCGTGCGTCGGTGTCTTCCGTGGTCACGCTCGCCATGGTTCGCCGTCCCATCAAGTCCGCTGGTAGTGCTGGGTGTTGGCCTAGGCAAGCGTGGTGAGGCGGCAGGAACCACAGCAGAAAGGCCGCACTCATGCCGCACCCTGGCCGCACTGGATACGCTGACCAGGGCAGACGGGCATTTCCCGAGAGGAGACCGGCCACGATGACCAGCAGGCGGCGGAGATTGGCGGAGTGCCGGAAAGCGTGCGGGTACAACCAAGAGGAATTCGCGGAAGCGGTCGGCGTTGATCGCTCAACAGTCCAGCGCTGGGAAAGCGGAAAGACTGACCCGCAACCTTGGCAGCGACCGAAGATCGCAAAGGCGCTATCGCTCACCTCGGCGGAACTCGACGCACTGCTAGTTCCGGACGCGTACGCTCCGCCACAGTCGCGCACGGCTTGGCTTTCTGACGGATCGTCAGATAGTGACGACGAGTTCGACGCCCTCGAATTGGCGCGGCGCGTATCCGCTAGCGATGTGGGCAAAGAAACGCTCGGTCGCCTAGAGCATGCATTCGATGAACTGGCAATGAAATACCCTGTGTCGCCGCCGCAAGACTTGCTCGAAAGGGTAAGGAAGCATTCCGCTTATGTGTCCCATCTCATGGATGCGCGCATGACCCTTGCGGAACAGCGCCGCCTATATGCCGTCGGAGGGTGGTTCCAACTCTTGGGTGCCACGCTGCATATCGACCTGAACCAGGAACATGCGGCGACGGCTCGTTTGCAGACGGCGGCCACCCTTGCGCAGCACGCGGAGCATCGCGAAATCGAGGCGTGGTGTTACGAGACGGATGCTTGGCGAGTGCTCACAGATGGTGATTACGCACGCGCGCTAGAACTCGCACAGATTGCACAGGAGTTGGCCCCGGCCGGAACGTCCGCTGCAATTCAAGCGACAGCGCAGGAGGGCCGGGCGAGAGCGCGACTCGGGGAAGGGCCCGAAACATACGCGGCCATTGAGCGAGTTCAACGCATGTCGGCCGCAATGGTTCCGCGCAAGGGCACCGAGCATCACTATCAATATGACCCTGGCAAGGCGCTGGCCTACACAGCAACCACGCTGGCATGGGTGGGAGATCCCGCAGCGGAGGACTACGCACGGCAGGTAATCGCGCGGCTCGCTCCTGCTGACGATGTGGAGAAATGGCCGCGCCGGGTGGCGTCCGCGAACATCGATTTGGCGCTGGCACTGCTCGGCGGTGACCGGCTGGATGAGGCGTGTAACGCAGCACAGCGGGCCATACTGTCTGGCCGTATCGTGCCGTCGAATCACTGGCGTGCGCTTGAGGTAGTCAAGGCCGTGGAACAACGACAGCTCCCGGAAGCGTCAGACCTGCGGGAGGCGTACCAGGGGTTGAAGGCACTCCCGCGCGGTGAGAGCACCTAGGAACGTTCCTACGTGGACCCCTCCCCGCGCGTGCCACGCCTTCAAAACTTAGGCGGCAAAAATCCTTGTGCTCGTTGGGCAGTTCCGCCCGAGGGTCCTGAGCCGGCCGGAACCTTGACCTTTCTTTCGAAGGGCCCGGAAACGCACGAAACCCCCGATGCCCGAACCCGCAGCGGGGCCGGTCATCGGGGGTCACGTAGGAACGTTCCTAGGTGGTCAGCGTCGCTTGCCGTAGTTCCGGGGGTGCCCCTCTCGGGCTCTCGGGCGACGGGGCATTAGGTCGGGTTCCTCGGGGTGCCGGACGGCCAGCGAGCGAGGAAAGCGCCACGCCACCAATCCGGGCGGGGCCGGAGCATCCGAGGGGTGCCACCCATTCGGGCCGAGGACAACACGCGTCGGTTCCATCGCTGTCACCTTCGCCCATACGCGTTGTATAGGCCCATCAGTACGCGGAATTGATCCGGCTCATTCATGCGGCCAACGGCAGCGAGGCGGGCAAACGCTTCCCTGTCAGCGACACCGTCACGACCTAGTGCGGCTCCCCCTCCTATTGATCCGAAACGCTTTGGGTTCAGGCTCGTTGACGGTGTGTGAGTGATCTGGTGGGGGATGCGCGGACCTGGTCGCCGGACGCGCAGGAG
>NZ_JBVHOQ010000077.1:0-14662 GCF_055568375.1 Streptomyces sp. NPDC026062
AACATCACCATCAACTGGCCCACCACCCAACCCACCCAACCCCAACCCCACACCCCCCTCCCCACCTACCCCTTCCAACACCACCACTACTGGCTCAACCCCACCACCACACCCACCACCCACCACAACAAAACCAACCACCCCCTCACCACCCACACCATCGACCTCCCGGAAGGGAACGGGCACGTCTTCACCGGGCGTGTCTCGACCACCACGCATCCCTGGCTCGCCGACCACGCGGTGCTCGGGACCGTGCTGATGCCCGGGACGGCCTTCCTGGACATCGCGCTGCACGCGGCGACGCACCTGGGCCACCGGCACGTCGAAGAGCTGACGGTGGAGACGCCTCTGGCGTTCTCCGGCACGGCGTCCGTCCAGCTGCACGTCAGCGTCACGCCGGAGGACCGGGGCGAAGGTCACACCCTCACCATTCATTCGCGTCCCGCGGGCCTGCCGGACCAGCCGTGGACACGGCATGCGAGCGGCACGATCGTGGCGGGCGCTCCGGAGGGCGGGCAGCCCGAGTTCGCCGGTGTCTGGCCCCCGCCGAAGGCGCTGCCGGTGCCGGTCGAGGATCTGTACGACCGGCTCGCCGGGCTGGGCTACCAGTACGGGCCCGTCTTCCAGGGGCTCCAGGCTGCCTGGCGCGAGGGCGATGTCCTGTACGCCGAGGTCCGGCTGCCCCAGGACACGGACGCCGGCGGGTTCGCCGTCCATCCCGCGCTCCTCGACGCGGCCCAGCACGCCACCGCGCTCGGTATGGGCCTGGACCGGGCCGACGGCCCGGTCCGGTTGCCGTTCTCCTGGTCGGGAAGCACGCTGCACGCCACCGAGGCGGGTGTGTTGCGCGTCCGGGTGACGCCGGTGGACGAGTCGACGGCCGCACTGGAGATGGCCGACGAAGCGGGCCGGCCGGTTGCCACGATCTCCGCGCTGCGGCTGCGGGAACTGGCCGTCGACCGGCTGGACACCTCCCGTCATCTGCACCACGCGCTCTGGCGCGTGGACTGGGCACCATCGACGGGCGATGTCCCGCCCGTCACCCCGGACTCGTGGGCGGTGCTGGGGGACGGTTCGTCCTGCCTGGGCGATGCCCTGACCGGGCTGCCGCACCATCCGGCGCTGAGCGACCTGGTGCGCTCCATCGACTCCGGGGCGGCGGTCCCGGACGTGGTGCTGCTGCCCTTGGACGGCGGATCGCCCGAAGAGGGCGACCCGGCCGCCCGCGCGCACGACAGCACCCGGAGCATGCTCCGGCTGCTTCAGGACTGGCTGGCCGAGGACCGTCTCGCGGCGTCGAGACTGGTGGTGGTCACACACGGTGCGGTGCCGGTGGACGGCGATGACCCGGTGCGCGACCTGCCGGGCGCAGCCGTGTGGGGTCTGCTGCGTGCCGCGTGGTGGGAGGAGCCGGACCGGTTCGTGCTGGTCGATCTCGACGGGACGGACGCTTCGGTGCGGGCCCTGGGTGGAGCGATCGGTTCCGGCGAACCGCAGGTACTGCTGCGTCATGGCACGGTGCACCTGCCGCGGCTGGTGGCCGCCGCTCCACAGGAGGGGGCCGGGACGGTCGCTTTCGACCCCGAGGGCACCGTTCTGATCACCGGCGGCACGGGGACGATCGGCAGGCACGTGGCCCGGCATCTGGTGGCCCGGCACGGGGCGCGGCAGCTGCTGATCGTCAGCCGCTCGGGCCCGGACTCTCCCGGCGCGGCCGAGCTGGCGGACGAGCTGCGGGCGGCCGGTGCCGAGGTGACGGTCGCGGCCTGCGACACCGCCGACCGGGACGCGCTGGCTGCGCTGCTCGCCGGTATTGCGGACGAGCACCCGCTCACGGCGGTCGTGCACACCGCCGGTGTGCTGGCCGACGGGGTGCTCACCGCGCTCACCGGCGAGCAGGCGGACGCCGTTCTGCGGCCCAAGGCCGACGCGGCGTGGAATCTGCATGTGCTGACCGAGGGCCTCGGTCTCGACGCGTTCATCCTGTTCTCGTCGGCGGCCGGCACGATCGGCAACCCTGGGCAGTCGGTGTACGCGGCGGCCAACACCTTCGTGGACGCGCTGGCCGGGTACCGGCGGTCCCGCGGTCTGCCCGCCGCGTCCTTCGCCTGGGGTCTGTGGGCGGAGACCAGCTCGATGACCGCCGACCTGGACAGCATCGGGAGGGCGAGGCTCACCCGCAACAGCGCGGCGCTCGGCACCGAGCAGGGGCTGGCCCTCTTCGACGCCGGGCTGACGCTTGACCGGGGCGTGCCGCTGGTGATGGCCGCGCTGCGTCCGGGGACGGTCCGCGCGGACGACGAGGACATCCCGCCGATCCTGCGCACGATCGGCCGGGCGTCCGTGCGCCGGGCGAGCGGGCCCGCCCGGCAGGCGGCCGCCGACGGTCTGGCCGGCCGGCTGGGCGCGCTCGGGGAGGCCGAGCGGCTCGAACTGCTGATGGATCTGGTGCGTACCCATGTGGCGGCGGTACTCGGCCATGGCGGGCAGGACGCGATCTCGGCCGACCGCAGTTTCCGGGATCTGGGTTTCGACTCCCTGACCGCCGTCGAGCTGCGCAACCGGCTGAACGGCGCCACGGGTCTGCGTCTGCCCGCCACGCTGATCTTCGATCATCCGACGACGAGTGCCCTGGCCGCGCAGCTGTGCGCGGAGCTGCTCGGGGCAGAGGCGAAGCGGCCGGCTTCCGTGACCGGCGGGCGGGGCGAGGGCCGGGACGGCGATCCGGTGGTGATTGTCGGGATGGCGTGCCGGTTCCCGGGCGATGTCCGCACGCCGGAGGCTCTGTGGCGGCTTGTGGCCGACGGTGTCGACGCGATCGGTGACTTCCCGGCGGGCCGTGGCTGGAACGTGGATGAGCTGTACCATCCGGATCCCGATCACCCCGGGACCTCGTATGTCGACAAGGGTGGGTTCCTCCATGACGCGGACGCGTTCGACGCGGAGTTCTTCGGGATCAGTCCGCGTGAGGCCCTGGCGACCGACCCGCAGCAGCGGCTGCTGCTCGAAACGGCCTGGGAGCTGCTGGAGAACGCCTCCATCGACCCGACGTCGCTGCGTGGGAGCGGCACCGGGGTGTTCATCGGGGCGGCCGCGCAGGAGTACGGGGTCAACGCGCAGCTCGCGGAGAACGGCACCGAGGGGTATCTGATCACCGGTTCGACGACGAGCGTCGCGTCCGGGCGGATCGCCTACACGCTGGGGCTGGAGGGGCCGGCTGTCACGATCGACACCGCGTGTTCGTCCTCGCTGGTGTCTTTGCATCTGGCGGCGCAGGCGCTTCGCAACGGTGACTGCGATCTCGCGCTGGCGGGCGGTGTGGCGGTCATGGCGACGCCGACGCTGTTCGTCGAGTTCAGCCGTCAGCGCGGGCTGGCTCCGGACGGGCGGTGCAAGCCGTTCGATGCCGCTGCCGACGGGACCGCCTGGGGTGAGGGCATCGGTCTTCTGCTGGTGGAGCGGTTGTCGGACGCGCGGCGCAACGGTCATCAGGTCCTGGCCGTGGTCCGTGGCAGTGCCATCAACTCCGACGGCACCAGTAACGGTCTGACCGCGCCCAACGGCCCCTCCCAGCAGCGGGTCATCGAGCAGGCCCTCGCGAATGCGGGGCTCGTGCCGGGGGATGTCGACGCCGTCGAGGCGCACGGCACCGGTACCACGCTGGGGGATCCGATCGAGGCGCGGGCGCTCATCGCCGCCTACGGCCAGGACCGTCCCGCCGGCCGGCCGCTGTGGATCGGCTCGGTCAAGTCGAACATCGGTCACACCCAGGCGGCGGCCGGGGCGGCCGGAGTGATCAAGATGGTGCAGGCGATGCGGCACGGGCGGCTGCCGAGGACGCTGCATGCCGGTGAGCCGACTCCGCATGTGGACTGGTCGTCGGGCGGGGTGTCCCTCCTGGCCGAGGAACAGTCCTGGCCGGAGGGGAGCGGTGTGCGCCGCTCGGCCGTCTCGGCGTTCGGTATCAGCGGCACCAACGCCCATGTCGTTCTCGAATGGGATCCGGCGGCCGTCGGCGTCGTGGAGCGGGACAGCCGTGACGAGGCGGGCGGTGTTCCCGTCCCCTGGGTGCTGTCCGGGCGGACCCCGGCGGCTCTCGTGGCGCAGGCGCGCAGGCTGGCCGAACACCTGGCCGGGCAGGAGGAGTTCAGCCTCGTGGGCGTCGGTGCGTCGCTGGCTGCCAGAGCCGTGCACGAGCACCGTGCGGCCGTGACGGGAGGGACGCCCGAGGAGTTCCTCGCCGGACTCGGTGCCCTGGCGGACGGCGGTGCCGCGGCCCATGTGGCTGTCGGCGACGGCGGTGAGGGGAAGAACGCGTTCCTGTTCTCCGGTCAGGGCAGTCAGCATCCGGGGATGGGCCGGGACCTGTATGCCCGGTTCGAGGTGTTCGCCGCCGAGCTGGACCGGATCTGCGCGCGTGTCGACGCGCGGCTGGATGTGCCCCTGCGGTCGGTGATGTTCGCCGACGAGGGCACGCCGGAGAGCGCGCTGCTGGCCGAGACCCGGTACGCGCAGCCGGCGATCTTCGCCCTGTCGGTCGCGCTGTTCCGGCTGGTCGAGTCGTGGGGTGTGCGTCCGGACGCGGTGCTCGGGCACTCCATCGGGGAGTTCGCCGCCGCGCACGTCGCCGGTGTCTTCGGGCTCGACGATGCGTGTGAACTCGTCGTGGAGCGGGCGCGGCTGATGCAGGCGGTGGAGGCGCGGGGCGCGATGGTCGCGATCCGGGCGGGTGAGGACGAGGTGGCCGAGTCCCTGCTCGGCTCGGCGGAGGCGGTGTCGATCGCGGCGGTCAACGCCGCCGGGTCGACCGTGGTGTCCGGTGACGAGGAGGCCGTGCTCGGGGTCGCGGAGCTGTGGGCCGGACGCGGCCGGAAGACGACGCGGCTGCGGGTCAGCCACGCGTTCCATTCCCCGCACATGGACGGGATGCTCGACTCGTTCCGCCAGGTCGCCGAGCGTGTCACCTACCATGCGCCGACGGTGCGGATCGTGTCCACCGTGACCGGCCGGCCGGCCGGTGAGGAGGAGCTGGGCGATCCGGGCTACTGGACGCGTCAGGTGAGGCAGCCCGTCCGGTTCCACGACGCGGTCGGTGCGCTCGGCGGGCTGGGAGTCACGGTCTTCCTGGAGATCGGGCCCGACGCGGCGCTCACCGCCCTCCCGTCGGACGACGGCACGGGCTGCAGGATCGCGACGCAGCGCCGGGACCGGCCGCAGGCGCAGACCCTTGTCGCCGCCGTCGCCGAGGCCGGCCTGCGGGGTGTACCCGTGGACTGGCGCGCGTTCTTCGCACGGCTGGACGCACGGCAGGTGGCTCTGCCCAACTACCCGTTCGAGGCACGCCGGTTCTGGCTGCCCGCGGCCGCTCCGGCCGCCCCGGCGTCCCTCGGGATGGACGGCGGCACGCATGACCTGCTCCGGGCCGCGACGTCCGTCGCCGGGACCGGTGGCTGGCTGCTGAGCGGCCGGGTGTCCCGGCACAGCCACCCGTGGCTCGCCGAGCACACCGTGAACGGGACCGCGCTGGTGCCCGGCACGGTGTTCCTCGACATGGCCGTCCACGCGGCGGCGGTCAGCGGGTGCGGCCGGATCGAGGAACTGACGGTCGAGACACCGCTCACCCTGCCGGAGGCGGGTTCGGTCGATCTCCAGGTGACGGTGTCGGCACCGGACGCGACCGGTGCCAGGCCGGTCACCATCAGCTCGCGCGCCTCGGCCGTCCCGGGCGACGGGGAACGGCTGTGGACCAGGCATGCGTCCGGGACCCTGGGCGAGCATGTGACCGAGCCGTTCGACGACTTCTGTGCGACGTGGCCGCCGCCGGAGGCCGAACCGATCGACATCGAGGGGATCTACGACGCGCTCACCGACATCGGCGTCGGCTACGGTCCGGCGTTCCAGGGACTGCGTGCGGCCTGGCGTGTGGGCTCCACGGTCTACACCGAGGCGCACGTCCACGAAGGCGGCGGGGCGGCCGGGCTGCACCCGGCGATGCTCGACGCCTCGTTGCACGCGCTGGCGGGCGACCACCCGTCGCTGGGTGCGGGCGAGGAGATCCTGCTGCCGTTCTCCTGGCGCGGTGTCATGCCGCACACCTGGCGGGCCTCTTCCCTCAGGAGCCGGCTGACCCGGACCGGGCCGGACACGCTGGCCGTCGCCGTCGCCGACGCGGACGGTGTGCCGGTTGCCTCGGTCGAGGCGCTGGTGGTGCGGCCGGTTCCGGTGAGCGGGATCAGTGTCCGGCGCCAGGAGGCGTACCGGCTCGACTGGGCCGCTGTTCGCCCCCGTCCGGCCGGCGCTCCGGCGTCCCTGGCCGTGGTCGGTGAACACGGCCCGTTCCTGGAGGCGTTGGCCGGTGCGGACGTGGTGACCGGGCTGTACCGGGACTTCGCCGGGCTCGTCTCGGCTGCCGGTCCGCTGCCCGATGCGGTGCTGCTGCCCGTCGACGTCTCTCCCGGGACGGGCCCGGACGAGGTGCGCGCGGTCGTCGCCGAGGTTCTGCAGGCGGTGCAGGAGTGGCTCGCCCAGGAGAGTACGGCCGGTGTCCGGCTCGTGGTCGTGACCCGGGGCGCGGTCTGTGCGGGCCCCGACGACACGGGCCCGGACCTGCCGGGGGCAGCCGTGTGGGGGCTTGTCCGCAGCGCCCAGAGCGAGCACCCGGGGCGGTTCGTCCTCGTCGACCTCGACGACAGCGCGGCTTCGGCGCGGTCCCTGGCCGCCGCGGTCGCCTGCGACGAACCCCAGGTCGCGCTGCGTGCGGGGCGCCCTCTGGTGCCTCGTGCTGCCGCGATCCAGCTGCCCCGTGCCCAGGCGTCGCCGCTCGACCCGGAGGGCACCGTGCTGGTCACCGGCGGTACCGGCGCTCTGGGTGCGGTCGTGGCCCGGCATCTGGCGGTCCGGCACGGTGTCCGGCATCTGCTGCTGCTGAGCCGGCGCGGAGTCGACGCGCCGGGGGCGGAAGCGCTGCGGGCGGAGCTTTCGGAGTACGGCGCCGAAGTCACCCTCGCGGTCTGTGACGTCGCCGACCGTGCGAGCCTGGCCGCCGCTCTCGCCGGCATCCCCTCCGGCCACCCGCTCACCGCCGTGGTGCACACGGCGGGGGTGCTGGACGATGCCGCCCTGACCAATCTGACGCCGGACCGGCTCGGCACCGTCCTGGGCCCGAAGGCCGAGGCGGCCTGGCATCTGCACGAGCTCACTGCCGACGCCGGCCTCGCCGCGTTCGTGCTGTTCTCGTCGGCCGCCGGAACGCTCGGCACGCCCGGCCAGGCCAACTACGCTGCGGCCAACGCCTGCCTCGACGCCCTCGCCGGGCACCGCCACGCGCAGGGGCTTGCGGCCACCAGCCTGGCCTGGGGTCCCTGGCCGGACGCGGACGGGATGGCGGCCGACGCGCGGCGGGTCCGGCAGGCGGGGCTCGTACCGCTGTCGGAGGCGGAGAATCTCGACCTGTTCGACGCGGCTCTCACGGCGGAGCATCCCGTCCTGCTGCCGCTGCGCTTCGACCGGGCGGCGCTGCGTTCGGCGGACCCGGCGACGCTCCCGCCGGTGCTGGCCGGGTTCGTCGCTGCCGCGCCCCGCCTGCCGGCCGGGCGCACCCCGGTGGCGCAGCGGCTCGACGGGCTCACCGAGGTGCAGCAGCAGCGGCTGCTGCTGGAGCTCGTACGGGGGCATGTGGCGGCTGTCCTGGGCCACGACGACGCCGACCGCGTCGCCGTCGACCGGGGCTTCACCGAGCTGGGGTTCGACTCGCTGACCGCGGTGGACCTGCGCAACCGGCTGTCCGCGGAGACGGATCTTCGGCTCCCGGCCACGCTGGCCTTCGACTACCCGAACCCGCAGGCGCTCGCCGTGCACCTCGCCGGCTCGCTGCTCGGCGCCGGCGTGAAGGCCCCCGCCCCCGCCGCGCAGATGGCGGGGCCGGACGGGGACCCCATCGCGATCATCGCGATGGCCTGCCGGTTCCCCGGCGGGGTGCGGTCCCCGGAGGACCTGTGGCGGCTCGTCGCCGACGAGGTCGACGCGATCGGTCCCTTCCCCGACGACCGGGGCTGGAACGTCGCCGAGCTCTACGATCCGGAGCCCGAGCGGACCGGGAAGTCCTATACCCGCGAGGGCGGGTTCCTCTACGACGCCGCCCGGTTCGACCCGCACTTCTTCGGTATGAGCCCGCGTGACGCGACGGCCACCGACCCTCAGCAGCGGCTGCTGCTGGAGACCGGCTGGGAGGCGTTCGAGCGCGCGGGCATCAGTCCCGAGTCGCTGCGCGGCAGCCGCACCGGAGTGTTCACGGGCGTCATGTACGGCGACTACAGCGGCCGTCTGCTGAACGCGGCTCCCGGCGAGTACGAGGGGTTCCTGGGCACGGGCAGTGCGGGCAGCGTGGCCTCGGGCCGTCTTGCCTACACCTTCGGTCTGGAGGGCCCGGCGATCACGGTGGACACCGCGTGTTCGTCTTCGCTGGTCAGCCTGCACCTGGCGGTGCGCGCGCTGCGTGACGGGGAGTGTGATCTGGCGCTGGCGGGCGGTGTGACCGTGATGGCGACGCCGGCCCCGTTCGTGGAGTTCAGCAGGCAGCGCGGGCTCTCCGCCGACGGGCGGTGCAAGCCGTTCGCGGCGGGGGCCGACGGTGTCGCCTGGGCCGAGGGTGCGGGTCTGCTGCTGGTCGAGCGGCTGTCCGACGCGCGCCGCAACGGCCACCAGGTGCTGGCGGTGGTTCAGGGATCGGCCGTCAACCAGGACGGTGCCAGCAACGGGCTGACCGCGCCGAACGGTCCTTCCCAGCAGCGGGTGATCCGGCAGGCCCTGGCCGACGCGGGGGTGCGGGCATGTGACGTGGACGTGGTCGAGGCGCACGGCACCGGCACCCCGCTGGGGGATCCGATCGAGGCGCAGGCGCTCATCGCCGCCTACGGCCAGGACCGTCCCGCCGGCCGGCCGCTGTGGATCGGCTCGGTCAAGTCGAACATCGGGCACGCCCAGGCTGCCGCCGGGGTCGCGGGCGTCATCAAGACCGTCCAGGCGCTCCGTAACGGGCGGCTTCCGCGCAGCCTCCACATCGACAGTCCGTCCCCGCACATGGACTGGGCGGAAGGAAACGTCGCGCTGCTCACCCAGGCGCGGGACTGGCCGGTCCATGAAGGGCCGAGGCGGGCGGCGGTGTCGGCGTTCGGTATCAGCGGCACCAACGCCCACGTGATCATCGAGGCCCCGGCCGCCGAGGACCTGGCAGAGCCGGACCTGACCGGGCCGGACGGCGAACTGCCGGACGGGGAACTGCCGGACGAGGAGCTGTCCGGGCCGGTCGTGCCGTGGGTGCTGTCGGCCAGGACCGGTGCCGCGCTCACCGCGCAGGCGGACCAGCTCCGCGCTTTCCTGCGCGGACACCATCCCCGTTTCAGGCCCGCGGACATCGCCCGCGCCCTCGGGGCGCGGTCGGTATTCGAGTACGGCGCGGCGGTGGTGGGACGTACCGGGGAGGAGCTGCTGTCCGGGCTCGACGCGCTCTCGGCCGGGCGGAGCGTACCCGCCGTGATCCGCGGCGTCGCCGACAGGGACGGTGCGAGCGCCTTCATGTTCTCCGGCCAGGGGTCGCAGCGGCCGGGCCTGGGCAGCGGCCTGTACGCGGCGTACCCCGAGTTCCGGCGTGCGCTGGACGAGGTCTGCGCGCACTTCGACGGGTTGCTCGGCCGGCCGCTGCGCGACCTGATGTTCGCGTCCCCCGGTTCCCCGGAGGAGGACCTGCTCCACGAGACCCGCTACACCCAGCCGGCGCTGCTGGCCCTGGAGGTCGCGCTGTACCGGCTGGTACGGAGTTGGGGCGTCGTGCCCGACTATGTGATGGGGCACTCGGTCGGCGAGTTCGCCGCCGCACACGCGGCGGGCGTCCTGTCCCTCCCGGACGCGTGCAGGCTTGTCGCCGCGCGCGGCCGGCTGATGCAGGAGCTGCCCGGGAACGGGGCGATGGTGGCGATCGGTGCGAGCGCCGAGGAGGTTCGCGCGTCCCTGGCCGGGCGGGAGGACACGGTCGGTATCGCGGCGGTGAACGGCCCGGCCGGCACGGTGGTGTCCGGTGACGAGGTCGGTGTGATGGCGGTCGTCGCGCAGTGGGCCGAGCGCGGTCGCAGGACCAAGCGGCTGCTGGTCAGCCATGCGTTCCACTCGCCGCTGATGAAGCCGATGGTGGCCGCGTTCCGGGAGGTCGCCGAGGGGATCCGGTTCGCCGAGCCCTCTATCCCGGTCGTCTCGACCGTCACCGGCGAGGCCGTCGGGGCGGGCACGATGGCGTCGGCGCAGTACTGGGTGGACCAGGTGCTCCAGCCGGTCCTGTTCGCGGCGGGCGTCCAGACCCTGCACGAGGCGGGCACTCGTTCCTATCTCGAGCTCGGCTCGGACACGCTGGCCTCGCTGGCTCCGGACTGCCTGCCCGACCAGGAGGCCCGGCCGGTGGTGGGTGCTCTGCTCCGCCGGGACGTGAGCGAGCCGGAGTCGGTGGTCACGACGCTGGCACGGGCCCGGATCGCGGGCGCCCGGGTGGATCTGGCGGCGATGCTTCCGCACGCCCGCCGGGTGGATCTGCCCACCTACCCGTTCCAGCGCGAGCGTTACTGGCTCAGCCGACCGGCCGCCGACGCGCCGACGGACCTCGGGCTGCACGGGACGACGCACCCGTTCATCGGCGCGGAGACCGAGCTGCCCGACGGCGGGTTCCTGTTCACCGGCCGGATCTCCTCGGATGCCCAGCCGTGGCTCACCGACCACTCCGTCCACACCGCCCCGCTCGTCCCGGCCAGTGCTCTGGTCGACATGGTCCTGTATGCGGGCGGGCGGTCCGGCTGCGGCCGGATCGAGGAGCTGACGATGTCCGCTCCGCTCGTTCTGCCCGAGACCGGGGCCGTCCACGTCCAGGTCGTCGCCGGACCGGCCGACGAGTCCGGGCACAGGCGTGTCACGGTCAGGTCCCGTCCCGCGCATGCCGTCGACGACGCCGGGTGGACCAGGCACGCCGACGGGGAGCTCGGCCGCGCCGAGGACACCGCGAAGGCCGGATCCGGGGCCGCGCCGTGGCCGCCGTCGGACGCGACCGCCGAGGACGTCGGGCAGATCTACGCCCAGCTCGCCGATCTCGGGCTGGGCTACGGCCCCGCGTTCCGGGGGCTTCGGCGTGTGTGGCGGCACGGCACGGAGATCCTGGCCGAGGTCCAGCTGCCCGGGGCGACGACGCCGGGCTTCCACATCCATCCGGCGTTGCTGGACTCCGCTCTCCACACTCTCGCCTTCGCCCACCCGGACGTGGACAGGACCGAAGGGGTGCCGGTGCCGTTCTCCTGGTCGGGCGTCAGCGGGCCGGGCTGCGCGCCGGACGGTGTCCTGCGTGTCCGGCTCAGCACCGGCGGCGACGGATTCGCGCTGCGTCTGGCCACCGAGAGCGGCGACGAGGTCGCGGCGATCGAGTCGCTGTCGGTACGTCATCTGGCCCCTGACCAGCTCGGCTCGGGCCGGCACCGGCGGCAGCGGGCACGGTTCGCGGTCTCCTGGAGGGCGATCGCGTGCGCCGCACTGCCGGTGGACAGGCCACTGGCCCGGATCGGCTGGCTCGGCGATCCCTCGCCCAGCCTGCTGGTCGCTCTCGCCGGTGTCGCCGAGCCGCGCGCGCTGACCGATGACGCGCCCGCGCCGGACCTGGTGCTCCTGGACTGCACCGACCGCACAGGGCCGGGTGACCAGGCCGAGCGGACCCGCCATGCGGTCCACCGCGTCCTGGAGGTCGTCCAGAGCTTCCTCGCCGACGACCGGTTCGCCGGGGCCCGGCTGGTCGTGCTGACCCGGTCGGCGGTCGCCGCCGTGGACGGCGACCCGGCCGGGGACCTCGCGGGCGCGGCCGTCGGCGGGCTGATCCGCTCGGCGCAGACCGAGAACCCGGACCGGATCGTGCTGGTCGACATCGACGACGCCGAGGAGTCCGTGCTGGCCCTGCCTTCCGCGTTGCACGCCGGCGAACCTCAGCTCGCGCTGCGCGCCGGACGTGCGTACGCCGCCCGCCTGGGCCGTGTCACCGACGACGAGGAAGCCGCCGTCGCGCCGCTCCCCGCCGAGGGGACCGTGCTGGTCACCGGCGGCACCGGAACACTCGGCGCCCTGGTCGCCCGCCACTTGGTACAGCGGCACGGAGCCCGGCACCTGCTCCTGACCAGCCGGCGGGGCTCCGCGGCACAGGGCGCGGAGGAACTGGCCGAGGAGCTGACCGGGCTCGGCGCCCATGTCACCTTCGGCGCGTGCGACGTGGCCGACCGGGCCGCGCTGGCGGAGCTGCTCGCCACCGTCCCCCAGGAGCACCCCCTCACCGCCGTCGTCCACACGGCGGGGGTCCTGGACGACGCCACCGTCCCCGGTCTCACCGCGGAACGCATCGACACCGTCCTGCGGCCGAAGGCCGATGCCGCCTGGCATCTGCACGAACTCACCGCGGACCTGGACCTCACGCATTTCGTGCTGTTCTCCTCCGCCGCCGGGGTGCTCGGCGCGGCGGGCCAGGCGAACTACGCGGCGGCCAACGCCTTCCTCGACGCGCTCGCCGGGCAACGGCGCGCCCAGGGCCGTCCCGCCGTCTCCCTGGCCTGGGGGCTGTGGGCCGCCGGAGGCACGATGGGCGGAAGCCTCAGGGCCGCCGACCGGGCCCGCATCGGCCGCGGCGGAATCCTGCCGCTCGGCATCGAGGACGGTCTCGCGCTGTTCGACTCCGCCCTCGCCGGCGAGCGCGCGACCCTGACGCTCGCCAGGCTGGACCTGCCGTCACTGCGCGCGCAGGCGGAACACGGCACCCCGTCGCCGATCCTGCGGGACCTGGCCGGCAGCGCGCCGGTTGCCCGCACCGGCGCGGGGAACCGGCCGGCACTGACGGAACATCTGGCCGGCCGTTCCGAAGCCGAACAGCTCGAACTGCTGCTGGAGTTCATCCAGGAGGAGATCGCGGTCACCTTGAGGCACGCCGATTCCGGCGTGGTCGAGCCGGACCGCGGCTTCCTCGAACTCGGCCTCGACTCCCTCACCGCGATCGAGCTGCGCAACCGGCTGAGCGACGCCGCGGGCCGGCGGCTGCCCGCCACCATCCTGTTCGACTACCCCACCCCGCGCAGGCTCGCCACACGCCTGTGCGAGCTGCTCGTACCGGCCGAGGAGCCGGACATGGCGATCCGCAGGGTCATCGCCTCCGTCACGCCCGAGCGCCTGCGCGCCGCGGGCCTGCTGGAGGCCGTGCTCGCCCTCGCCGGCGACGCCGCCTCGGCGGAGGCGGCCGAACCCGGCAGCGTCCAGGAGGACGACGAGGCGGACCTTCTGGACGCCGATGTCGATGACCTCGTCCGCATCGCCCTCAGTGAGACCGACTCGTGACCGACCCGAACCGACGGAGCCGAGGAATGAACATGCCGGACGAGAAGGTCGTCGAAGCGCTGCGCACGTCGCTGGTGGAGAACAAGCGCCTGCGACGGCGGCTGCAGCAGCAGTCCGACGCGTCCAGCGAGCCGATCGCGATCGTGGGGATGGGGTGCCGCTATCCCGGCGGTGCGGTCTCGCCGGATGCGCTGTGGGAGCTGGTGGCCGAAGGCACCGACGCGATCACCGCGTTCCCCACCGGCCGTGACTGGAACGCCGAGGACCTCTACGACCCGTCCCCCGACGCGCACGGCAAGTCGTATGTGCGCGAGGGCGGGTTCCTGCACGAAGCGGCCGAGTTCGACCCCGGATTCTTCGGGATCAGTCCGCGCGAGGCGCTGGCGATGGACCCGCAGCAGCGGCTGCTGCTGGAGACCAGCTGGGAGACGTTCGAGAACGCGGGGATCACGCCGGAGTCACTGCGCGGCAGCCGTACCGGGGTCTTCACCGGTGTCATGTACGACGACTACGCCTCCCGGCTGCGCCGGATGCCGGAGGGCATGGAGGACCAGGTCGTCACGGGCAGCGCGGGAAGCGTGGCATCGGGGCGGCTCTCCTACGTCTACGGTTTCGAGGGGCCCGCGGTCTCCCTGGACACGGCGTGCTCGTCGTCGCTGGTGGCCCTGCATCTGGCCGTCCAGGCGCTGCGCAACGGCGAATGCGATCTGGCCCTGGCCGGCGGTGTCACCGTCATGGCCACGCCGGTCGCGTTCACCAGCTTCAGCCGTCAGCGCGGACTCGCCGCCGACGCCCGCTGCAAGTCGTTCGCGGGTGCGGCCGACGGGACCATCTGGGGCGAGGGGGTGGGTCTGCTGCTGGTCGAGCGGCTGTCCGACGCCCGCCGCAACGGCCACCAGATCCTGGCCGTGGTCCGCGGTTCGGCGGTCAACCAGGACGGGCAGAGCAGTCAGCTGTCGGCCCCGAACGGTCCGGCTCAGCAGCGTGTCATCCAGCAGGCCCTGGCCGGCGCGGGCCTGTCGCCCACGGAGGTCGACGCCGTCGAGGCCCACGGCACCGGCACCCGGCTCGGCGACCCCATCGAAGCGCAGGCCCTGATCGCCACGTACGGGCAGAACCGTGAGAATCCTCTGTGGCTCGGTTCGGTCAAGTCGAACATCGGTCACAGTGCGGCGGCCGCGGGTGTCGCGGGAATCATCAAGATGGTCCAGGCGATCCGCCACGGGATCCTCCCGAAAACCCTCCACATCGACGAACCCACCCCCCACGT
>NZ_JBVHOQ010000078.1:0-14598 GCF_055568375.1 Streptomyces sp. NPDC026062
CCTCCCTCAACGGCACGGGGCCCTGTCCGTTGCCCATCCCGACCTCACACCGGCCCGTCACCTGATCAGTGGCCACACTGAAAATGCTCAGTGAACCTCGATGCCGCCCTGGAACGCAACGACCGCGCCCAACAGGGGGAACTGGCCACCATTGCAGCCCTGTTCAGTCTGGACATGCTCCGCCCCGGTGACAACGACCAGAGCCGGGCGATCGATGGCCTGCTTAAGTCGTCCAGTACCAACGCGGTCGGCGTGTCCAACGAACTGCGCTATGGCCTGCAGCGCTCGGTTGAAGTCATCGCCAACGAAGTCCTCAGCCGAATGGCCGAGCCGAAGAACAATGTCGCACCGGCCGACATCGAGAACCCGAAGATCCGCTTCGCCCGGGAACTCACCCGCGAATCCCTGCGCTACCTCTACCGAATCCTCTTCCTGCTGTACGCCGAGGCTCGACCCGAACTGGGCATCCTCCCCTCCGACGACGGCAGCTACGAGGCCGGCTACTCGATGGCCCGCCTCCGCGAACTCGTCGAACGCGACGAGGAACTCGTCGATGAGGAAGCCAGGAACGGCTTCCACCTGTTCCAGTCCCTCGACGTCTTGTTCAACAAGGTCAACTTCGGCCACCGCCCGTATGGCACCGAGCCCAACGACGACCAGCCAGACGACGACGAAGAGACTCGCGAGGCCAAGGCCGCACGTCGCAGCGAAGGCCGCGGTCTGCGCTTCGAACCCCTGCGCAGCGAACTCTTCGAACCCACCGCCATCCGCCTCATCGGCACCCGCGTCCTGGACCCGTCCAGCGACGAGGACAACGACCCGCGCTGGCTCGACCTGCGCCTGCGCAACTCCACCCTCCACGAAGTACTGCGCCTACTCACCATGAAGAAGGGCAAGCGCGGCGAACGCGGCGGCTTCATCTCGTACCGCAACCTGGGCATCAATCAACTCGGCGCCGTGTACGAGGGTCTGATGTCGTACACCGGCATCATCGCTGAGGAGGAGCTGTGTGAGGTCGCCAAAGGCGGCGACCCAGCAAAGGGCTCCTGGCTCATCCCCTCGCACAAGCAGGACGAGTACCCCGACAAAACCCTCATCCACTACAGCGAGGACGATGCCCGCAAGGGCCTGCGCGGCGTCAAGAAGTACGACAAGGGCTCCTTCGTCTACCGGCTCGCCGGCCGTGACCGCGAGACCTCCGCCTCGTACTACACGCCCGAGTCACTCACCCAGGTCACCGTCGAACTAGCCCTGAAAAGCCGCCTCGATCAGGAACGCGACGCCGACGGCAACATCATCAAGACCCGTGCGTCCGAACTCCTCAAGTACAAGATCTGCGAGCCTGCCCTCGGCTCCGGCGCCTTCCTCAACGAGGCCATCAATCAGGTCGCCGACGAATACCTGCGCCGACGCCAAGACGAACTCGGCATCCCTATCCCCACCGCCGACACGCTAACCGAGAAGCAGAAGGCCAAAGCCTACGTCGCGTTGCACAACGCCTACGGTGTCGATCTCAACGCTACCGGCGTCGAACTGGCCGAAGTGTCGCTGTGGCTGAACACCATGCACCCCGGCATGCGAGCCCCGTGGTTCGGCCTGCACCTGCGCCGAGGTAACTCGCTAGTCGGCGGGCGCCGGGCGGTCTACGCGGGCGACGACGTCTCCAAAACAGAGAAGGCGTGGCTGAAGGCGAAGGGCGCTATGGCGCCTACTCCGCTCCCGTTCCTCAAGGGTGGTGAGCCACAACCGTTGCCTCAGGACGCGGTGCACCAATTCCTACTGCCGAGCCCAGGTTGGGCTGCGGTCACGGGCTCGAAAGAGGCCAAAGAGCTCGCAAAAGACGAGATCGAGCAACTCGCTTCCTGGAGGAAGGGACTCCTCAAGCGTCCGAAGCGCAGCACCGCCCATCTCAACAAAGACGGCAGCCATACCCGGCTTCCGGGCGGAAGGCTGAAGCCGGAAGCGGCCTCGCAGTTCACGCGGCTGAGGGATGCTGCCCGAAGAGCGGAATTCCTCTGGTCGGCCGTCATTAAACGAATGGAACTCTCCGAGCAGGCGATCGCACGGCGCATCGACGTCTGGCAGGCCAATCCGAATGACCCCGAGTACGCCTTCCTCCAACGCCCCGAGCAGGGCGTTCCGAAGGAGAGGGTCCTCGAAGACCTCTTCAACGCCATCGACACCCCGTACTGGCGGCTGAAGACGGTGATGGATGCGTGGTGTGCCCTGTGGTTCTGGCCCGCAGACAAGGCCGGGCTGCTGGACGGTACGGACGGTGAATACACAGCGTGGAAAGTGATCGACGGCGCCGACGTCCTCAGCGAACTCGGGGGGGTACCGCTGGTTGGTGGAGAGCCTACGGACGAGGCACACGTCGAACCGCGCACGTCGCAGAAGGTCCCCGCTTCCATGGCGCAGCCACGCTTCGTCGAAGCTACAGCGACGGCGCTGTTCTCGCTGGGCGCTGAGCAGACATCCTTCGACGATCTTGCTGAGGCCGAGGAAGCGGAGCAGGCTGCCGAGCCGAAGGAGAATCGACCGAAGTTCAGGAAGAAGGCCGTGCCGAAGCCCACGCTCGTAGTGCGGCGGCAGATGATCCCGCTCAAGGACCTGGGTGACTGGCTGGACTTCCTGGAATCCATGCTCGGAACTGCCGACCTCCCCGAGGGCACGCTAATGGACAGCCTTGACTCCTTGGATGCTCTGAAGGAGTTCGAGGAGACCCTCCCGGGCTTCATGGGCATGGACACTACCAACCCTGAAGATCGTTACCCATGGCTGCGGGCAGCTAAGGAAATCGCGCGCGAACAGGGCTTTCTGCACTGGGAGTTGGAGTTCGGGCTCGTCTTCGCGCGGGGCGGAGGATTCGACCTTCAGGTGGGTAATCCGCCGTGGGTGCGGCCGGAGTGGAAGGAGAACTCCGTCCTTGCGGAGTACGAGCCGTGGTTCATGCTCACGGAGAAGCCTCCGGCGGCGGAGAAGAACCGGCGACGCTCAGCCGAGCTGTCCAAGCCGAAGGTGCATTCCTACGTTCTCGGCGAGTTGACCGCCACGGCCACCACGTCCGACTATCTGGCATCCCCACAGGTGTATCCGCTCATCGCGGGAAGCCAGCCCGACCTCTATCGCGCGTTCATGTGCCAGACCTGGGACCACACCGCCGCCGGCGGCACCGTCGGACTAATCCATCCGGACACCCACTTCAGCGGTGACAAGGAAGCAGCCCTCCGGAAGGAGGCATACCGGCGGCTGCGCGTACACGGAGACTTCGTCAACTCGGGCAACCGCTTCTTCCCACCTCCGGTGGGCCGGTCCAGCCACTTCGGGGTGCACATCTACGGCGAGCACGGTGAGATCGATTTCGATCACCTGTCCTGGCTGTTCTCCGTCGACACATTGCGCCTTTCGAGCACGCACGACGGTAGCGGCGACGCGCCTGGCGTGAAGTACGCCGGCGACTGGGATGAACGCCCACATCAGCTGCGCGTCGTCCGGGTGACGCCCCAGACCCTCGCTCGGTGGCAGAAGCTGTCCGGTGAGCAGGATGTGCCCGTGGAGCAGGCGCGACTGCTCACGCCTGTGAGTACGGCGGAGGACCCAGCCATTGACGCCCTGGCGGCGTACCCACTGCGCTTGGGGGCGCTCCAGCCCCAGATCAGCAGCGGTGTCCATGAGAGTGGAGCGAAGAAGTCCGGGTACGGCCCAGGCAAGAACAAGCCGCTCATCGATTACAACAAGAACCAGGAAGGGCGCGAGGACTACCAGGCCGACTCCTGGGAGGAGGTCATCCTCAAGGGTCCCCAACTGGGCGTTGCCAATCCACTGTTCAAGCAGCCCAGTCAGGGCGGCGGCGAAGTTCGCGGGCTGAACCATTTGGAGATCCCGTCGGACGCTGTGCCGGAGTCGGAGTACCGGCAAGTCGCGGATGACGCGACGTTCCAGGGCGAGCACGCCAAGTGGCTTGATCGAGAAGTACTCGCTCGAATGCGCATGGATGCCGTAGCGCTCTTCTTGGCGCGTTCGGAGATCGCGCTGTCCTGTGGCCGCTCCCCAGGCGACGTGTCAGACGCGGAGGTAAACCGTCGACTGACAGCGAAGGCAACCAGGCCCTACACCGAGTTCTACCGGCTGGCATGGCGACAAATGGTGGCGCCTGATACTGAACGGGCTTTGTACGGGGCCGTCCTACCTCCGGGCCCGACTCACATTCACGGGATCCGAAGCGGGTCCCTTGGATCTCGACTTCAAACTGTCCTCACAATTGGCTTCTGGTCAGCCCTTCCTATCGACTATTTCGTTCGTACGGCTGACATCAAGAATCTTGATGTCAGCAACGCACTCATGCTTCCGGCTCCGGAAGCACACCCTCCCCTCGCGCCTGCCCTCCTCCTTCGCACCCTTCGTCTCAACAGCCTCACCACCGCCTACGCCGCCCTTTGGAAAGACCTCTACGACCCCAGTTGGCAGGCGACCGAGCGCTGGGCCCGAACCTGGCAGGGAATGAACACGGAGCTCCACGCCGTGACCCCTATCTGGCAGCGGGAGACGCCGCTCCGTACCGAATATGCCCGTCGCGCGGCACTCGTAGAGATCGACGCCCTGGTTGCCGTCTGGCTCGGCATCGATGCAGACACGCTCGTCACCATCTATCGAGCCCGATTCCCGATCATGCAGGACTTCGACCTGGTCACCTGGTTCGATGTCAACGAGCACAAGATCGCTGGCGACCGCTACACCTACGGCCACGGTCAGGACAAAGAGCACTTCACTCAGCTCCAGACGTACCTGGCCGACAAGGCCGATCCCAAGACCGCCTCCGTACCCGACGGCTACACCGCCCCCTTCTACAAGGCGAACCGCGAGGCGGAGATGCGTGAGGCGCACGCGTACTTCCAGAAGCGGCTCGACGAAGCGATCGCCAGCGGCAAGTGGGACCCGATCAAGCAGGAGGTGTCAAAGCCGTGAGGCCGACGTTGGAGGCGCGAGGGCTCAAGGAGAGCCTGCTGCAATATCTGTCGACGACATACGCCCTGACGGATGAGGGGGCGCGTGAAGCGCTGCACCGGTTCCTGGGTGATGAGACCTCGGGGATGTTTCGGGGGCCGTACTTGCGGATCCGAACACCGTTCACGGTGGCCGGCGAGGAATGGCGGCAGCATCTGGAGTGGCAGCGTGAGGGGTTCACCCCGTACGCCCACCAGGCCGTTGCCTTCGAGCGGCTGACGTCCGCGAACGGGCATGTGCCGCAGCCGACTCTCGTGACGACGGGGACGGGCTCGGGTAAGACGGAGGCGTTCCTGTACCCGGTGCTGGATCACTGTCTCCGCGAGCGGGAAGCGGGGAAGACCGGCATCAAGGCAGTGTTCCTGTACCCGATGAACGCCCTCGCGACCGATCAGGCGCAGCGCATCAACGAGCTGATCACGGAGAACGATGCGCTGAAGAAGCTGTCGGCCGGGCTGTACATCGGCGACAAGGCGGCCATCAAGTACGACAACGTTCGTACGCGACGCTCGGACATGCAGCTCTCGCCGCCGGACATCTTGATCACGAACTACAAGATGATGGATCTGCTGCTGCAGCGTGCGGATGATGCTCCGCTGTGGCGCGGGTCGGACATCCGGTATGTGGTGGTGGATGAGTTCCACACCTATGACGGTGCACAGGGCACGGACGTGGCAATGCTACTGCGACGGCTCGCGGCCGCGGTGGGGGCGTCCGAGGAGGGACGTCCGCTGGGTTCGATCTGTCCAGTGGCGACGTCGGCGACGCTCGCGTCGGGGACGGATGCCGACGGAGTGGCCCAGCTGCTCGAGGTAGCAACGCAGGTTTTCGGTACGGAGTTCACGGCGGAGTCCATCGTCGGGGAGAACCGGCTGTCGGTGGAGGAGTTCATCCCGCTGGCGAACGTACAGATGCAGGGGCTGCCCACACCGGACGAGCTGCTGGCCCTGCCCGATCCCGCGACGAGCGATGAGGCGATGCTGGACCTCATCGAGTCGGTGACCGGGGTACGCAACGACGACCCCCTCGTATTGGGCGAAAACCTGAAGCGGCACCTGTTCACCCGGGCGGTGATGCAGGCGCTGGACGGCGCGGTGAAGACCGGCGCCGAGGTGCTGGACGTCATGTGGCGAGCAGGTGCGGCCGGTTGGGCGGAAGCAGTGGCCCGGCAGCCGGAGAAGGCCGCCGAGGCGCTCGCCCGGTTCGTGGCGCTGTTGTCGTACGCCCGTGACCCGAAGTCGCCGATGGGAGAGCCGCCGCGACCGTTCGTGCATGTCGAGGTGCACCAGTGGGCCCGGTCGGTCTCGCGGCTGCTGCGCGGCGTACTCCCGTGGCCCAAGGCGGAGTTCCGCTGGGATGTGGCCGGTGCGGCCGATGCCAGTGCGGGAAGCGGGGACCGATCGGCGCCGGTGACGACAGCCACATCGGGGCAGAGCGCGAATCTGTTTCTGCCGGCGGTCTACTGCCGGGACTGCGGGCGGTCGGGCTGGGCGGTGTTCTCACCGGAGAGCGACGACCACGAGGTCCAGTTCGACACGTACAAGATCCGTCGTGCCTCGTTGGGGCAGGACAAGGCCCGGGTGCGGAACTTGGTCTCGGCGACCGAGCGCGAGGCGCGCGAGGGTTCTGGAGCTGCGGTGCTGCCGGCCAGCGGTCGGGGCGGCAAGGGGACCACGGCCCTGCAGAGTGCGGGCGGTCTGCTGATGGTGCTGGACGGTGCCCGCAAGCGGCTGCGGCTGCCCGATCCACTCAACGACTACGACAAGGAGTCCAAGGAGCCGCGGCTGACCGCCCGCGACTCGGCATTCGTCCTGGTCAACTTCGGCGATACGGCAAATACCGCGGCCAAGGAGGACTGGTGCCCGGCGTGCGGAGAGCGCAACGCGATCCGCTATCTGGGTACCGGAGCGGCTGCGATGACGGCGGCGTCGATCACCCAGTTGTTCACGGGCGGGGAGCTCGACAAAGAGCGGCACGAAGACAAGACGCTGATGTTCAACGACTCGGTGCAGGATGCCGCGCACCGGGCCGGGTTCGTCGCGAACCGTTCGTACACCTTCTCGTTGCGCGCCCTGTTGGCGAAGCACCTGCGCAGCGACGTGCCCACGGCGCTCAACGATCTGATCGCCAACGTGGTCGAGGCCACGACCGACAAGGACACCTTGGCCGCGGTGGTGCCGCCGGATCTGCATGGTTTCAAGGGCGTGGACCGGCTGCTGTCCGGGCAAGGACGCGGCGGGGATCTGCCGACCTGGCGACTGATCGGTCAGCGCCTGGCGTTCGAAGCACTGATGGAGTTCGGGTTCCGCTCCCGCAACGGGCGCACCATGGAGCTGACCCGGACCGCAGCCGCGCAGGTGCGCATAGCGGACCCTGCGGCCGTGGTGGCCCTGGTCAAGCGGATCCACGAGGAGTTCGAACGCGCCGATCTGCCCCTTCAGCCGCAGGACGGCGCACGCTATCTGGCGTTCGTGCGGGTGTTCTTGGAGCGCCTGCGTACGCGCGGCGCCATCTCACACCAGTGGCTGGACAAGTACGTCGACGAGGCGGGCACCAGTCGCTACTTCATCTGGGGCAAGCGCGCGCCCGGCATGCGCGCGTTCCCCAAGCGGGTCGCGGCGCCGGTGTTCCTGCTCAGCACACCCAAGAACGACAGCGAGTTCGACTTCGTGACGGGACGGCTGTCCTGGTACGAGCGATGGGCCGGGCGATGCCTGGGGCTGTCGCGTGAGGCGGCACCGGAGTTCTGGAGCCGCCTCCTGCCGGAACTGGCAGCCGTTGGGCTGCTGTCATCCCGTACGCCGAACGACACCTCGGTAAGGGTCTACGGGCTCAAGCCGGGCAACATCGAAGCGCTGCTCCTGGACGACGAACAGGTCCGCCACGCGTATGTGCGCTGCCCGGTGTGCTTCTGGGAACAGACGGTCCACCCCTCCCTCCTCGATCAGTGGCACGACCAGCCCTGCCCCTCCTACCGCTGCCGCAGAGGCCGTCTGGTGGCCGGTGACCGGCCCGAGCGGCTGGGAGTGCACCACCGCGACCGTGACTACACCCAGGACTACTACCGGTCCTTGTACCGGAAGGCCGGGACGTACCAGGTGGTCACCGCCGAGCACACCGGCATGCTCACGCGTCCGCAGCGCGAGAAGGTGGAGGAGGCGTTCAAGCGGCGTGCGGGCTTCAAGGATCCCAATGTGCTCTCCTGCACGCCGACGCTGGAGATGGGCATCGACATCGGTGACCTGTCCGCGGTGGTGCTGGCAGCCCTGCCTCGCCGACCGGCCAGTTACGCCCAGCAGGTCGGGCGGGCCGGGCGCCGGACCGGCAACGCATTCTTGCTGACGATCCCCGACCGTCGACGGCGCGACCTGTATTTCCTGGAGCGCCCCAAGGACCTGATCGCCGGAACGATCGTGCCCCCGGGATGCCATCTGTCAGCGGTGGAGATCCTTCGCCGCCAGTACCTTGCGCACCTGCTGGACCTCGCTGCTGCCGGCCGCCTCGTCCGCGGCGACGGCATCGTGCTGCGCGCCCTGCCGACCAAGGCACCCGCCCTGTTCGGTCCATCCGGCTACCTTATTGACCTGGTGGAAGTGGCCATCGCCCAGGGGGAAGAACTCGCCAAGGGCTTCCTGGAGATGTTCCCCACCGGCGTCAACCGCCGGGCCAAGGACGACCTGCGCGAATACGCGACGCACGAGCTGCGCGGCGCCGTGGAAGAGGCCGAGCGGGAGTGGCGCCGCCGAGACCGAGCGCTACGCGCCCGGCTGGCCCAGATCGACGAGGCCCACGACGAGCTGCACGACTCCGACCCTGACCAGGCGCGGCAGAAGGCCGAACTGGACGCCGAGCGGCGGGGAGTGGGCCGGCGCCTGCTGAATCTGGGCGATACAGCCGCCCAGAGCGCACTGTGTGACCTGGGGCTGCTGCCGAACTATGCGTTGATCGACTCGGTCACCACGCTGTCCGCGACGCTGTACGGCGAGGACGGGGTCGACCCGAAGACGGGGAAGGCGAAGTTCACCTCCACCACCGACTCCTACGACCGGCCGCGCCGCTACGCTCTCTCGGAACTGGCCCCGGGCAACTCCTTCTACGTCAACGGCTACCGGCACGAGATCACCGGCCTGGAGATCTCCACCGGTGGCCGACAGGAGTGGCGCACCTGGCGGGTGTGTCCAGGCTGCGGATTCGTACGTACCGAGGACGCTGCCGAGGACCGCTCGCCGTGCCCGCGCTGCAAGAGCGCCCACATCGCCGACGACGGTTCCTGCCTGTTCCAGATCGTGGAGCCGTCCACCGTGACCTCGCGTGACAAGCGCGAGGACGCCCGGATCCGCGACGACAAGGACGACCGCGACCGCCGCAATTACTCCGTCGTAGACGCGGTGGACATCCCGGTGGGCGACATCGAGCCCGGCTCGTGGCGTCACACGAAGCAGACGTTCGGCGTCGACTATTGCCGCACTGCCATGATCCGCCGGATCAATGTGGGGCCGGTCCGTTACGACGCCCCGGCCCGCGACGACTTCGCCGGGCATCTGGTGCGGCTCAACCCGTTCCATGTATGCACCGCCTGCGGGGCGGCCAGCGCGGACGGCAAGCCGGTCTTCGACCACGACACTGACGCTCTCGACTCCGCAGCGGCCCGTAGCCCGCAGCTCAAGCACCACCGCCCTTGGTGTCCGCTGCGCCGCGGCAAGCGCGACGGGGCCACCCAGGAGCCGGTGCTGCTGGCTCACACGCTCAAGACCGAGGCTCTGCGGGTGTTGATCCCGGCCGCCACGGCGGACGTGGACGCCAAGGTTCACTCCTTCCGTGCCGCGCTGCGGCTCGGTGTGGACCTGCATTTCGGCGGCGATCCGCAGCACCTGGACACCACCGTGGCTTCCATGCCGGATGCCGAGAGCGGGGAGCGCCGTTGGTTCCTGGTGCTCTTCGATTCCCTGCCCGGCGGCACCGGCTATCTGGACCGGCTCACCGATCGCGTCGCCTTCCGCGACACCCTCGCGGCGGCGTACGAGATGTTGAAGGAGTGTCCGTGCGCCGAGGAACAGCGCCGGGCCTGCCACCGGTGCCTGCACCGCTATACCCCCGAGCGTTTCCAGGACATCGTCTCGCGCCAGTCAGCGCTGAACATGCTGGAGTCGCTGCTGTTCACCGCCGAGGGGACAGACGGCTGGGACATCGCTGACGTTGATCACACCGGACTGGTCGGTCTGGATGCCCAGGTCGAATCCGACCTGGAGGCGCGCTTCCTGGCTGCCCTGCGTGACTGGGTAAAGGTCACCGATGACGCAGCCCTGGATGAGGACGGCCACGCCAGCGGACATCTGCGCTTCACCGCCGGTTCCGACGTCACCCACTGGCGGCTGACTGCCCAGCAGCAACTTCAGGGCACCCGGACTGATTTCACCTTCACCCGGGTCGACGGCCCGAAACAGAGCGTCAAGGTCTATCTCGAAGGGTTCCGTTTCCACGCCAGCCGGGAACACAACCGCATCGCCCATGACGCGGCTCAGCGCACGAAGCTGCGTGCCGAGGGAGAGATCGTCTTCCAGGTGACCTGGGCGGACATCGACCTGTTCGAGAAGCGCCCCACGCGGACCAAACCCGTCTGGCCGCCCTATCGCGGCACGGCACAAGAACAGGCCAAGGCCGCCTACGAGCAGTACGGGGGACAGCGCGCCCACTTCGCGAACGCCGTCTTCGCCAACCCGATCGACACGTTGATCTCCTACCTGCGCGATCCTGACGCCGACCGCTGGGCCCGCCGCTCCCGCGCGCTGGTCACCGGCCTGTTGAGCACTGCGGGAACCACTCCCGTAGCCGCGACCGGGCGCCGCAGCGAGCTGGTGGCGGCGCTGCGCAGTGAGCTGGCCACTTTCAGCAGTAGTGCGCGCCACGACAAGCCGGTTGTACCGGATGCCGCCGGGATCGGGCCCGTGCACGTGTTCCGGACCCAGGACGAGAACGGACTACCGATCCTCGTCACCCTGGATGCTGCCGACCCCGAAGCCCCGCGGTGGAGCGCGCTCACCGTCCTGGACGACACCGATTCCGTCCTGGAGAGCGACGAGCACAAGCTGCGCTGGCGGTCGTGGCTGTACTGGAGCAACCTCACCCAGTTCCTGTCCCTGGCCGGAGGTGACGGCGTCCAGCTCGCCGCCAGCCGCGCCGCCAACTTCGAGGTCGAAGTCCTCGCGGTCTGCGGAGGGCTCGGCGAACTCGACTCCCTCATGGGCGCCCCTGTACCGGTCCCCGCGCCAGCAGCAGGCACCAAACCGGTCGATCCGAACCCGGACCATGACTCGGCCGCCGAAGCCGCCATCGTCCAGATGCTTCGGGACGCCGTCTGGGACGAGGACATCCTGGAAATACTGCGCGAGGAACCCACCGAGGCCCCTGACCTCCTGCGCCTTGCCGAAACCCTCGCCGACCGAGGCAAGCAGGCTCCCGTCTTCGGCTTCGAACTCGGCACAAGCCGCTGGCAAGCCGAATTCGCCTGGCAGTCCCCCGGACTCAAGATCGCCGTCATGACCGCCCACCAGGGCGAGGACGACCCCGAGGCCCAGCGACGCGACGCCGCCTACACCGACGACGGCTGGCAGGTCCGCACCGCCGGCGAATGGCTGGCCCATCTAGACGAGTTGCTCGACCAGATCCCCGACACGGAAGGCACCACCCGATGACCGCCCGGCTCAGCCTGTACCGCAAGGCCGAACAGGAGCTGTACAAGCTCGACCGCTCGGTCAAGGCCCAGTTCTACGACTTCTGCCACATCTTCCGGGGCAACCCCGACCAGCCGGGGCTGAAGAAGCAGAAGCTCAAGGGCGACTCCCGGATCTGGTCCGCCCGGGTCAACCAGTCCTACCGCGCTCTGCTCACACCCACCGGGGTCGACGCAGACGGTACGGAGAACTGGCTGGTCATCGCCGTACGTCACCGGCGAGACGTCTACGAAGAACTCCAAGTCGCTGTCAACCGGGTCACCGGCGAGATCGAGTTCGTCGACCTCGCCGTCGTCGGCGACAGTGCGCTGCGCCGCGCCGGCATCACCCTCACTCCCTCGGAGCCCGATTCTGCGGCCGAGGCACCCAAGCCCGCCCCGGAACCGGTTCAGCACGTCGCCGAACCCGACGCCGCACCCGCGCTGCTCGCCGCCTACGACGCCGGACAGCTGAGCGGCCTCGGTGTCGCCGACCAGCTGATCGAGCTTGCCCTCGCTGTGACCGAGAGCACCGAGCTTGACCAACTCCTCCAGGGTGCCCCGCTGTTGTCCAAGGACGTCCTGTACGGCCTTGCGGCCGGCATGGACATCAACGAGGTCCGCAAGGAGATCACCAAGCCGGTCGAACTCGGCCAGCAGCCCGACCTCGACGACTTCGCCGCCGCCGCGACCCGTACCAAGGTCACCGCTGTCGACGACGACGTCCAGGCGGCCATCGACGAAGGCGACTTCCGCGCCTGGAAGGTTTTCCTGCACCCCGCCCAAGAACGCATCGTCCACCGCCATTACAACGGCCCCGCCCGCGTATCCGGCGGCCCCGGCACCGGCAAGACCATCGTCGCGCTCCACCGGGTCAAGCACCTCGCCCAGCAGCTGCCCCCGGGCCACAACAAACCGATCCTGCTGACCACTTTCACCAAGAACCTCACCACCGACCTCCGCCTGCGACTGGCCTCCCTCGTCGAACCCGAACTCCTCGCCCGAGTCGAGATCGCCCACATCGACCAGCTCGCCGCCCGTGTCTTGGGCGAGAACACCGCCCCCGGCCGCGGCAAGCAGCGCGTCTACGACCACGTGGCGCTGAACGAGATGCGACAGCTACTGGCTGAACTGGACGACCGCCGCTGGGAGCCGGAGTTCTTGCTGGAGGAGTGGGAACAGGTCATCCTCGGCCAGTCTGTCCCCACCCGATCCGCCTATTTCCAAGCCCGTCGCGCCGGCCGAGGGCGGGCACTGACCCGTCCCGAGCGCAACCACATCTGGAAGCTCATCGAGCAGTTCACCGCCCGCCTCGACAAGCTCGGCGTAGAAACCTGGGGCCAAGCCTCCGAGCGCGCCGCCCGCTTCGAGATCGAACGCGCCGCGAAGATCGAGTCCCGTCGTGCGTACAAGGAAGAGATCGGCGGCAGAGACCTTATCCATCGCGACAACAGCTCCGGCATGCGCTACCTGGGCCACCGCTTCCAACACATCGTGGTCGACGAGGCCCAGGACCTTCGCCCCGCGCACTGGAAGATGCTGCGCGCCATGGCGGACCCCGATCTCGCCAACGACATGTTCATCGCGGGCGACACCCACCAGCGCATCTACGACCACCAGGTCACCCTCGGCGCCCTCGGCATCAACATCCGCGGCCGCTCCTCCCGCCTGACCCTGAGCTATCGCACCACCAAGGAAATCCTCGTCCAAGCCATGCGCGTCGTCGACGACAAGAAAACCACGTACGACAACCTCGACGATGGCACCGACAACCTCGCCGGCTACCGCTCCGTCCTCCACGGCCCCGCCCCCACCTTCATCCCGTATCGCACCTGGGACGACGAACTCGCGGGCCTCGCCACCACCCTGACCACCTGGCGCGACGAACTGTCCACCAACGAGAAAGGCGCCCCCAGCGACCCCAGTGGCCGCATCGCCGTCTGCGTCGCCGACCGCGACATGGTCAGCCAGGCCATGTACTACCTGGTCACCAAAGCCGGCATCACCTGCGCCGAGCTCACCAAGGACGGCCCCAAGGGCGACGGAGAAGTACACGTCGGCACCATGCACCGCTTCAAGGGACTCGAGTACCAGCGCCTCGCCATCGTCGGCGCAAGCGACGGCATCATTCCCCAGACCAGCAGAATCGAGCGCTACCGCACCGAAGACCCGCCACGCTACGAGCGCGAGCAACGTAAGGCCCGCTCGCTGCTCTTCGTCGCCACCACCCGCGCCCGTGACGCCCTGAGCATCAGCTGGCACAACAAGCCCAGCCCATACCTGCCGGTCAGGCTCTGACCAAGGCGTCGCCGCCAGGGCCGGGAGTGTCACACCGGAATGGGAAGCGGGACAAGGAGCACGCCTCGTAGCGCAGTTGGTAGGCACACATGCCCTCGCCATTCATCCGGTAGATGGTGATCGCGGACAAGAACTGCTCCTTGATCTCCATGGTGCGTCGGCGCTCCTTCCCATCGATGTCGCTGATCCACCGCTCGATGTGCTCCGGGAGAGCTTGAACGCCAGCTCGTAGGAATCGGGTGCCTCTACCGGAGACAGCGTCTGCTCCGCGACAGTCCCGCTGTCGCGCTTGTTGATGCGCACCGCATGATCCGGCCTGGCTTCCGCGTACTGAAGGCACTGACGGTAATCATCCGCAGCCAGCGGAAGGGCGAAGGGCGCGGAGGGCAAGCTGAACAGAAGCCCGCTCCGCCTCACTGCGCCGGCAAAGGGCAGCGACCAGCTGATCGAGAGCAGCACGGGCGGCGTCCTTGATGCTCCCCAGGCGGTGAGTGAATCGCCCCGGGTTCGGTAGAGATCTCAGATTGTGGTTGTGACCTGGGGTTTCGTGAGTTCGGTGTAGTAGTTGGTTTCGTACTCGACGGGCG
>NZ_JBVHOQ010000079.1:0-13729 GCF_055568375.1 Streptomyces sp. NPDC026062
AACACGTCCCTCAACGGCACGGGAGCCCTGTCCGTTGTGCACCCCGGTCCCACACCGCATCGTCACCCGACCGGTGGCCACTCTGAAAACGCTCAATGTTTGACTAAATAAAGGGCTAACCATGTACAACCGTGACGCGAGACACAGACGAGAAGGGTGTTTTGGGTTGTGCGCCCAAGATCCTTCCCCTGTCTGTCTGTGATTTCCCTGCCTAGGGTCACATCTGGTTCCCATCTTCAGGGAATTCTCACAATGTGACTTTTCTAGGGTGGGGCTATGTGGACGCGTATCCGATCGCGCGGCAGTACTGGGGTGTTGACGGGTGTCTTGGGTCTGGCGGTGATTGCCGGTCTAGGGCCGGACGTTGCCGTTGCGGCGCCTCCCCGTACCGGCCGGGCCGCTGCGGTCCAGGAGGAGGGTGAGCCCACCTCTTCGGGTGAGGCGAGTATCGAAGCTGCCCAGGCGAGGGCTCGGCAGTCGGGCGTCCCCGTTGAGGTGACATCGATGCGCAGCGAGACCAGTGATGTCTTCGCGACCGCTGACGGCAGCTTGGAAGCGCGTGAGTATCTGCGGCCGGTCCGGACCCGGGTGGATGGTCGGTGGAAGCCTGTTGATACCAACCTGGCAGTGACCGAGAGGGGAACGGTTGCGCCGAAAGCGGCTGCGGTGGGGCTTGAGTTCTCCGGTGGTGGCGACGCGCCGTTGGTGCGGATGACGAAGGCTGGTCGTGAGTTGTCGCTGACCTGGCCCGGTGTGCTGCCGAAGCCGGTTCTCAGTGGTGCGCTCGCTACGTATCAGGATGTGCTTCCGGGGGTGGATCTGCGCATGAAGGCGCAGGAGACCGGCTACACGCAGTTGCTTGTGGTCAACTCGGCGGAGGCGGCTGCCGATCCTCGACTCTCGGAGGTTCGGCTGAAGCTGGATGCGCAGGGGCTCGATGTCGTCCGCACGAGTGAGGGTGGCGTGCGGGCGGTGGACGAGGGCGCTGGCGGGACGGTTTTTGAGGCGCCGAGGCCGATGATGTGGGATTCGAGTGCTCCCGGCGAGGGTGCGCCCGCAAGTGGTTCTGCCTCGCGGGCTTTGGGTGCGGCTTCGCCTGCTGCGGGTGAGGAGCCGGCGGCAACCGAGTCAGGGAAGCTGGCGCAGGTGGAGGTGGCTGTTCCGGCAGAGGGTGACGAGCTGGTGTTGACGCCGGACTCGGGCGTTCTTCGTGGGGCGGATACCGCGTATCCGGTGTTCATCGATCCGCAGTTCGATACGCCGCTTGCGTCGGGATGGACGATGGCGTCGAAGTACTGGGCGTCGTCCCCTCAGTGGAAGTTCAACGGCGAGTCCACTGCGGGGATGGGTTACTGCAATTGGTCCTATTGCCAGCCGAACGATACGAAGAGGCTTTTTTACCAGATTCCTACGTCGAAGTTCGCTGGCAAGGCGATCCTCTCCGCCGAGTTCGTCGTGCGTAACACGTGGTCTGCGTCGTGTTCCGCTCGGAGCGTCGAACTATGGCGCACGAAGGGCATATCGTCTGCGACTACATGGAACTCGCAGAATGCGGCTGGATTCTGGATCAAGCAGTTGAAGTCTGAGTCTTTTGCGTACGGGTACGACGGTTGCTCGGCGAAGGACGCAGAGTTCGATGTGAAGTCCGCGGTCCAGGAGACCGCCAATGCCGGGTCGTCGACGATGACCTTCGGTCTACGTGCGGCAAGCGAGTCGGACGGGTTGGCGTGGAAGCGGTTTTCAAACAAGGCGTTTTTGCGGGTCAAGTACAACCGTCCGCCGCCCCAGGTCAAGATGTCGCAGTTGACGATGCAGTACGGCGGGGCATGCAAGAGCCCGAACGCGTCGCCGCCGAGGGTCCGCACTCTCGGAGTGATCTACGCCAATGGTGTTAACGACCCTGATGGGGACAAGGTCGCCGTTCAGTTCCGGGCGGGCTGGGACGCCAAAGACGGTAAGGGCCTCATCGCACGGTGGAAGCCCGCACTGACCACCTTCAAAGCGTCGGGTTCTCAGTTTTCGGTCTCCCTTCCGGCGTCCGTATTGCCCAAGGACGGGACACAGATCAACTGGTATGTGCGGACGTATGACGGGGCACAGTACTCCCCCTGGTCCAATGCCGGCAGCGCCACCAGTTGCTACTTCACTTACGACGCGACATCTCCCGCGACTCCGACCATCACGTCGTCCGACTATCCCGAGTCGATACGTGGTGAGAACGACCCGTGGTTCGACGGCGTGGGCAAGTATGGAACGTTCCAGCTCAAGGGCTCGGACTCTGATGTCGCCAAGTACTGGTACGGCATCAACACCACCCCGTCGTCGAAGAACTCGGTGGCCACATCAGCTGGGGCGGCAAAGTCGATCAAGCTACTGCCGCCCAAGGTGGGGCTGAACTCCATCATGGCCCAGGCGATCGACGCGTCGGGCCGTGTCAGCGCCCCTTACACGTACTACTTCAAGGTAAGTGCCGGCCAGCCCGAGAGGGCGATGTGGGAGATGGACGACGACGCCGCGGCAGGCCAGGCCGAGGGCAGCTCCGGTGCCCGCGTCGCCACCCTCAATGGCGGGGCGATCCCCGGCGTGGAAGGCAAGAAGGGAACCGCCCTGCACCTCGACGGTGCGACCGGCTATGCGGCAACCGATACTCCGACCGTCAACACAGCGAACGGCTTCAGCGTCTCGGCCTGGGTCAAACTAGATAAAATTCCCGATAATGCAGCGATCATCGCAGCCCAGCCCGGCAACTATGCACCCGGATTCGAGCTCTACTACTCCGCAGAATATAAACGGTGGGTCTTCAACCAGTTCACCTCGGACGCCGCGAACGCCTCCATCATCCGAGCCATGGCACCTGATCCAGGCGGAGTGGTGGTGAACGAATGGACCCATCTCGTCGGGATCTACAGCGGGGTCGCGAAGACGCTGTCTCTGTACGTCAACGGCACGCTGGTCGGCTCCACCCCGTACACGACGGCGTGGGATGCCCGCCGCGGGCTGCAGATCGGTGCCGGCAAGTACGACGGTGTCGTGAAGTCCTTCTTCCCTGGCACCATCGATGAACTGCGCATCTTCGACAAGCCGATCAGCGCCACCGAAGTGGCGAACCTGTACCGGCTCGAATCCATAGGTAACGGCCGTACGGCCCGTACGGTCTTCCCACTGGACGAGCCCGAATATCAGCCCCTGGCCGAAAACGAGACCGAGGCCAAGAAGACGACCGAGGTGGTCGGACACGCCGATACCCAGCCACTGACGCTCAACGGCGGTGCCCAACTCGGAGCCGCAGGCCTCGCCGGTCACGCACTGCAGATGGATGGCACGACGGGCTATGCCCGAACCGCCGCCCCCCACACCGACACCCAGCGCCCCTTCACCGTATCAGCGTGGGCGAAGCTGGACCGCCTTCCCGACGGGGCGGCCACGGTCGTGGCGCAGCTGGGCACCAACCGGCCCGGCTACGAGCTGTACTACTCGAACACCTACAACCGATGGGGCTTCAAGCAGTTCTCGGACGATGTGGTGGGCGCCTCCCAGATCGCTGCTCTTCAGCCGGAGGGGGCCAAGGCCTACGCCGGTGACTGGGTGCACCTGGTCGGGGTCCACGACCAGGTGGCGCAAACCCTCACTCTGTACGTCAACGGTGCCAAGGCCGGCAGCGTCGCTGCCCCGGCCGCGCCCTTCTACGCCGGCGGGAGCGTCCAGGTCGGAGCCTTGGGTGTCGAGGGCGGCAGGCTCATCGAGTACTTCCCCGGGCAGATCGATGACGTACGTCTGTACGACCGCCCGCTCTCTGCTGAAGAAGTCCAGCAGGTGTTCCGCCAGAGCCCGGTGATCAAGGGGCGCTGGCAGTTCGAAGAGGCAACGAGCACGGTCCCGCCGACAGTGGCCGATGCCACGCCCGAGAACAGGCCTATGAGCCTGTATGGATCTGCGCGGCTGGGGTCGGGACAGATCGACTTCAGCGCCCTCGAACTCGACGGTGAGAGTGCTTACGCGGCAACCTCCACGATGCCCGTCGACACGGGGGCGAGTTTCACCATGACGGCCTGGGCTCAGGCGGTAGCAGCACCTGACCACAGCATGGTCGTGATGAGCGCCGAAGGCGCAAACCGCAGCGCGTTCGAAGTCCGCTTCCAACCCGATCCGAAGAATCCTGAGGGGCTCGGCAGGTGGGAGTTGTCCCTTCCTGACAAGGACAGCGCCACGGGAGTCACGGTGACTGCCGTGAGCAACACCGAGTTCAACGATGTCACCAGTTGGAACCACCTGGCGGTGGTGTACGACGGGTTCGCCAAGGAGCTCCGCCTGTACGTCAACGGCCAACTCCAGTCGGCGGCCTGCGGTGACGCGGACAGCGACGAGGGGGCAGGCGAACCTGTTTGCGAGATCCCCGGGTCATTGGCCGAGGACGCACTCAGCTTCAAAGCCACCAAGACCCTGCAGATCGGCCGGGCGAAGGAAGACCAGCCCGGCACCTACTTCGCCGGCACGATCGACGACGTGTGGGCGTTCCAGGGTGCATTGGACGACAGCCAGGTCCAGCAGCTGACCGGAAGCCTCTTCGACATCCCGACCGAGGTTCCCAGCGGTAACCGCTTCTGAACCCCTCGTATCGGGTGGGCGGACCTGACCGCAGGCCCGCCCACCCGATACGACCACTTCTCTTGCAGATTATCCCTTCACCTTCTGCGCTTCGCTCACGTGGGTGGACGAGCGCCTGACAACGATGGACACGCCCCTATGAAAGCCACCCCCGGAGCCCGGCTGCTCCGCAGAACATCACTCGCTCTCTCCACCGTCCTCATCGCGTCCCTGCTGCAGAGTGTCGCGGCCCCCGTATCCGTCGCAGCCAGCAATCTGCCGGGGGCGCCATCGTCGGAGAAGCCCGTCGCAGGCAGCAAGAACGCCAAGGTCAAGCCGCGTGCGCAATACACAGGCTCCCGGGTGCCGGAGAAAGCGCCCCGGGCCAAACTGCCGCAGCCCACCCAGATCACCACAACACTTCCGGCTCAGAGTGCCAAGGGCACGAGCCGGTTCGCCTCGCCGCAGGGGCAGCCGATCGGAATCGCCCGTGCCACAAGCGGCATGGCGGGCAAGAGCAAGACGAAGAGCAGCGCGGAAGGACAGGGCGCTGATCTGAGCAGTGTCACCTCACGAATCCTCGACTCCCAGCACGCCGAGCGGGCAGGGGTGAAGGGATTGCTCTTCGCCCTCGCCCCGAAGGTTCCTGCCTCAGCCGGCAAAGGCGAAGCAGCGGTCGACGTCTCCGTCGACTACTCCGCCTTCGCCCAGTCCTTTGGCGGCTCATACGCCTCCCGCATGCACCTGGTTGAGCTGCCGGCCTGCGCGCTGACGACACCTGAGCAGGAGAAGTGTCGTGTCGCAAAGCCGGTTGCTGCAGTTCGCGACAGCGCTCAGCAGACGCTGACCGCCAGCGCCGTCACACTTCAGGCAGGCGCACCCACGGTCCTGGCAGCTACGGCGACGACAGAGGGTGACAAGGGCGACTACAAGGCCACCTCTCTCTCGCCCTCCTCGGCATGGAGTACCAGCCTCAACTCCGGTGACTTCAACTGGTCCTACGACTTCCAGGTCCCCGATGTACCGGGGGGGATGAAGCCGAGCGTCGGCCTCTCCTACTCCTCGGGCTCCATCGACGGGCGTACCGGCGGGACGAACAACCAGAGTTCCTGGGTCGGAGACGGTTTCGATCTATGGTCTGGCTCCATCGAGCGCCGCTACAAGCCGTGTGCGGAAGACGGTGTGGAGAATGCTGACGGCAGCAAGCCCGGCGACCTGTGCTGGGCCTACGACAACGCATTCATCTCGTTCAACGGCTCAGGTGGCGAACTCGTACCGGACGGTGCCAATACCTTCAGATTCAGGAACGATGACGGAACGAAGATCGTCCGTCTCTTCGACACCACGAAGGAGAACGGGGACAACGACGGCGAGTACTGGCGGCTGACCACGCCGGATGGGACCCGCTACTACTTCGGCTACAACCATCCCACGGGATGGGCCGCGGGCAAGGCGGCCACAGACTCGACGTGGACCGTCCCGGTTTTCGGGAACAACACCGGCGAGAAGTGCCATGGCGCCACCTTCGCCGAGTCCTGGTGCCAGCAGGCATGGCGGTGGAACCTCGACTTGGTCATTGATGCCCACGGCAACACCATCACCTACCAGTATGGCAAAGAGGAAAACTCCTACGGCCGCAATCTGAAGGCAGATGACGACACCACGTATGTCCGTGGCGGGTACCTCAAGAGCATCAATTATGGCTTGAGGTCCAGCAATACCTATGCCACGCCGCTGGCCCAGGTCATCTTTGACAACGCGGAGCGCTGCCTTCCACAGACTGGCGTAACCTGCGAAGAAGACACGATCGACTCAAAGTCCGCCTACTGGTACGACACACCATGGGACCTGAACTGCAAGGCTGCAACCAGCTGCGACGACGGCCGGCTCTCGCCGTCCTTCTGGACCCGCAAGCGGCTGATCGGCGTCAGGACTCAGGTGCTCAAGGCCGACGGGACCTACGGCAAGGTCGACTCCTGGAAGTTCACCCATCACTGGGGCATGGCCGACACCGACTATCAGCTCCTCCTGGACAGCATCCAGCGCACCGCAGAGTCCCCGACCGCCGCGATCCCGGCCATCCAGCTGCCGAAGACGACACTGGTCTACACGCAGCTCCAGAACCGTCTCGACAAGACCGGGGACGGCTACGCCCCCTTCATCAAGGATCGCCTCTTCACGATCTCCGATGAGTCGGGCGGCAAGGTCAGTGCCAACTACTCCGAGCCGACGTGTAACTGGAGTAGTCTGCCGACCCCCGAGACGAACACCACCCGGTGCTTCCCGCAGTACATCGGCGGTGACAGCACCGATGACGCGGACCTGCAGTGGTTCAACAAGTACGTCACCACGTCGGTGACCAAGACGGACCGTACAGGGAAGTCGCCTGACCAAGTCACGCAGTACGACTACATCGGCGATGCCGCTTGGCACTACGACGATGACGACGGACTGACCAAGGAGAAGGAAAAGACCTGGTCCCAGTGGCGTGGCTACGAGCATGTCCGGGTCAGGACCGGCGGGCAGGGCGGCGCCAGTGAGATGAAGACCCAGCAGGACAGCTACTTCCTGCGCGGCATGAACGGCGACCGGAAGAACGCTGCCGGAGGTACCAAGTCCGTCGCCGTCACACTGGACGCGGACGAAGGCGAAGCCATCACCGACCACGAGGCCGTTGCAGGCTTCGGCTACAAGACCGTGGCCTTCGACAAGCCCGGTGGCAAGGTTCTCGGCAAGACGATCAGCCGTCCCTGGTACAAGCAGACCGCGAAGAGGGTCCGGGACTGGGGCACCGTAACCTCCAACTTCACCGGTACCTCCAGCAGCAAGACCTGGACGTCCCTGGACGCGGGTGCAGGCACCAAGTGGCGCACCACCGCAACGGCCACCAAGCACGACACCGTTGCCGGCCGCGTGATCGAAGCCGACGACTACGGCGACGACTCCACTTCGACTGACAACACATGCACGCGTACCACCTACGCGGGCGATGCGACCACCGCGATCCTCAGCATGCCGGTTCGCGTGGAGACGGTTGCAAAGCCCTGTGACGCGTCCGTCGACCGGAAGAAGGACGTCCTGAGCGACGTCTGGTCGGTCTACGACGGTGGCGCCTACGGTGCCGTCCCCGCGAAGGGTGATGTGACTGCCGTCGCCACCCTGAAGAGCCATGACGGTACGAAGGCAACCTATCTCGAAGCCGGGGGGACGTTCGACAGCTACGGCCGGCAGCTGACGGTGACCGATCTGACCGCCAATGTGTCGGTCACGGACGGCGGTACCCCTGTCCGGACCGCCCGTACGGACGGTCGCACCACCACGACCGCGTACACACCCGCCGCCGGATTCGCTACCCAGACAAAGGTGACCACACCTCCGGCCCAGGCATCCGACGCGACGACAGCCCAGGTAAGCACCACGGACATCGACCCGGCACGGGGGCTCGCCGCCAAGCAAACCGACACGAACAACAACGTCACCCAGTACGCGTACGACGCACTGGGGCGGACGACCAAGGTCTGGGCTGCCAATCGCCGCAATACGCTGACGCCCACCGCAGAGTTCGTCTACACGATCACCGAGGGCAAGCCGGTCGCGGTCGCGTCAAAGTCGCTGAACAACACCGGCGGGCAGATCACGACCTACGAACTGTTCGACGGATTCCTGCGCAGCCGCCAGACCCAGGAACCCGGGCCCAAGGGCGGCAGCATCCTCACGGACACCTTCTATGACGAACGTGGCCTCGCGACCAAGGCCTTTGCTCCGTACTACACCACCGACGCGGCCAGTACCGAGCTCTTCGAGCCGGATAACGCGCTCTTGGTCGAGACCCAGACCCTTGTCGCGTATGACGGGCTGAACCGCGCCGTACAGGCCCAGGAAATGGCCGGCAACGGTGATGACGGCCAGATCCTCAACACCACCAAGACCATCTACGGCGGGGACCGCGTCACTGTCATCCCACCGGTCGGTGGCACAGCCACCACCACCCTCAGCGACGCACACGGCAACACCACGGAACTGCGCCAGCTCCACACCCGTTCCGCTACCGCTGCCTACGACAGCACCTTCTACCACTACACACCGCGTAACGAACTGGACAAGGTAACCGACCCCGCCGGCAACAACTGGACATACACCTACGACCAGCTGGGCCGTAAGGATTCGGCGACTGACCCGGATCAGGGCACCACGAACACGACCTACGACGACCGCGGCCAAGTAACGTTCGTCCAGGGCTCGCGTACCGACGTCCCCGGACTCGCCTATGTCTACGACAACCTCGGCCGCCAGACCGAGGTACGTGAGAAGTCCGCCACCGGAACCCTGCGGACGAAGCAGGTCTACGACACCGTCACAGGCGCCAAGGGACAACTCGCCGAATCAACCCGATATGTGGACGGGCAGCCCTACACGTCACAGGTCACCCGGTACGACGAGCTGTACCGACCCACCCGGACCGCCGTCGTCATCCCCGCCGTTGAAGGCGCCCTCCAGGGCACCTACCAGACCGGAACAACCTTCCAAACCTCCGGCTTGATCGCGTCCTTCGCCTACTCCGCAGCCGGTTCACTGCCAGGCGGCTCCGCCAACTACACCTACGACAACGCCACGCTGCGCCCCGAAACCGTCTACGGGGAGGGCATGACCTCCCGCGTCAGCAGCTACAGCAACACCGGCAAGCCTCTGCAATTCCAGATGGGGCTGAGTGGCGGAAGCAAGATCACAGAGGTCACCAACACCTACGAGTGGGGAACCCAGCGCCTGGCCACCTCCCGTGTTGATCGAACGGGCCAGTCCAGCACCGACCGCTACGCCGTCTACGCCTACGACGAAGCAGGAAACGTCCGCTCGGTATCGGACGCCTCCGTCACCAGCACCGACAACCAGTGCTTCACCTACGACTATCTCGGCCGTCTCACCGAAGCCTGGGCGCAGCCCGTCGACACCTGCGTGGCAACACCCACCGCAGACAAGACCGGCGGCCCAGCCCCGTACTGGCAGTCCTTCACCTACGACAAGGCCGGCAACCGTGCCACCCAGACACAGCACGACATAGCGGGTGACGCGGCAAAGGACATCAAGGAGGCCTACGCCTACCCCACGCCCGGCTCTCCCCAGGCACACAGCCTGACCTCGCGGACCGTCACGGGGCCTGCCGGAAACAGCACCGACAACTACACCTACGACCCGAGCGGGAACACGATCACCCGCCCGGGCCAGTCCCTCACCTGGGACGCCGAGGGCCACCTGGCAAGCGTCACCAAGAGCGGCAAGACCACCAGCTACCTCTACGACGCGTCCGGCAACCGGCTTATAGGCCGAACCCCGACCGAGACCACCCTGTATCTGGGGAACACCGAGGTCACACTTCCCACCGGCGCTACCAAGGCAAAGGCCACCCGGTACTTCGACCTCGGCGGCGGTCAGACAGCCATCCGCAACGACGACGGTACCTTCGCCTTCACCGTCGCCGATCACCACGGCACAGGCGAACTCGCCATCCAAGCCACCGACCTTGCCGTCACCCAGCGCCGCTCCCTCCCCTTCGGCGGAGAACGCGGCACCGCACCCACCACCTGGCCCGGCACCAAGGGCTTCGTCGGCGGCACCAACGACACCAAAACCACCGGCCTCACCCACCTCGGCGCACGCGAATACGACGCCGACCTCGGCCGGTTCATGTCCGTTGACTCTCTTCTCGAAGTAGCTAAACCTCAGTCGCTAAACGGTTATTCTTACGCAGAGAATAGCCCTGTCACATTCTCTGACCCTACCGGCCTGGCAAGCACCTGCTCTTCAAATTGCGGAGGGGAGATAAAATTCAAGGAGGCGCACGCGGCTCCCAATTTCGATCGCGCGGAATCATGGGAGGATAAGTATCCATGGGCAACGTCCAATTATGACTACTACGACGAGAAGGGGACTTACTGTGACGCGAGCTGCAAGCAGCAGCTAGACGAGGTCTTCAATACGCCTGCCATTGCTACGAGCCATTGCGGGTCAGTTAGCGGTGGGACTGCTTGCCCAGGGGTTCTTACGCCCGGGCAGACGCGCGCTGGCGCGCTTCTCTCCACGATCGACCCCACTGGGGCCCTCGGTGCAGCTCAATGCATTCAAGATCCCGAAGCAGTTAACTGTTCGTTTTCCGCTGCAGCCGCCATACCATTCATCGGTAAGGGCTTCAAAGGTGGAAAGATATTGCTGGATGGCGTGAAAGGCCTTGACGAGTTGCCTAGGAAACTCCCCTCCGAGGTGGAATTTCCCAATTTCCCAGAAGGTAAGACGGCTGCGTACTCGGACGGGAATTTCGTTGTGAGTGGTTACGGTGCCGACGTTCCTGAGGGATTTGTTCGAGCCGACCTTAATGACGTCGCTAAGAAATTTCCGCTAGAGCGGAAGCCGTTCTTCATGGACAACAAAGCTGGCGACGGTGCTTACAACCTCAGTCACGCTGAAAAGCAAGCAGCCACAGTGAGTCCGGGGCATCCAATTCTTGTTACGAAGCCGATGTGCGATAGTTGCTTCCAAGGGTTCACGGATCTCGCTCGAACGTCAGGTCAGATGCACTGGGTGCTTGACCCGAGTGGCATATACAGATTCAACCCCTGATGCAGCAGTAACCCCATGGGGTGCGCCCGTGATATTATCGGGCGCACCCCGATTCTATTTCACATGAAAAGGTGATGGAAGTGGTTGATTTGGAAAAACTTCTCCAGTCCGCACGTTCCGCATTGGACGGAATGAGGCTGGGGAGCACTGATGCAGCAACGGAGATGCGTCGCGTAATCCCGGATGTGCAGCGTGCGGCAGATTCGGGTAATTCGGAATTTCAAGAGTTGCTCGGCGGGGTCGCTCTTGAGTACATGAAGGATTATGAAACTGCTCACTATTATCTACTTGCAGCCGCTAAAGCTGGTAACGCTTCGGCCCAGCGAGGCTTGGCGTACATGTTGTTTGAAGGCCTTGGAGTACAAAAAAACAAAAGAGAGGCTGTAAAGCTCTTCGAGGCTGCGGCGAAAGCGGGGGATCGAGCGGCAAAGTTTAACCTGGCCGGAGTGCTTCTGCGAGGAGACGGCGCAGCGAAGGACAAGAATAGGGCAATTAGTCTTTTGCGGGAGGCGTCGCGCGCTGGCATGGATGCAGCTTCTCGGCAGCTTGGAGAAATTTCCCTTTCAGAGGGAGACTATGCTACGGCAAGACAATTGTTGACGTCTGCCGTTGAGCAAGGCTCTTACCGTGCGCTGCTAAATCTAGGAATTATGTGCCGTGACGGTCTCGGAGGCAGTGTGGACCGAGTGAAGGCTCTGACTTGCTTCCTGAAGCTATTGGATGTGCGTGACGGTGATGGCTTCCATGAAGCGCATGCGTTGGTATTGGAAATGACTGATCAGGAAGTTAGGGAAGCGGCCCTAAAAGCTGGACGCGTGAACGAGGGTGACGCACTCATCAAGAGTCGTGGAAAATCTAGTTGACGGACCCGATTGCATTCGTCGGGTCCGTCCTGCGAACCAGATCGTCGAAGACGTCCTGCAGTTTCATCGCGTCGACCACATCGCCGCCACCATCCAGGACGCGCTGGGCGAGGTAAACGCACTGGAGGCGTGGCGGTTCACTCTGGGATGGTCCCGGGCCCAGACCGTCGCCCAGGTCGCTGGGCTCTACCGCGCGGACGGGCTCCGCCCGCCGGGGATGTCAAAGCCGATGCTGTACCGGTGGGAACACGACGGGGGCGAATGGTCGGGCCCGGAATACACGGTGATGCTGTGCCGGGCCTACGGCGCCCGCCCCGAGCGACTCGGCCTGGTCCGCGGACCGGCGCCGCATGCGGATACCCTCTTCGGCCGGGCGCTGATCCGGTACGGTCGGCCCGAGATGACCGCGTACCCGAACGGTTCGTGGGAAAGGATGAAGCCGATGACGGACCATGAACGGCAGCACGTCCGGTTCAGGCCAGTATCGTCGGACAGGCGTATTGCTTGAGGCTTTCCAGTGGGGACACTGGCGTCCGCAGTTCCGCTCCGGCGAGGAAACGAAATGGCTTTATCCATGAAGTGTGGGTTCTGGCTCAGGTTCTGCAGAAGTTGAGCCAGAGCCGAGTGTGGACAGTGAATGTTCACTACTGTGGGAGGCCCCCGAGATTCGAACAGCCTGTGGCCTTTGATCGGTCAATACGGAGTGTTCAGTCCCAAATGCCGTCGCCAGTATGCCAGCGCTGCACCCACTCCATGAAACCCCATGCCGCCTCGCCAGGCACCGGGATGGCCCCGACGTCGGCGATCATCCACACCTCGCCGCGGCGGGGGCCTGTGGTCAACAGGAGCCAGAACGACGGTCCGTCCTCGGCCCCGAGAACGATGGACCCCTTCTTGAACACGGCGTTGATCCGCGGGTCCTCGGGGTCGACAGCTTCCTCGTCCTCCCAGGGCCAGGCCCCTTCCAGGGGGAATGGTTCTCCCGGCTGCCGCAGGCCAAGGTCGGGCCACGTGTCCGGCAGCCAGCCGAGCGGCTGGAGACCGCCGTCGCCGGCGGGGCCAAGGCTGGACCCGTTGGCGATCTCCGCGATGAACGTCCTGTACGGCTCCGGGAGAACCACCAGGTTCTCCCGCTCCCAGGCCGCGACGGCTTCATGCCCGAGCGCCGGCTCTCGCCACTCCGACGGAAACGCGGAGCGCAGGAAGTCGAGAGTGGCTTCGGCGGGACGCTGATCACATGTGTTTGTCACGGCAGCATGCTGGCATACGAGGCTGACAGCCCATCGCGGCCCCCTGGTCAGCACCACCACGCGTGAAGTGGTGAACGTGATGAATACGCCCCAGGGCTGGCACAACTTGGGTACGGTGGTCGACTCGCGCACTGGCAGGGGCGTGACCAACGGATCTCCACTCGACACGAGGACGCTATGCACTGGGCTGTGGAAGGGCTGAGCCATGTCATGCCGCCGCCCCGGGACGGCGGTGACCCGGTCGACTGGCGCGCTACACGCCGACACTGGATGGCAGCTTCCGCCCGACTACCGCGACTTCGTACGGGTGTACGGGATGGGAACAATCATTGAGCGTTTTCAGCGTTGTCTCTCCAGGGGGAGGATGGCTCTGGCGATGACGGTCATGCGGTTGGGGCTGATGCGGGATCTACGGAAGAT
>NZ_JBVHOQ010000080.1:0-13727 GCF_055568375.1 Streptomyces sp. NPDC026062
ACCCACCGACCGGACGCCCCGCACGACGTCGTCCTGACCTGGGACCACCGGGACGACGTGCCCCTGGCCCAGACCGAACGCATCCTCACCGCCGACGACGGCCAGGAAGAGATCGACCGCCGCTTCTTCGCCATCGCCACCGACCTCATCGGCACCCCCGCCGAACTGATCGACGAGTCCGGAGACATCGCGTGGCGCTCCCGCTCCACGCTCTGGGGCACCACCGCCTGGTCCCGGAACAGCGGCACGTACACCCCCCTCCGCTTCCCCGGCCAGTACTACGACCCCGAAACCGGCCTCCACTACAACGTCTTCCGCCACTACGACCCCGAAACCGGCCGCTACGCCACCCCGGACCCCCTGGGTCTGGCTCCGGCGCCCAACCCGGTCGCGTACGTGGTCAACCCGCACCGCTGGACGGACCCGCTCGGCCTGTCCCCCTGCCCGGAGGAGAAGGTCCCGGTCTACCGGGGGACAGACCGGATGGCGGAGAACTCCATCGTGGACGAGACAGGCCACCTCATGAGCGAGGCGGCCCAGCGCGCGTACTTCGAGGGCAGCTCGGTCGACGATGCGCTTCGCGTGTCTCAGGAGGCACATTCCGCAGCGCTCAAGGAATGGGGCAGCCCGGATTCACTCGCCCATGCCCATTCGGAGTTCGGAACCGAGATGCAGCAGGCGTACGGCCCCCGGTCGGTGATGTCATTCACAACGGACCCGGAGGTCGCGAAGTACTTCGCCAATGGTGGTCCCGTCTACCGTGCCATGATCCATCCGAGCGAAGGGATCTGGCAGAGCCTGCCCGGAGCAGGCGAGAGTGAAGTCCTGATCCCCAACATGATCAAGGTGGAACCGTGGGCGGGCTGACAATGAGATTTCGTAAGTGGGACACGCAGTACTTCCCGGCAGGAGAGCTGGTCGGGGCCGACGAACCGATCGCCGGCTTCGACGAGCTGGAGGACCGCCTGCTCGCAGACCACCCTCGAATGCGCCGTATTCTGATTCGTCTGCGTCCTGGCTGGCCGCTGCTCCGCTATTTCCTGCACTGGAGCGACGGAGCCGACCTGGCGGCTCTCGACAGGCGGGTCGCCGCCGGGACGGCGACCGAAGAGGACTTCGCTGGGGCCATTGTCGGCGAGCCTTACAGCACCTCGCACCCAGCCTGCGGTGCGCGGTTCCGGGTGATCGAATTCGAGACCACCATTCCCTTGTTCTCCAACAGTGTCGAGCGTTCTCGCGCCCACTTGTTCCGCAACGAATGCCCGGTCTGCGGAGGCCATTTCAACGGCAACACGCTGGAGTTCATCACACGACCCGAAACGCCGTAAGGCTCGTCCGGGCCGCAAGGCGCGACGACGGGGCGCGTGCTTTGGGGGCCGGGGCCTCGGGAGTGCCGAATCTGAAGAGGTGATCTCGCCCGAACAGGTGCGACAATTCCTGACAGAGGCTTATAAGCACGTATGGCAATGCTGTTGGTGAACTTCAGATCTACTCGGTGGAGGAGAGGGGTGCGGGGGCGGCGACCTGTGCTGCTCGCTGTGTGGGCGGCGAAGTGCACGTCGGTCGGCCGTTCAGGATTCGCCCGGCTGATGGTGCGACAGGGGGCCCGGTGATTCTGAGCCTCGATTGGATCAAATGCTATGGAAAGGACACGAACATCCTCTATCCGCCCTACAGCGCCTTGGTTCGGCTGTCGGGGGAGGGTGTGAGTCTTCTGGTGAGGGGCGTGACCCTTACCTCCGGCGCGAATGATGAGTGACGAACGGAGTGTTCGTGGCCGGCACGTGAAGCGCTGAATCGGCGCCGGCGGCATCTGCGTGCCGACCGGATTGCGGATCCGCCGGGGCGGCTACGGCCGCTGACCGAAGCTGGGGTGTTCCGCGCTCCTGCCTCGTGAGGCCGAGGGCATCCGGAGTCCGCGACGGCTCCAACGGCCTTCTCTGTCTTCCTGCCCCGCAACAGGAACGACTCCGGCCTGTCCTGCCGCGCATGCGCCGGATTCCCAGGGTCTCTGCAGCCCTCTGAGTGCAGCACGCGGGTCAAGCCGGGAGATCCGAGAAACGGTGCCCGCCCGGCCCGGGGCCGACTCGGCGCGCCGCGCGCCTCGCGGGGTTACGCCAGAGCCAGGAAGAGTTTCTCCAGCTCCTCCTGCGACATGGGCGGGGTGTCGGAGTCTCCCGCGAGGCACTGCCTCATTCCGCTGGCGACGATCTTGAATCCGGCCCGGTCCAAGGCGCGGGAGACGGCGGCCGGCTGTGTCGCGACATCCTTGCAGTCGCGGCCTGCCTCGATCATCGTGATCACGGCGGCCAGCTGCCCCTGAGCCCGCCGCGGGCGGTTCAGGACGGGTTGCATCGATTCTTCGTCCACTTGCATGTCAACCTCCTTCGATCCCGGACAACGATACCCCCTGGGGTATTAATCCCGGCTTTGGCCGGACCGGCTGCCGGCTTGTGTCGCGCGCGTTCGGGGGTGTGGCGCAGCGGCCGCCCCTTCCCCGGTCGAGGACTCCGAGGGCGTCGGCGCGGGCCGGGTTCCGTCCCTAGGGGTGCGCTTCGTCGACCCCTGCCCCGGCGTGCCGGGTCGCCGGGCTTCCGTATGCCTGCGCGGTAGGCGCCTTGGTGCGCGCTTGGCGACGCGATCCACCCGATTCGATACCCCCTAGGGTATTTGACAAGGCGAACACGGCTCCGTACGGTCGAATGCGTAATACCCCGTGGGGTATCCACTGCGGCTCCGGGGTTCGCAGCCGCCGCCGAGACCGGCTCCGCCGGGCTCCGTTCCGGTGAGCCGAGCCCCATCGGGCCGAGGCCGCGTTCCGGCATCGTCCGCGTGTCCGCCCCGGCGCCGGGCCGCCCCCTGGCCTCTTCAATACCCCCCAGGGTATTACCCCCGCTCTGTTCTGGAGGTTCCGTGTTCTTCTCGCAGTACTACCTCGAATGTCTGTCGCAGGCGTCGTACGTGATCGCCGACGAGACCACCGGCCAAGCCGTGATCGTGGACCCGCGCCGGGACGTTTCGGAGTACCTGGACGATGCCGAGGCCCGTGGTCTCACCGTGGTGGGTGTCATCAACACGCACTTCCACGCCGACTTCGTCGCCGGTCACCTGGAGGTCGCCGCCCGTACCGGCGCGTGGATCGGCTATGGGCGCCGGGCCGAGACCGAGTACCCGATCCGCGAGCTGGCCGAGGGCGACACCATCAGCCTCGGCGACGTGACGTTGAAGATCATGGAGACGCCGGGCCACACGCCGGAGTCGATCAGTGTGCTGGTGTACGAGCGCGCCGCGGACGTCGTTCCGTACGGCGTGCTGACCGGTGACGCGCTGTTCATCGGTGATGTCGGCCGCCCGGACCTGCTGGCCTCGGTCGGGGTGACCGCCGACGAACTGGGCGCGATGCTGCACGACAGCGTGCAAAACAAGCTGATGGGGCTGGCCGACGAGGTACGGGTGTTTCCCGCCCATGGCGCCGGTTCGTCGTGCGGCAAGAACCTGTCGACCGAGCGTCAGTCGACGATCGGCGAGCAGCGCGCGACGAACTACGCGTGCGCGCCGATGAGCGAGCGGGACTTCGTCGCGCTCGTGACCGCCGGGCAGTCGGCGGCTCCGGGGTACTTCGCCTACGACGCGGACCTCAACCGCCGGGAGCGGGAGCTGTTCGACCCGGCGAGCGCGCCGCGGGCGCTGGGCCCGGAGGACTTCCTGGCTCGGCGTGCGGCGGGCGCGGTGGTGGTCGACGCGCGTGACCCACAGGAGTTCGCCGCCGGTCATGTGCGCGGCGCGGTCAACGTACCCGCGGACGGCCGGTTCGCCGAGCAGGCCGGCACCGTGCTGCCGACCGGCGCGGCGCTGCTCGTCGTGGCGCCCGAGGGCCGTGCGGAGGAGATCGTCGTCCGGCTCGCCCGGATCGGCTTCGACGAGGTCGCCGGGTACCTGGCCTCGACCGACGAGGCGCTGGCCGCCATGGCAGACGTGGTCGCCCCGGCCCGCCGCCTGACCGCCGCCCAGCTGCGCGCCGAGCTGGACGGGGAGAACCCGCCGGTCGTCCTTGACGTCCGCAATTGCGGTGAGCGGGCCGAGAACGGGTTCATCGAGGGCGCCCTGCACATCGCCCTGGGCGAACTGCCGGGCCGCCTCGACGAGATCCCGCGCGACAAGAGGCTGGTCCTGCACTGCGCGGGCGGCCACCGCTCCTCGATCGCGGCGAGCCTGCTGCGTCACCAGGGCTTCGAGGACGTCTCCGACGTACTCGGCGGCTGGGCGGCCTGGGCTCGGCTGAACACGCCCGCCGCCGCCTGACCCTTCACCGCGCTCCCGTCACCGCGCTCCCGTCACCGCGCTCCCGTCACCGTGTGGGCGTCGGCTCCCCGCTTCCCCCTGTCTTCTGTCTTCGTGTCTTCCCGATGGAGTACTTCTCATGACCACCGATGCTTCCCGTACCTCGGCCTTCACGCCTGCCGCGCTTCAGCACTTGATCAAGACCGGTAACGGTCCCCGTCTGCTGGATGTGCGTACGTCGGGCGAGTTCGGGACCAGCCACATCCCCGGCGCCTACAACGTGCCCCTGGACATCCTGCACGAGCACCGCATGGAGCTGGGCCGGCACCTGGACGAGGACGTGGTGCTCGTCTGCCGCTCCGGTGCCCGCGCGAAGCAGGCCGAGGAGGCTCTCGCCGAGGCGGGCCTGCCCGATCTGCGGGTCCTGGACGGCGGCATGATGGCGTGGGAGGCGTCCGGCGCACCGGTCGACCGAGGCCCGCAGCGCTGGGAACTGGAGCGGCAGGTCCGTCTCGTCGCCGGTTCGGTCGTGCTGGTCACCGGCGTCGTGGGCTTCTTCGTCCCCGGCGTCCACCTGATCGGCACCGCGATCGGCGCAGGGCTGACCTTCGCCGCGCTCAGCAACACCTGCGCCATGGGCATGATGCTCGCCAAGCTGCCCTACAACCGCGGACCGCGCACGGATGTCCGCAGCGTCATCGCCTCCCTCCGCGACCGGTCGTGAGCGTCGCGCACCCGCTCCGGCCGACGGTGACGCTGCTCCGCTGAGGATCGCCGGAGGGGCCGGCGACCACGGTGAACTCCTTCTCCCGTCCCGCCGAGGTTCCGTCCTGCCGACGTCCCGTCCTGCCGAGATCCCGTCCTGCTGAGATCCCGTTCGGCCGACGTCCCGTTCGGCCGAGGTCCGGCCCCGGCGGGACCGCGCCGGGGATCGCCAGGGAAATGAACAGGCGCCTGGCGTCATGCCCGGGGGGAGAGTCACCTCACGCGTCGGCCCGGCGCACCCGGCAGATATACCCCCAGGGGTATATCTGGTTGAACAGGACATCCAGGGGGGCATTTCGAGGAAGGGAGCAGTTTCGTGGGACGCCGCAGGCCGCGACGTGGTCGCCGTCGCCGTCGCCGTCGACGACAGCTTCGACTCCGCCGCCGCTGCCGGCCTGCCCGTCGTCACCGGCTGAAGCAGCCGGCCGGCCGATGCCGCGCGGCCCCGGAGCACCCGAGCCCCGGAGGCCGCCCCGACTTCCGTACGTAAGGCCCGTACGTAAGGCCCGTACGTACGGCCCGTACGTACGGCCCGTACGTACGGCCCGTACGTACGGGCCGTACGAGTTTCCCGCACGACTGCATGTGAGAGGCCCCGTCATGTCCCTGTTCTCCCGAGACAAGAAACGTGTCACCGTCGAGGAGGCACATCGGCGCACCCAGGGCGCCCACGCCCCGGCCGTCCTGCTGGACGTACGCGAGCGGGACGAGTGGGACGCCGGGCGGGCGCCCGGCGCCGTGCACGCACCCCTGTCCGGCCTGGTCGCGGGTGCTGCCATACCGAAGGCCGCCCAGGGGCGGCCGCTGGTGGTGATCTGTCGTAGCGGGAACCGCTCACGGACGGCCGTCGACGTGCTCGGTGCGCGCGGCGTGGACGCGGTGGACGTCGAGGGCGGCCTGAAGAAGTGGACCGCCGCCGGGTACGCGCTCGTCGGCGGAACCGGCGACGAGGGACCGGCGGCATGACCACCCTGATCCTCGCGCTCGTGGCGGGATCCGTCGTCGGCCTGGCGCTCGGCGGCCTCGGCGGTGGCGGCAGCGTCCTGGCGGTCCCCGCACTGACCTACCTGCTCGGCATGCCGCCGACGGAGGCGATGACCGCCAGCCTGATCATCGTCACCCTGACCTCGATCACCGCGCTCGCCGGCCATGCCCGGGACGGCAACGTGGTCTGGCGGACCGGGCTGCTGTTCGCGGCGGCGGGCATCGTGCCCGCCATGCTCGCCGGCACGGCCGCCGGCCATCTGCCCCAGGCCGGGCTGACCGTCGCCTTCGCCGTTGTCGCGGGACTCGCCGCACTGCGCATGCTGCGCCCCGCACCTGCCGCGGCCACGGGCGAGGTGCGGCCCGCCAGGGCCGGCGCCGCCGGTGCCGGGCTCGGCGCCGTGACCGGACTGCTGGGAGTCGGCGGCGGCTTTCTCGCCGTGCCGGCCCTGACGCGGGTGCTGAACCTCCCCATGCGCCGGGCCATCGGCACCAGCCTGCTGGTCATCACCATCAACTCGATCGCCGCGCTCGGCGCCCGGACCGGTACCGGAATCCATCTGGACTGGGCCGTGATCGCGCCCTTCACCGCCGCCGCGATCCTCGGTGCCTGGGACGGCAAACGCTACGCACAACGGCTCAGCGGCAACACGCTCCAGCGCGTCTTCGCCTACGCCCTGCTGGCGGTGGCGGCCTTCATGCTCGCCGACGCGGTCGTCTGATCCTCGGCATGCCCGGCATCCCCAGCGACTTTCCGCAGGTGCTGGGCACGTTCGAGTGACCGCGTCGACAGGTCGCAACTGATCCGCGCACACAGGTGGAGCCCGCACGCCAGGAGCCCGCGGGCCGCGACCTGACGCCGTGACGTCGGACATCAGCTCTGAGGGACGGTTGCCCCCGAGGGGGATCGCCTTGTCCTCCCAAACGCGGGTTGCGGCCGGCAGCGAGCCCCGAACTCCGCTGCACGGACAGACGGCTTGGCACGCGGCGACCGCACCGCCGGCCTGCGACGACGGTCGCCGGCGAGCTGAAGAAGAGGTCCGGACAGCCCGCATCGGGTGGTGCGCCGCCCTGATCCCCGTCGGATCGGGCGGATGCCCTGATGCGTGGGCCACGCGCCGGCCACGTAAGGGTCCGAGGGCCACGTTTTCGCTGGCCGGATGGGGTAGATGGAACGACGACCGGGGCCGCCACCCCCCACAGGAGAGGCCCCGGTCGTCTTCCGCGGGGCCGCAGGACGACCCCGTACTCATCTCAGCGCCGCGACCGCGTTTTCTGTCACACCGCCTGGTGTCCGAGGAATGTTGCGGGTTGTACAAGTCATGGACGCGATGCCCGCGAAGGACGTAGCGTGCTGAGTCGCGCAGGGTGGCGCGGCAGCGATGACCAGCTGCGATTCAGGACAGCAGGACAGGTTGAGGGAGTGCTGGGGGACGACGCGGGGCTTACGGCCGCGGTGCTCGCGGCGCAGGACGGGGACGAGGATGCCTTCCGTACTGTGTACCGCGCTGTGCAGCCGCGGCTGCTGGGCTACATACGTACGCTCGTGGGGGAGCTGGACGCCGAGGACGTGGCGTCCGAGTCGTGGCTGCAGATAGCCAGGGACCTCGACCGTTTCAGCGGTGACGCCGACCGGTTCCGGGGGTGGGCGGCGCGGATAGCGCGCAACCGGGCCCTGGACCATCTGCGGATGCGCGGCAGGCGGCCCGCGATCGGCGGCGACGAGACGGAACTGTCCGAGAAGCCCGCCGGGTCCGACACGGCCGACGAGGCGATCGAGGCCCTGGCCACCGGACGCACGATGTCGCTCATCGCCCAGCTGCCGCAGGACCAGGCCGAGGCCGTGGTGCTGCGTGTCGTGGTCGGACTCGACGCGAAGAGCGCGGCGCAGACACTGGGCAAGCGGCCCGGCGCGGTCCGCACCGCGGCGTACCGAGGGCTGAAGCGGCTCGCCGAACTGCTGCGGGCGGACAGCGCGGAGGCCCCGGACGCTGCCGGGCTGCCGGACGGCGACGGCGGTCTGCCGGCGGCCGGTACGGCGGAAGGGAGCCGTCCGCGCGGTGACGGATCCGGCGGCGGAGGCGGTGCCTCCAGGGGGCCGGCCGACGGCACGGCCCCGGCGCAGTCCTCGCAGGGCACCGTGGCGGGCCGGACGGTGGAACTCGGTGCCGTTCCCGCACAACGACCCTCCCGCACCGGCCTGGTGGCGCCCGCCGGTGTGACGCATTCGCGTCTGTGGACGCAGAAGGACATGTGATGGCCGACGAGCAGCACGAATGGCTTGACAAGGAAGCGGCGGAGAGAATGCTCCGCCGCGAACCGGTCGATCCTGCCGACCGCCGGTCCCGACAGGACGCCGAAAGGCTCGCGGCCGCTCTCGAAGCGGCGGCCCGCACGGTCCGCCCCGCCGCTGGGGAACTGCCCGGCGAGGCCGCAGCCCTGGCCGCCTTCCGTGCCGCCCGCCGTACGGCCGCCGCTTCCACGCCCGCGGATGCGGCAGTGGCGGCCAGGACCGGGGAGGACGGCTCCGCCGAGCCGGATTCCGGGATGCTCGCGCCCGTACACATACGCCCGGCCGGTTCCGCCACGGTGTCGGGCGGCGCGGATTCCCGCGGCGCCCGCCCGTTGCGCTGGAGCCGGCCGATCCGCTTCGGCCTGGTCGCCTCCCTCGCGTGCTGCGCGATCGGCGGGGTGGCCGTGGCCGCCGGGTCCGGGGTGCTGCCCGCGCCCTTCGGCCGGCACACCCCCGCACCGGCCACCTCGGTGTCGGCCGCGGCATCCCCCGAGGAGCTGGGATCCGGCCTCACCGCCGACGAGACGTCCGCGCCGTCGCCCGGTTCGCCGGACAACGGCACCGCGACGCCGGGCGGGCCGGGTTCCGGCAGGAACGGCGGTCCGGAGAACGGCCGCACCGACCGAGGCGGCAGCACCGGCGGCGTGGCCGCCGACGGCGGACCGGACACCGGCGACCACCGGTCCGACGCCGCCGGGAACAGCTCGTCGCAGGGTGCCGGCGGGACACAGGGCCAGAGCGGCCAGGCGGGCCAGGACGGCCAGGACGGCCAGGACGGGCAGGGCGGCGACGGGACGTCCGGCGACGACGCCAGGACGGCGGCCTGGTACGCCAAGACCCTGAAGGCCTGCCGCGACTACCGCGACGGCAAGCTCGACGACGAGCGCAGAAGCCGCCTCGAAGCGCTGGCCAAGGGGGCCCGCAACCTTAGCCGCTTCTGCGACTCGGTCCTCGACCAGGCCGGCGGAAAGAGCGGCAACGGCCAGAGCGGCAACGGCCAGAGCGGCAACGGCCAGAGCGGCAACGGCAGCGACAGCGACGACAGCGGCGACGACGACGGTGACGACCCGGACGGCGGTGACGGCTGGTCCGGCACCGACCCGGGAACCCTGCCCTCGATCAGGTTCTCCACCGCTTCCCCGGAGCCCTCGACGGCCTCCGTCGGCCCGCACTCCGGGTCCTGGCACACCCCGGCTCCGGTGTACTCCCTCGCCGCGCGCTGACGCCCCGCACCGCCCCACCACCACCGGGTGTGACGTTTCTCGGCCCCGGGGCGCAGTACTGAGTGAGCCGACTGGTCATCGGCAGCGCCCGGAGCCGGGGTTCCCCCCGTACCTGCGGCTCGGCGCACATGGCGCGGGCGGGACACGTTCCCCCGGTCCCGCCCGCGCCCCTCACTCATGGCCTCACTTGTAGACGACGACCTTGTCGCCGTCGCGGACCTGGGCGAACAGCGAGGCGATCTTCCCCTCGTCCCTGACGTTGACGCAGCCGTGCGAGGCGCCGTTGTAACCCCGGGCCGCGAAGTCCGACGAGTAGTGCACCGCCTGGCCGCCGCTGAAGAACATCGCGTACGGCATGGCCGTGTGGTAGATCGTCGACACGTGGTGCCGGGACTTCCAGTAGACGGAGAAGGTGCCTTCGCGGGTCGGCGTGTACTGCGAGCCGAACCGCACGTCCATCGACGAGACGACCTTGCCGTCGATCATCCAGGACAGCGACCGGCTGTTCTTGCTGATGCAGATGACCCGGCCCTTCATACAGCGCTCGTCCGGCTTCGCGACCGGACGGGTGGTCGGCGGGTTCAGCTCGGCGGCGGTCGGCGCGTGCGTCATGCCGAGCAGCTTCTGCCAGGTGAGCGTGTCCGCACGGCCCGTACGGGACAGTCCGCGCTTGCCCTGGAACGACTGCACGGCAGCGACCGTGACGGAGCCGTAGTAACCCGTGGGGCTGCGGTCGAAGTGGCCGATCTGCCGCAGCCGGGCCTGGAGCTCACGGACCTGCTTGCCCTGCGAGCCGCTCGCCATCAGCACCTCGGCCCGGGGACCGGCCGACGGCGTGGACTTCGGTGTCGGGTCGGGCGTCGGTGTCGCTTTCGGTGTCTCCTTCGGCTGCTTGCTCGGCTCGGAGCCCGGGGACGGCGTGGCCGTCTCCGGTCCTTCCGTGCCGGGCTTGGCGTCGTCGGCGGGTGAGCTGCTCGCCGGCGGTACGGCCTGTCCGCCGGCGGCGGGCTCGGCCTTGCAGCCCGCGGTCACGGCGACCAGCGCCAGCACGGCGACGGCGGCGTACGCCGTGCCCGCCCCCCGGCCGCCCGCGCGCGCGTGGCCGTGCCCCGTCCCGCCGGTGCGTATGTGTGCGTGGCCGCGCCCGGTCCTGCTGCTGTGTGTCATCCCGGCCCCCTGGATCCCGTTGTCTCATGGGACGGATTCCCGCTCTGCCCGGTTGCCGAATCCTGCGCATGATGGGGAGAGAGGCGTCGAGGACCGGAGGATGCCAGGCATCGGGGCTGTGAGCAAGGTCCCGGCCCGGCTCCCTCCGGCGGGTGCGTACCCGCCGCTACAGTCCGTCGCGGGAACCACCGACCACCAGCGGGCAGCTTCAACGGGAGGCGCAGCGGATGACGCGCGAGTCGGAATCGGGACTGCCGATCGAGCCGGTCTACGGACCGGACACGCTCGACGGATGGGACCCCGCCGAGAAGCTGGGAGAACCGGGCGCCTACCCCTTCACCCGCGGTGTGTACCCGTCCATGTACACCGGACGCCCGTGGACGATGCGCCAGTACGCCGGCTTCGGTACGGCCACCGAGTCCAACGCCCGCTACCAGCAGCTCATCGCCAACGGCACGACCGGCCTGTCCGTCGCCTTCGACCTGCCCACCCAGATGGGCCACGACTCCGACGCGGAGATCGCGTCCGGTGAGGTCGGCAAGGTCGGGGTGGCCATCGACTCCGTCGACGACATGCGTGTGCTGTTCGACGGGATCCCGCTGGACAAGGTCTCCACGTCCATGACGATCAACGCCCCCGCCGCGCTGCTCCTGCTGATGTACCAGCTGGTGGGCGAGGAGCAGGGCGTCCCGGCGCGGCAGCTCACGGGCACCATCCAGAACGACGTGCTCAAGGAGTACATCGCCCGGGGTACGTACATCTTCCCGCCCGCGCCCTCGCTGCGGCTGATCGCCGACATCTTCAAGTACTGCCGGGCCGAGATTCCCAAGTGGAACACCATCTCGATCTCCGGCTACCACATGGCGGAGGCCGGGGCCTCGCCCGCGCAGGAGATCGCCTTCACGCTCGCGGACGGCATCGAGTACGTGCGTACCGCCGTCGCGGCCGGGATGGACGTCGACGACTTCGCCCCCCGGCTCTCCTTCTTCTTCGTCTCGCGTACGACGATCCTGGAGGAGGTCGCCAAGTTCCGGGCCGCCCGGCGGATCTGGGCGAAGGTGATGAAGGAGGAGTTCGGCGCGCGGAACCCGAAGTCGCTGATGCTCCGTTTCCACACCCAGACCGCCGGGGTGCAGCTCACCGCCCAGCAGCCCGAGGTCAACCTGGTGCGCGTCGCGGTGCAGGGCCTGGCCGCCGTCCTGGGAGGCACGCAGTCCCTGCACACCAACTCCTTCGACGAGGCGATCGCGCTTCCCACCGACAAGTCCGCCCGCCTCGCCCTGCGCACTCAGCAGGTCCTGGCGTACGAGACGGACGTGACGGCCACCGTCGACCCGTTCGCGGGCAGCTACGTCGTCGAGAGGATGACGGACGACGTCGAGGCCGCGGCCCTGGAACTGATGCTCAGGATCGAGGACATGGGCGGCGCCGTCCACGCGATCGAACGCGGCTTCCAGAAGGACGAGATCGAGCGCAGCGCCTACCGCGTCGCCCTGGAGACGGACAGCGCTGAGCGCGTCGTCGTCGGTGTCAACCGCTTCCGGCTCGACGAGGAGGAGCCGTACGAGCCGCTTCGCGTCGACCCGGCGATCGAGGCCCAGCAGGCGGCCCGGCTGGCGAAGCTCCGCGCCGAACGGGACCGGGGCGCGGTGGAGGCGGCCCTGGCGGCCCTGCGCAAGGCGGCCGGGGGCGCCGACAACGTGCTCTACCCGATGAAGGACGCGCTCAGGGCCCGCGCCACGGTGGGCGAGGTGTGCGACGCGCTCCGGGAGGTGTGGGGGACGTACGTGCCGGCGGACGCGTTCTGAGGCGCCTGCGCGGGTCCGCCACTCGCAGGAGCGACAAGGCGCACCACAAGCGCGGGACGTCCTTCGCCCCGCCCGACGAGGCCGGCGTGGAGAGGGAGCCCTCGGTGGACCGGCTGCTCGACGGCGACGAGGGCCGAGCGGACGCCGCACCGGAACCCCCGCCTCCGTCGCACCGGAACCCCCGCTTCCGTGGTGTCGTGCGCCCGTGCGAAACTCCGTCCCATGCTGGGTGTCACCGATCTTCCGACCTACCTCGCCGGTCTCGCGCTCATCGTCCTGCTGCCGGGTCCGAATTCGCTGTACGTGCTGTCCGTCGCCGCCCGGCGCGGGGTGCGGACCGGCTATGTCGCCGCGGCCGGTGTGTGGACCGGGGACACCGTGCTGATGACGCTGTCCGCGCTCGGGGCGTCGTCCCTGCTGCAGACGACGCCGGTGCTCTTCACCGTCGTGAAGTTCGCCGGTGCGGGCTATCTGACCTGGATGGCCATCGGGATGCTGCGGGCCGCGGTGTCCATGTGGCGCGAGCGGCACCGCCGGATGGCCGAGATCACGGGCGAGGCGGCGGACGGGGCCGGGACCCCGGCGGGCCTGGAGCGGCCGTACCGGCGGGCGCTGGTGGTCAGCCTGTTCAACCCGAAGGCGATCCTGTTCCTGATCTCGTTCTTCGTGCAGTTCGTTCCAGAATCCAACCCTCTGCCGGGCTTCATCTTGCTTGGCTTCCTCGCCCAGGCCGCAAGCGTGTTGTACCTGTCGTTCCTGATCTTCGCGGGTGCCCGGCTGGCAGCGGCGTTCCGCAGGCGCAAGGCGCTCAGCGCGGGAGCTACCTCCGTGGCCGGGATGCTGTTCCTGGGGTTCGCGGTCAAGCTGTCGCTGGCCAGCGCGTAGGGGGCCGCCGTGTCTGACCTCCACCAGGCAGCAGCCCTGTTCGCCCGCATGAGCCCCCAGGAGCAGCGAGAGACACTAGGAGTCCTGGGGGTGCCCGAGAGGCCCCAGGAGGAGCCCCAGGAGCCTGTCAAGGTGACCCCGTTCTCTGCCCTGGTCAGTGCACCCAGCAGGCGGAAGCGTCGGCCCATCACCGTGAAGGTGGATACCGCCGATAGCGCGGGTTGATTCAGTGAGCATTTTCAGCGTTGCCTCTCCAGGGTGAGGACGGCTTTCGTGATGACGCTCATGCGGTTGGGGCTGATGCGGGATCTTCGGAAGATC